>UQXK01000001.1 GCA_900544985.1 uncultured Eubacteriales bacterium
TTAGCCGAAGCAGTCTCTGTATCTATTCGTTGGTATCAAAAAATCGAATCCGGCAGAAGATTTCCCGGTTCGGTTGTTTTGGTAAGACTTGTTTTGTTTCTAAATATAGATTTAGAAGAACTGCGAGACGTTGCGGATTTAGTTGTTCCTGTACGCTCCTCTCAAAAGAATTTCGCGATTCGATAAGATGATTATTGTACATACTTTCATCACCTGCTGATACTCGTTTTTTAAATAGATGGTATAATAGAAAGAACTCCCCAGATTTTAATACGGGGAGTTCTTTCTTATTAGTTATGATATTTAAGATATTGATTTTTTCAATAATTGAGATATAATAAAACTAATATAATTTAAATTACATATTTCGAGGAAGTTTTATGAGTTATAAAAGTACAGACGGATTGATGAGACATTTAAGATGCAATGGTATAAATATATCCGGAAGTACGCAAAAACGTCAATTGATGAATACTGGTTATTATCATGGTTATAAAGGATACCGATTTTTTAATACCGCAGACAATAAAATACCATTTATCAATTACGATGAAGTATACGCAACAATAAAATATGATTCACAACTCAAAGCGCTTTTTTACGAAAAAATAATGTTTATAGAAACAGCTGTAAAAAACATTGCACTCGAATGCATTCTCGAAGAAGCTCATTCCGAAAATATTCAAGATATGTACGATAGAGTTGTGTGTGGATATCATAATTGTCCTCAGAATTCTGATAGCAATTTTAAAAAGAAAGCACAAGAAAAGAAATTGCATTTGCAAAATACAATTCAATCTTATCTATCAAAAGCTTACAAAGAAGGCAACCCCAAAATAACACATTTTTACAATAATATGAGTTATAGCGGCGTGCCGTTATGGGCACTGTTTGAAATATTTACACTTGGTGATTTCGGATATCTATTGTCATGTCTTACTTATAAAACACGAGATGCAATATCTAAAAAGCTCGGCTTAAATGTAATTTCATCAGACACTAATAGAGAACTGATTTATAAATATATTTATGCAATTAAAGATTTAAGAAACGCCATTGCCCATAACGCAGTTATCTTTGATACTCGTTTCAGAAAAATAGACCCCTCTCCTGCAATGAAATCTTGTTTAAAACAAGAATTTTCTTTGCCTTATGTGAATTTCAAAACATTAGGAGATTATCTTTTTTTAGTATGTTATTATTTAAAAATGCTTAAAGTCTCTAAAACAGAAATAAAAGCTTTTATACGAGAATTTGAACATATCACTCAAAATTATCAAAAATCCGTAAATAATAATGTTTACTCCAAGGTCATTCATCCCGATCTTTTTTCGAGAATTCAAAGTGTAAAAAATTTAATTTAAAAATTTACATTTTGGACTTGCATTATTTTCGCAGTTATTGTATAATATAATTACTAATTGGGGTATACGTTTTCGGATGTATACTTGAAAGAGCCGAAGAAATTCGGCTCTTTTTTCATTCACGCTCTGTTTCACAATATGAAGCGATAAATTTTTTGATTTCCGTCGTCGGTGTTGTTCCGTTCTTTTCACATACACGTTTGAAATCTTCCAACACGTTCGGACGAAGGTCGAGAGAAAAACGCACGTAGTTTGTGCGAAGATGTTTTTTCTGTGCTGTGTAATCTTTTTTCGGTTTTACTTCATTTTCCATAAAAGCCTCCGTTAAAACATTTTTTCTTTTTCTATAAACTCTTTCAGCTCTTTTTCCGTATGGCACATATTTTTGTCTATCTTGTAATTAACTTTTAAACCATCTTTTTCCCATGAAACCGACCATGTTGTTTTGCATTCTCTTACATCATATTTTTTATCGTTTTTTTCAATCACCATTTTTATACCTCCGTTTAAATAATTGACAAATTTATTTTTATAAAGTATAATAGGACTTACGGGAGGGGCTTTCGCCCCATCCCTGCCTTGAAAGCTTACTTGCTTTCTTTGGTTGCCTTGCTCGGCTTCGGCTTTTGCATTGTTATTGTAACTGTAACTCGCTTAACTGTTTCGTTACTTTCAACTGCTTTTGCCAAGTCTCGCAGGGCTTTTTCTATATTTTCCATTCCCCTCATCTCCTTTCTGTATATATTATACCATATACGGGCGTATATGTCAATAGTTTTTTGAAAAATTTTCAAAAAAACAACAAAAAAACTGCCTTTAAATTCCATATGGAAAATAAGGGCAGGTTATATTATTTTTAATTTATTTTTCTTCCAGTTCGGAAATATTACATACTCCGCCTATTACAGTTTCCCCATTATCATCGATAAAGGCGGAAACATAGCGCAATCCCAACGCGTCGGCAATTTTTATTAAATCCTGTTGCGTAAAATTCTTCTGCAAAAAGCTATTGAATGCCTGCGGGGATAGATTGAATTTTTCCGCGACTGCGGCAGCTGTTGTATTTTGGTCATTTATTGCATTTTTTATTTTTTTTCGAGTTATCATTATATTCCCTCTTTATATCACTTTTTTATAATTATAAAGCTTATTTTGTTTTTTGTCAAGTTTATTTTTTTATAACTATAATTAAAAAATTTAATTATAAAGAAAAAAACTTTATAAATTCTGAATTTTTTATCAAAAATATCTTGACAAATAAAGAAAAATCATTTATAATATAAATGTAAGGCAAAGGTAAAACCTTTTCGGGAAAGGAAGTGAGGTAATGGAAGAAATGAACGTAACACAAGCATTGCTGAAAGCAATACTTGAACTCATTGAAAAATGCGAAACGCTTGAAGAACTTCGTGAAAGCGTCAAACGAATAATGAATGAGTAAATAAAAAGAGCGGAGCCCCTACAAAAGCCTCCGCCCAAGCACCACCCACAAAGGTGAGTCGGGAGCCTTACCCCGACCACCTTGATTATATCACAGTAAGGCAAAAAAATCAACAGATATATTGAAGGAGATAAACATTATGCCGAAATTTTCAAGAACATATCAACCCAACAATCGCTGTGGAGGTCGCAAACCGTCTGCGGAAACAATAGCAAAAAGACAAGCAGAGGAAGAAAGAAAGCTGACAGAAAAGAAAAAAGCTTTTGAAAACTTCTTGAAAGCCGAAAAGGGATTTTTTAACGGTTTTGAATTTTGTGAGCTTTTTCATAACAATTTCGACAAAGCCAATGCTTTGGAATGTATCTATGCCGACGACGGTGCAGACGCGGTGACAAGCACAGGTGCTGTATATCATGTAGGGGAAGACGGCTTGCGATGCTATATAATGACGGAGGAATCCCGTCTTGGCAACGCAACAAAGTTTGTATCATTCAATAGAAGCATTTACATCTTTTAAAAAAGAGAAAAAGAGCGGAAAAACCGCTCTTTTTTATATATCTTTATAAATCTTCTGAACATATTTCCCGTGCTCGTTTGTCTATGCGGTTCCAAAGATCCGTGCCGAAATTCTCTTCAAGCGTCGGACGAACGCCAAAGATTTTGCTCATGACCGCGACAGCCCATCCCCACGCATCAACCTCCGCAGGTTGCGCGTTATATTCAAAAACGCTCAAACCATTCGATTGCTTATAGTGCTCAAACATTTCACGTCCGTTTGTCGCTTGCCAAACGTGACGGCATTCGTGCGACAATACCATCCACAAAAAGAGTTCACTTGTTTTACTTTCGGCGAAAGTTCTGTTTATCAAAAGCTCTTTTCCGTCTTTCGATACAGCGCTTTGAATTGTAGGCGCAGCAAAATCTGACGGTTCGGCAATCCTTACGTTCGGAACGGGAACGGAGAGTGCCTGACAGTTGGCATGTATGATTTTGTGTGCTTCTTTTATAAAGTCATTCATCATCTTTTTCATCTTCCTTTATTCTACAATTATATAAAAAGAAGATGTCTTTGTCAAGTTCACAAAATGCTTCTCTAAATTCAAGTTTTTCTTTAAATAACAAAAAACCTGCCTTTATTCTCTTTACGAAAATAAAGGCAGGTTTATTTTTTACATATCATTTCGCGATAAATTTTTTTATTAAGTTTGCAATAGCTACTATTATATTCACTATTTTAGTGAGCTGTTCTTGCGTGAAATTCACGCCGTTTTGCTCGCAATAATCGAGTGCCGTATTAACAACATATTGAAGCTTCTCTTTGCCTTTTCCCGCGCCTAAATCCGTTTCCGCATCTGCGATAGCGTCGATTATGAGCTTTATAAAATCGGGATTTTTTATTATCGGTTTTAGTGTTTTCACAAGTCTTATGATTATGTATATTAGAGCTATGACCAAAACCAAGAGCTGTACTGCGGAAATAACTGTTAAAGCAATATTATTCATCCTTTATTCTCCTTTATTATCTATTTTCAAGTGTATCTATCCTGTGATGAGCAGATTTGACGCTCGCTTCTATCGAAGCTATCTGCTTCGGCAGTTCCGAAAGCTGCGAATCCTTGACCGTCTGTTCGAGCTTTGAAAGTCGTACATTCTGTCCGTCGAGCTTTTCGGATATAATGTGACTTTCCTGAATGAGATTTTCGTTTTGCATTTTTATCACATCGAGTCTTGCGTGTATGAGTGCTTCTTCTGCGCCCTCTTCGCGCTCTTTCTGTTTGCGAGCGGCGAAAAAAGAAACAAGAGCCGTTAAACCAGTGGCGGCTGTTACGCATGAAATTGCAAGGGTTATAATCTGCCATGTTGTCATGTCTTTTTCCCCTTTTCAACCATTTTTTCGCCGAGTGCGGTTGCTTGTCCCTCAAACCAGATAGAGTCATATGGTTTCAGTTTCTTTTCCGGATTTATCTTCTTAACTATATTTCTGTAATGATATCTCAGAAAACTCCAAATGAATATGACCGTGAAGAAAACTCCGTAATAACAGTTTTGGTAGCCATGTCCAAGTTCGTGATTGAGAATATGAGTAGACGGGTTTTTGTTTACGATAAATACCCAGCCGAGTTCAAGACCTCCCCAATCTTCGCCAACTTCGAAATACAGGCAGTTGTTGTATCTCTGCGGTTTAAATCCTGCGATCGTCAGAATTACATAAGCGATACAGCCCAAAAATGAAAGGATTATTCCCCATGTAAAGGAAAGTATCAAAAAAGTTCTGCGTTTCATTCATATTTCACCTCCGTTTTTAATGTACAAAGTCGTAAATGCGTTTAAATGAACGCCCGGAATAAATCCGAGCTTTTTTGCAAGAGCTATGCTCTTTTTGTTTGTGTTTTCTATCATAAGGCTTGCCGTTTTTAGTCCTAAATGTTCGATAAGAGCGCTAAGCGCTTCCGAAGCAAATCCGCGGCGGCGAAAAGACGGCGATGTGCAATAGCTGAGCAGATTTTCGCTTTTGCTTTCCCGAAGACTTATAAGGCATACGGGAACGCCGTCGTATAGCGCCGTAAAATCCCACCTTGTTTTTTTGCGTTCGTGAAGATACATTTCAAAATCCTCTTTTGAGGAAAAACGCGGCAAACGCCAGAATTTTCTGAAATCTTCATCGAAAGTCCATTTATACATCTTCTCGCAGTCGCCCTTTATATCGGTAGCCCGTATAAATAGCCGAGATGTTTCAAACGCCGTCTTTTCGTATTCACTCCACGTCATAGACTTCTGCACGTGCTGTCGCTTTGCACTCTTCCACATAGGAGTTGTATATGTCAAAAGCCTGCTTATGAGTTTCGCCGTATGCGAGATATTCGCGCATTATCTTGTTCTCATCATCTGCGGTATACTTTTTCCGAATATACGAAACCGAAAGCTTGTCGTATATTCTCTCTTTTTCTTCGTCCGTAAACGGCGTAAAAGTCCATTTCTTTATTATCTGTGTGTCGTTTTCTTCAAACGACATTATGTATTTACCCCCATACGTATCTTCGGGTTTTACGTTGTCTATTATCTCCTTTTCGCCCGCCGAAAGCATTATTTCGGCAGACGGTAGAAAATAGTCGGTGTTCCCGATGCGCACGGGATATTTTGCGTAAACGAGCTTGTCCCCGTTCGCGTTTAAATGTCCGTATTTCATCATTTTATAATTTCTCCGTTCTGGCTTGTGTATAAAACTATCGTTGCTCCCGTAAAAGGTGGCGGAAATCCCATGTCCATGTCAAAGTCTGCCCCGTTTATTGTTATAGAGTGAACATAAGGGAAAATAGGATAATAGCCTCCTATCCACTCACCGCCTTGATAAACGTCACAGCCCATTTGTACAAACCCCGTTAGCGTAGTCGTAATTGTGACCTCGACATTCGGGTCTGGAACTTTAACCGCGTCGCTGTTTAAAAGCTCCCCCGTGTTGACGTCATATTCGTAAAAAACAATATCCGTTGCCGATGTTCTTTTTAAAGAGGAAAATCTCCTTCTTGAATCTATCATAAAACCTCCGTCATTTACTCCATGTGCCGAGGTCGTCAACGATGAGAGTATACCAGCCGTCTTTTATGTGGATTTCGAGCACTGTTCCGCTGTAATCAGCGTCCCCGCCTCCTGTATCGCCCGCGAGGTCATAGTTGGAATGACACGGGTTTCCGTTCGTTACGGAGAAAGATATTCCGCTCGAAAACGAAGCTCTTATAAAGCATTCGAACTCCCCGTCTGGGCAAGTTATGCTTAGGCTTGTAACGTCTGTATAACGGTATTCCGTGTTATTCTCGACGGTTACGGATATATTCCCGCTCCCCGTTACTTTTTTTAAAGGATTTTTTGCTTCAAGTAAATTTTCTTCTAAATTTTTTCCGTTATCGCACGCAACTTGTGAGGCTGATGTTTTTGGATATAATATATATTTGTCTCCATTCGCAGCTTTGTGCGTCATAGTGGTGTTATATTCGTATATTGCCATAGATACCTCCTTATAAGGGAAAGACCGCGCAAAAATGCGCGGTCTTGCTTATGAATTAGTCTGCAATCTGGAACCAAAGGTCACCATCGGCAAGATTGCTGGGTTCTTCGGCGGCGAAGAAAATATTTGCCTTTCCGTCCCAACTTGCAACCTTGGCAGAAGTTATGCTGTCAAGGACGGATTTGTTGGTGTGCGTGTGCTTTTTTTCTATCGCGTCTTTGATATTTGCGTTTGTCTGATCGTATGTATCAAGGATATCTTTATTTGCATGAGAGTGGTTGCCGTCAGACGCTGCATTGACTTTTTCTGCAAGGGCTTCATCAAGGTCTGATTCAGAAACTTTGCTTTTATTTGCAAGAGAACCGAGCGCATTAAGCGTTGTCTGAATTGCCTCAACAGCGCTCTTGTCTGCTTTGTTTCCAACAGCCGCTGTAAGTGCGTCAGCCGCGTCTTTGTGTGTTGCGATGTATTGAGCAAGTTCTGTAAATGTGTTGTACGCCTCTACGGGAGTATCGCCGAGAAGTTCCTGACGAAGCGCGTTGATTGCGCTGTTCATCGCCGTTGTAGTGGGACGCGATGAAAGTGCGGCATCAAGCCCGGTTATATCACCCTGAGCATGTGTGTGCTGCGAATTGGCTTTCTTGGCAAGATCTGCCGAAGAAGCTTTTGATGCGATATCGGAAATGATAGTTGCGAGTTTTGTTGCAAGGGTAGTGGTTTCGTTATACATGACGTTTTCGATATTGGTTTTGACCATTAAGTCAACCAATACACCCTCAATTTTTGTGCGAAGCTGAGCATTCTTTTTTGCCATAATTTTATTCCTCCAATAATTTAAATAATTTCGACATCATAAGTGTCTTTTTCTTGGGCTACATTGATATTTGCGTTCATTACCGGATAGCCCTTTTCGTCAATGAACGCGGATATTTGCGTCAAGTCGACATCTTCTTCACCTCCCAATTCTAACAGCAGCGTCTTATCATTTTTCTGCGTTGTCGATGTGTCAAACCAGAGTATCGGTCCGCTTTCCGGTTCTGAATTTGATATAACATAGAACAGTTTTTGCATCTGCTCTTGAACCGCTTTAATTATCTCATCATGCGCGTTTTTATCTTGATTATGTGATTTTATCGCCTCTTTAACATAATCTTGCATGACTCCATATCCAACAAGTGCCGATGAATCCACATTTATTGTGAATTCTCCGCGATTTGATACTTTTAAGAAAGCATAAAACGTATAGAGAAAATCGGGAGATTCCGAAGCGCTTGGAATCAGAACACCAGCACTATTTTGAAAAAGTGCAAGTAATACAGGCGTACCACTATCAAGGCTGGCATATAAGCCAATTTGATTTAATGTATAACTTTCTTCCGACGCTTGAATTTGTATTTTTATTTTTTGAGTATCATTTTGAGCTTGACTTGAAATGATACTTACTGTTTGTTTTTGATTAACAAGTGAAGTCTGCGCTAATAGAGCAACTTCTGGGACAGTGCCGGAGCCTGATACAGCATTTGAAATATTGAGAATGGTCCCATTCGTCCATTTTGCCATAAGGTTCACGCCGGCATTTGTTGTAACGCCGATCCATGCCATAAAACCACCTCCGTTCAATAATGTTGAGCAACAGCGCTATCGATAATTTCATATCCCGCAAACGCAACGCCAACATAAATGTTTGATTTGCCATTTGCAAAATATTCTATTCCATCAAGAACTGAGCGAAGATTTTTATAAAATTCTACTCTTTCGATAACCCTTTTGTGTTTTTCCGCGTCAATACTTTCATAAGTTGCATCAACTAACAAACGAAAGTGATATGGCGCTCCGCCATATTCAAACCATTCTGATACAATCGTATCAGGGTAAATTGCAGAAATGGCTGTTTCGACGGCTGACTTTGTTCCGAGCGTTTTGTGAACTCGCCAGCTTTTTTTCAAAGTGGCTCGTTTTTCCTCAATCGTATAATTGCCGTCCCACCAGTCGACTTTGAAATCATGCGCTAAAATGTCCAAAAGATTTTCTGGTAGATTATCTATTCGGGAATAAATAGCCACATCTTCTATTTCACAGCTTCGATTAGAAAGTGTCTCGGCAATGATCGCAGCCAAAGCCATCATATCTGCATCGTTTTTTAAGACATCAGGCAAAGAAGATAACAAATTTTCCGCGGTCAAGCCATGCTGCTTATCATTCATCTTCATATCCTCCGTTTGTTGTTGTTATTGTTCCAACAACCGCAATTTGAGGAACGGTGTTGTCTTTGCCGTCGCGCAAAGTCGTAAAGTTGGGGCTTTTCATATCTATGCGCTTTATTCCGGTCTGCATAAGCAACCCGTGCAGATGAGATGGATTTATATCTCGTCCAAGTTTGCCAGATTGCCACCTGACATGCTCTTCAACAGCCTTATTAACAGCATTTTGTATTTCCGATGAATTGACCGTGCTGTCTTGTGGAATATAGTATGTAAAATTTATATCATAGTTTACGATTTCGGGATCTTCTACCGATACCTTGTCGGTTAGAGGACGTACCTCATCATCATTACACGCCGCAAGCACTTCCGCCTTAATTTCGTTTGTTGCAACCGTTCCGTTTTTCATTAGAACATAAAGATTGACTTCTCCGGGAGCAGGACGATTTGCCACAACATCTGCAATCTCGGTTGATACTTGCTTTGCGAAAAAAATATAACTTCCTTTTGCGCCGGCACAACTATATCCGTCCATGCTGGCTCGCATAAGCTCATAATATTCATCATCGGTCGCTTCTTCGGCGCCTCCGTCACTTTTATTGATATTTGAACACGAAGAATAATAGGGAATATTATCTACGTCTATGAGCATTTTAATTTGTCCTTCTACATATCCGTTTCCGATAATTCCCGCAGTTTCGCATTGAACGATAACATCTGCGCTTATGTCGCCAATAGGAATATAGGCGTCATCTATTGTTGACCATACCAATGTATGACTTGCGTCTGTTACACGAGTTCCAGCTGGAATAAGGATAGATGTTTCTTGCGATTTCGAAATAACGAAACGCATAGTACATCTTGCCGATTTTGCAGCATTTCTTTCTATTGAATAAATAAGTTCACCGAGTGCATCAAGATTTTTTCCTTCGGCTCTGCTCGGAATGTTTTGATTTCCGACGTAATTAAGCATAGCCCTCTCTTGAATTATGATATCGGAAACCCAAGAAATGAATATTTTATCTGGATCGGCAGGATGCAATGTCCTGCCTGTTATCTTCTCATATGCAGTTGTCAAACTTGTAATGATGGACTCACTATTTGTTGATACAAATTGATAATCAGTCTTCCTGCTCATCGTTTATGTCTACCTCCACAACCGGGATAACTTTACCAGTTATATCTTCGCTTTCGAATTTTATATCAATAACAGTCGCACGTGGCTCAAACTTTCGCAACGCTTCTGTTACTTCGGAGACGATCAATGTTTTTGCAATCGGAATAGGCTTGTCAACAAAATCCATGGGCAGGCCGAACTCTCGATACATCGGGACCGTTCCTTTTTTTGTGGAAAGGATCATTGATATATTCTGCAAGACTGATATAATTGTGTCATTTTCACTCAGAGAAATTTTATAAGGTTTTCCGCCTGTAACTTTATAACTCATATCATTCCTCCGGATATTCGGTGAGATCAACAGAAATATCGGCTGTTACTATATTTCCGTTCTTATCATAGTGTTCAACCGTTATCTTATATTTTGAAACAAGCCAGCGACCGTATGATTTTTCGCCTATTACAAGCGAAAGCGCGATTCCGTTTCTCTGATACATACGCAATCGCGAAATGTCGCTTGTGGGATCTGATACACCGAGAAATTTTGACAATCTTATATTAAATGTGAATGAATCGAGGCTGACGCCTGTAAATTCAGGCAAGTCAATATCCATGTGGCGTTTGTGCGCCTGTATGGTCGCAGAGCTTTGCCACGAAACATTTCGTATCGTTTTAATAATATCTTGTGATACCGAAAAAACGATATCACCCAGACAACCTACAATCATTCAATCACCCCCAAGATATATCCATCTCCGTTGAATATCGGAAAATAAAGGCAAAGCACCGTATCGTTGATTGCTGGCATCCAGGATTCTGCATTCCGCACGATACACAGCCACCCCGATGTCATATTTAAGCGTGGAAAGTGTACTCTTGCTTTATGTTTTTCGTTATCGATATCGTAAACCTTTCCGATTCTAACCATATTTTGAAATAAGCTCTCATCCATCAATGTTCCTCCAATGCCCGACGCAGAGTGATTTGCGTTGTATATCCGGATTTTGACACACTATGTTTTGCGGATTTTATAATGTATTTTCCGCTCCAACAACCCCAGCCGAGGAGTTTTACCGTGCGTCCGGCGAATAGGGAAGGATCTCCCGGAAAGGTAAATGTGGCGGAGTATTCATATTTGTTGTGCAAACGAAGCTGTTTTGCAGCAAGTATTTGCGCTTCGGCGATACTTGTGACTTTGGCATAATGTTCGAGACATTTATTTTCCTTGGAATTTGAATCATATTCATTGCAATATGCAGTAGCCTCGATTACTTCGCCTGTTTGCGGATCTGTATATGATACATGACAACTTGTATATTGTGTATCAGCTTCTCCGGTGGAAAGTTTCCATTTTGAATATCCGCCATTTTTGCCGCGATGAATGGTTAAAATTTCGTCTTTGTTTTCGTATTCAGCTTGATCGAATATGACAATGATATTGTTTGAAATTTTAAGGGATTTTCCTGCATTATGACACAATGTCTGCAAGAAAGAGATATCGCTTGTTGCAACCTGTTCAACACGTGGGTAGTACACGTTGATAGATGATAAGTACATGAAAGCCATACCGCCATTCTCAGCTATTTCCTTTGCAATTTCAAAAAGCGTATACGATTCCCATGATTTGCTTTTCTTTGTCTGACGTACGGATTTACAATAGGGAAGTGAAGTCCCTTTTATTGTAATGACAGATGGCGGACCGGAACAATCGACACTATCAAGTTCGAATTGACCGCAATCGAGAACTCTGTCCATGCCATCGTTATTCCAATTTGCGCGCACTATTGCAGCTTGTATCTTCAAACCTTTTACGACATTGTCATTCGGAATTTCCGTATCTTCATCGCATGGCGTTAAACAAGAGGCTTCTACATAGGCGTTTTTGTTATTAAATATTATGTTAGCCCATCCGTTTTTAAATGACTTAGCGACAATGATAGACCCGTACGGTAGTGTCCCGTACAGATGATAAATATCGCTTGGACGGCTACGAACATTTACGCCTGTTTGTACAATTACTTTGTACGGTTCGCCGACGCTTTCTTCATCTCCTCTTAAATCAGAAGAGGCGGCTGACTGAATCGCTTGGTTGAGCCATTTAGTCAGCCACACGCCGTCCTTATCCTCGATTTTGATTTGAAGATCATCTGACGAATCCTCTTCGTTGTCCGTATATGTGAGAGATAAAAGATACTGCCGCAAAGATTTTGTTATATCAACGCCGGAGAAAAACACTTCGACATCTGTATGTCTTGCAATGTTTGCGTTGCTCATCCGCTCACCTTCTTCCAGGGCGGCAAATCATCAGTCGTAGTTGTGTCAATGTTTGGAATTTCCAAAACGATTCCGGCAGGGAATATATATGTGTCGCAATATTTTGTATTAGCATTGATAAGTTTATCAGTATGATTAGAGCTTCCAAATACCTTGTACGCGATGCTGTCCCACTTATCGCCCTGTATTGTGATGTATGTCATACGTATGTATTCCTCCTTGAATCCATTGCGATATCTTCGAGCTTTTCAATCACCATATCGACAAGAGCGTTTCCGCACTCTTCTAATTTATCTGACATATTGTCGTTTTCAACGCCCGTCAGGTTGAAATTCGGAGAAATGTTAAAAGTGTAATTAGCGTTTCCGTGGTTGGATTTTGCTTCAAGCGGCAATGCCGAGATACGCTGTGATTCGATCGAAGTATAAACTTTTTCTCCACCTCTGAATGCCATAAGTTCAGGACCGTTTTCTCCTACCCAGTGAAGCCCGGGTATCGCACTGTCTGTTCCATTGGCATAACCGATATACTTTGAATACATATCATCGAGATATTCTTGATAATTTTCATATTTGGAGTTGGCTCTTCTTTTCCATTCCTGTTGTGTCATTATG
The DNA here is from genome assembly GCA_900544985.1 of uncultured Eubacteriales bacterium. Taxonomy (GTDB): domain Bacteria; phylum Bacillota; class Clostridia; order Oscillospirales; family CAG-272; genus UMGS731. The sequence goes on from UQXK01000001.1 coordinate 13,015, forward strand.
TTGGAATATCCAGATGCTGCTGCATCCTGATATGACGACCATTTATTATTCCCGGAAGATTCTACTGCCCCATTACTATTTAAGGCAAGTCCTATTTGTAGTGCCAGCTGTTCGGCTATCTTGGTCGCTTCATCAGATCCGGTCCGCAACGCTTGTATGTAAGCGTCCATCGTTGCTTTTGCGGCAACTTCGGCTTCATCTTCAAGATTAAGTGAATCAACGGCGGTTTCAAGGTTATCTTTCACATTTCCGAGTTCGGTAGTAAAACCTGTTGCTATCTCGGCGATGGAATTTGCGGCCTCTTCTTGCTGTTTACGTACTTCCTGCCAACCGCCTACCATTTTGCGAAGATCCTCGTCGCTTGCGTTCGCCATTCCCGCGATAGCATTAACGCTATCAGTTGAGCCGTCGGCAAATGAAGCAATAAGATCTGACAGCCCTTCTATGTCATTGGCTCTTGCGAGTAGAGCTGTAAGGTCTGTGTTATAATCGGACCAATAAGCAAGCTGTGTTTCGAGCGATGTGTTGATTTTGCCAATGTCGGCTGGTATAACAATCGCCGCTGTGTCCCAAAGCTCATATTGCCCCTGAATGCTTTGTTCGGCGGAATTCTTGATTTCGTGATAGCTTTCTCCAAGTTCGCTGATTTTATCGATCGTATCTTGAATTTTTCCGACAGTATCAATGGCCTCTACTGTTACCTCATAGATTTTTGCCGCTTTTGTCGCAGAATAATATCCTGACGCTACCGCGTTTATCGCTTTTGTTAGATTGTTTTTGAATTTTTCAATCTTATCAACAGATTTTTGCAATATTTCGGAATTGACGCCATAGCCTTTTGCCGCAGCTTCAACCGTAAGATAACCGTTGCGAACTGCATCAAGAGCATTTCGGAACTCTTTTGTGCTTTCAATGGTTTCCTCGGTGTCTTTTTCGCTCTGTTGCATTGATTTTGAGTAAAGCCCCATCGCTTCAAGCATTTCGTTTTCTTTTCGAACACTGTTGTCATATTGTTTTTGAAGCTCACTTTGATCAAGTTCTGCTCTTTTGATTTCAGCACGAGCGCTGTTAAGGGATTCTAAAAATGCTCCGTATTTTGCGTTAATCCAGCGAACCTCTCCCGGAGTCATATTGGGATTTATCTCTTCTTGCAACTTTTTATTTGTGGAACTATTTAGTAATTCGTTATATTTTTCTTGCGCAGCAGCAGTATTTGCTTTTGCGATAGCAAGTTCTTTTTCAAATTCGAGTTCTTGCTCTACTGCTTTATAATAGTCCTCATAATTTTGCTCGTATTTTTTGCGGGCAATTTCAGCTTCCACTACATTGCGAATTGCTTCGGAAGTAGAATTCAAGGCACCGGTTACCTTATCGTAAGAAAGTCCCAGTGTCGGAAGTCGGTCATTTAATTGATTGACAAGCGCAAGCATTTGCTCTTTTTCGGCTTCTGTTTTACTCGTCTGTGATTCGAGCTTTTCAAGACGACCAACAAGCGCGAGAACGACATCTTCTTCATTATTGATCGCGTTAATGCTTGCCTCGTGACTGGCAACAAAATCTTCGTAAGATGATATTGAATTTTCTACTTGTTTGTTGAAATCATCCATTGTCATTTTAGAGGCTTCGAAATCCTCTTCCAATAACAGCAATTCACCATGTAGAGCTCTTGCTTCATCAGAACTCTCACCGTACAATCTGCACGTTTCCTCATATTCAGCATTAAGCTCTTGAATTTTATCATATTGCTTTTGTGAAGTGTTGGTCAGCTTATTGGTTTCATCGGACTGGGATTTTATGGCACCGGCAAGTGCGATAACGCTTACTGTTAGCGCGGCAACGCCTGCGGCGATAAGCCCCACGGGATTTGCCATCATCGTGGCATTTAATTCCGCTTGCGCTATGGTTTCTTTTTTTGTGAGCGCTTCGCTTATAACTTTTAAAGCGTTTGATGTCTTCTTTATTGCAACATAAGAACCATAAACGCCGACGAATGTTGCGGCTCCTGCCGAACAATGGTTCGGTCTCCTGCCGTTATAGCGATCAAGGATTTTACGATGGCAGGATTTTCTTCGGCAAACTTCGTGACATCTGCGAGCATTTCATTCCAAATCTTTAAAAGATTTGTCATTTCGGGAGCATACGCATTGCCGACGGTGTTTTTCAAGGCGGTTATATTGTTCTTTTGAATTTGCAGTTCATCGTCAAGAGCCATAGCACTTGACAACATCTTGTCATTCATAATATAACCGGCTTTTTCTGCCATTTGAGTATACTCATTCATGACGCCGGAGCCAGCGGCGATCAAGGTATTGATTTGCTGTGCACTTCTGCCGAGAAGCTCCATAGCGACCGCATCTCTTTCGCTCGCATTTTCCATATTGCCCAGAGCATCAATAACATTCCAATATACATCTTCGCTATCGCGGAGTGATCCATCGGCGTTGGTTACAGAAACTCCAAGTTTCTCATACGCTTCGACATAGCGCGCCGTTCCGTCTTGTGCATAAGACATAGCGCGGACGTTCCTCGCCATTGTTGACGTAAGCGTTTCTACACTGACATCAACAAGTTCGGCGGCATAATAATATGCTTGCAAATCTTTTGCTGCGATCCCGTATTGAACAGAAACCGTACCGATTTCATCGGCATAAGCCGCCGCCCCTACAACGCAATCAGCGTAAAGCCGATAAATTTCTTGTAATCCTTTTGCAATCCCTGCCGCCACCAATGCATTTCCGACAGCAGAAAATGCATTAGATCCCTCTGTTCCGAAGCGAGATGCTTCATCAGCTGCTTTCTCTTCTTTATCCTTTAATGATTCTATTTCTTCATTAAGCCTTTGGCTTTCCGAAGATAGATTTTCTACATCAACACCGGAGTCAGATAGAGCGTTGCGCATTCTGCTCAAAGCTTCCGTTTTTTGTTCGAGAGATCTTTTTGTATCTTCTATACGTTGTTGTAAATCCAACTCTTTATTTGAAAGAGACGAATTTAATCCAGTTGATTCGGATAATTCTTGCTGTACATTTTTCAGTTGTTGCTGATATATATTAAGCTTATTGTTTATCGCATCAACCGATTGCTGCTGTTTTGCATAAGAAGATATATCTGCCTGTGTTTTGTTGAGTGATTGCAATTCTTTTTGCGTTGCGGCGAGCGTCTTTTTTGCGGAGGAAAATGTTCCGTCAAAATTTTGACCGAGCTGCGCACTCAACTTGAACAGCATTTCATATTCATTTCGCGACGCCGTATAAATCACTCCATTCAATCATTTTTTGCGTTCTTGTTCTTCGATAAGTTCGTTGCTGTCTCTGATCCATGCGGAAAAATTTGAAATTTTTTCACCAAGCCAGAAAGAGGCAGGGGTATGATAATTTTGAGAAAGAATCATACATTGACGCCTATACCACTTACCGCCGTCATTTACGACTACTCTTGCATAATTAAAAAATTTCGCGCACGACTCTTTATTGTTTCATAATCTTTTAGAGAAATAAGATCAAATAAGTCAATGCCTATTACCTCTGTGCAAGCTCTTGCCGCCATACGAACGATATAATCTCCCGACAATGCGGGGACCATAGTGGCTCTGCCGAGACGGGCGATTTCGTTTTCTATCGCTAAGGCATCACGTCCCGTGAGTTTGTCAAAATCAAAAGATAATTCTTCATATCTTTTTCCGTTGTATTCAATAGGTTTTCTCAATTTTACAAAAACCTGAGCGCTGTCGTTTTTTGCTTCTTCTATTGCGGTGTCAAATTCTTTTTCATCAATAGCATTCATAATTAGGGCTCCTTTCAAATAGCAGAGAGAGCGTTATTATAACGCTCTCTCTTTTTTGTTTTTTATTTTCCGAGCGCAGAACGAACATCTGCAAGTTTATCGATCCCGGATGAATCGATGTCTATGTAATTTATCGGATCATAGTGACGAACGAGTTTTCCGTCTATATAGTCTTTTATAGACAAACAACTATATTCGCCCGAAGCGGCTTGTGCCGCCGACGGAGCGACTGTTCCATCTCCAAGACTTTTTGGAATTACTTCAAGTATATGCTTATATGCAACGACCTTTATTGTTCCCGTTGTGGAATCATAAGTTTCATGTGCCGCGCGAATATCCAGTGTGTGCTTGCGTTCTTCGGCGAGCGTGTAAGCTGCCTCGGGAGCGTCTATAAATTGTATAGTGACACTCATAGCATCTGCGTGTCCCTTGACGGGAATGTCAACATCGCCGGCAATGCCTGCTCCGTTAACTGTAAAAGTCTTTTTTGTGACCTGGGGCAAGTTTACGCTTGCTATTCCCATGTAATTGGTGCCGTTTTCGTAAACTTCAAAATTGATTATTCCTGCATTCATAAATTTGGTCCTCCTTTATGCGCTAAAAGCAGACGTGAGAATTTCCATGTCAAATTCGGCATACATATCTATTTCTTGTGCCGGAACAGGCGAGGCTATTTTTGTATCAAGTCTGAATTTACCTGCTATGAGATTATCAGTGGAATTGTTATCATTCACATATTCAATCTGTCCGCCGCAAAGTTTGCCGTCGTGTGTAAGCCCATCAAGCCATGAGTTAAAGCTGTTGACTATTGCATCGATCATCACTCTTGTAAGAGGACGGTCGATGTAAGACCAAAACATATTGACGAATGTGTTGCAGACAAAATCCATCATGCGATTTGTACAAATAAAGTGTTTAGAGACATCTTTATTATCAGGCCAGCAAGCTGTGTAATTTCCCCATGCCTTCCAACCATCAAAATTGATAGCAGTAACAACGCCAGCGGAATAACTGATAATATCTGCTTGGTGTGTGGAAAGATTTATTTCATTTCCGGCTTTATCGCAAAGACCTGTGATAGGAATACTCTTGTTGGAAGGGGATTCATAAGGACAAGCACCGTTGCCGGAATCTACACTTGCGATCAAACCGCATAAGATAACGGAATAGTCGAAAATGTAATCTCCGACCTTTGCAAGCGGCCAGCAAACTATCATGTTTTCGTCTATATATCCATTCTCGTTTTTGTAATCAAATACTTTCGAATAAATATCGGCGCCATTACTTGAATCTGTATCAAGATCGACAACAGGCTTGCCTTTAAACAATCCGTTTATACTCTGAGCTTTGACAGCCATGACAGCTGCAACAGAAGGTGTCTGGCTCCAACCAGGACAGCATATGAGGTCGGGAACGATTCCGAACAATGTCTTGCATTCCTCGATTTTTTCAATGGCTGCCTCAATATCAGTAGCCGTTATAGAGCTAATATCAGCTTCATCGTAAGAAACTGTAATACTTGTTGCTTTGTACGCAGAGCCACTTTCAAGAAGTTCTACAACACAAGAGTCATCATTGTAGTAGATTTCATAATCTTTATTTTTTTCAAGAGTGGTAGCTTCGTTTTTTACAATAAGATTGTCATTGTCGATTGCGTCGCCCGTAATGACTGCAATATGATCAACTATTGCTACATCTTTATCTGATATTGATGTCTTGTGCTTAGTGGGGTCGAATATGTTGTAAAATATTGCAGGACCCATTTTGAATAGCTTAAAATGAGAATACATTGCCTGACAAAGATTCCATTTTGGATTTCCGTTCTCGTCGCGCCATTCTTTCGAATACCCGCCGATTTTTACTGCTTCGCCGAAATTAGTAGCTATTTGTGGCTTGTTTACAAATCCGTCAACGGTATGGCAGGGCCATGCACCGACAAAGAACGGAATGCCGACAACAGCATTTTGCACGGATGCAAAGTTTGTGTCGGATTTATAGGTGTTTATGCCATGATTAAGAGACATAGCTTATTCCTCCTTAGTTTTTATGTCGGAAATAACTCTGTAAGCGTTGCTCAAAGAGTTGCCGCCGACTTTGATTTTTTTCTTCGCGGAAATGATTTCAAAATCCGCAACAATCAGCTGCTCGATTTTTGGGTGTTTATCAATCGCAAAAGAAAGGGAAGCAATGACTTTTTCGCGCGAGCCGCGATATATACTTCCTTGCTGAATCACACCTTTTATCGACGGACCGATATAAACAAAAACACCGTCTTTTACGGTGATTTTTTTAGCCATAGAAAACCTCTCTTTCTGTTGGGGGCATTAGAACCGTACACATAATCTCGCCGGCATAATATGGCGCGGTATCATCCGGATAAACAAGGCTTTCCACTTCCGCATCGGTATCGACTTTAAAGCGCGGACTTATGAGGACGTTTTTCATTATAGCGATACGCACCGTTTCCATAAGATTTAACAACGAGAGCGCCCCCTCTTCCTCGTCATTTCCATATACAGCAAAAACCAGACGAATCACGGCGTGAGATTGGCTTTGTTGAGAGTGCTTTTGAAAATCTTTTCCCGTAAGATATTGAACAATGATATAAGGTGCTTTCTTTTTTGCATCTTCACTGTTTGGAAGTCGCATTTTATGTATTTCTGGTGCGCGAAATATTTGTTCAGTATCTCCGCGTTGTATTGCGGTAGGTAGAGAAAAATTCCTTGTGGCATTCTCAATAAACAACTTAAAATCGTCAAGCAGATCTATTTTTGTCATGCTTAGCCTCCCCAACCATTAAGCACACGTGTGATTTCGTGTTCTATACGTTTGTCAAATGTCTCTCTGATATGATTTGCTATATCCTCTGAAACGTCATCATTTGAGTCCATCATCTGTGTGGTTGCCGGTCCCCAAAATTGGCGAATAGGGAAGCGGTCATCACCGATTCTCTCGTAAATGCCAAGGCGATCTTTTTTTACAATAAAAGCATTTTCAAGAGTTTGTTTTGCAGAGCCTCTTTTTACTCTGACGGCTATTTTCCCGTCTTTACCGAAAGATGTGTCAAATCTTATCAACGGAATGTGGTAACCATGGAATTGAATACTGATTTCGGTAGCTCCCGATGCGTCGGTGACTATATGACGTATTTTTGATGTCGTATATTCCTTGTAATCAGAAGCTTTTACAAGATATTCTTTGCGAACGGCTCTGGCAGCATAAGCTTCACCGCTTGACGAGGCTCTCTTCAAAGCAGAACCTACTGCTTTTTTTACTCCTCCGGGAATTCCTGCAAGCAGTTTTTTTGCACGTTCAATAGTATCGCTTCCAACGTCATCTACCCGAAAATTGATTAACTCATTATTTGCGCTAAGATAAATGTCATTCATCATATGCCTCCAATTCAAGGCTTACCATTCCGCTCGAACAAGTTGATGTTGCAATCTTATAACGGACAAAAAATTTTTTGCCCAAAGCTTCGCCGTCGTCAATGGAAATTATTTGACCTTGTTCGGGTATTTTTCCGCCGATGTCCGATAATGCGATATGCAGTTTTGCCTGCACTCCGAAAATACCTTCGGCGTTTTGTATCGGCTTTTCAAGTTCTTTGACTTTAATATACAGGACGGGAATTCCGTCATGTTCTAAACCGTCATATGTTTCACCGTTATAAACGATTGTGTGTTTGTCCGCAAATTCTCCGTCGTTTAAAAAAACACCGAGAACATCGGATGTTAACATGTCTTTAAAACTCATATTTTTACCGGATTTCCTGCCGACAGGATAAGAGAAAGTTCTATGGCGCCGAAATATTCATCAAGCGCGGCGATCATATCGGATTTTGACATTCCGACTTTAAAAGTTATGCCAACATCTTTTGCTATTGCTCGCAAATCTGAAACAGAAGACGTTGAATCATATTTGGGAATATCAATATCGTTGTTGTTAAAATCGTTCTTTGCAAGGATTTCTTTTTCGATAGTGCTATCACCGATTTTTTTATTTACTGTGTGATTTTCAAGCGTTGCAACCGTTGTCTTTTCGGCATATTTGGCAATTCCAAGTTCTATAATGCGATTTGCTTCTACATCGTCTAATTCAAATGCCACATCATCTATACCTTTGGCGCGAATGCCGTTGTTGGTTTTTAACCCGTAAAATCCTTTTATTATTTTTACAAGTGCCATAGAGTCTCCTTTCTTTTATCTTTCGTTTTAGCCGACCACTTTTTGAGCGTAAATGTAAGGACAGTAATTTTTCGGAGCAGCGAGAGGTCTTGCGCCAAGACGCAGTTTGCGAATATCTCTATCCTGATCCAATACAAATTTCGGAACGCGTTTTGCTGCATATGTTGCAAAATTTTCAGAACCGTAATCGATCTGTGTGATCTGACCATACATCATATGACCACAGCCAGGAGCTGTAACCATAGCAGATGTCGCAGGGAAATACGGAGTATCTGCTCCATTCTCATTTTCATAGCTTTCAGAAACAGCCCAAAGCGTAAGCATAAAACCGCCGAAGTTAAGAACACCCATGCGAACAACGCCGGGGTAAGAGATTGTCTGATTGATCTCTCCAACAATAATGCCAGAGTTTTTATCAAGCAAATCACGAACTTTCGATATTTCAAGAATTGCATCTGCGGCATCTATTCCAAGAACGAGATCGGCGGCAGGCAACCCGCGTCTTGCGAGTATATTGCACATCGCTCTGACATCTCCGAAGAAATCACTGTTAGCAGCATCCCATTTTGTGCCAACTGTATATGTGTGTTCGGATGTCCCGTCATAGAATTGAACGAGATTTACATCTCCCTTTGTGTCAGCGTCTATATACTCTTCCATAGTGCAAGCGTTGTTGATCATTGTTTGAACCGCCATCCATTCTTCTCGGCGTTGAATGCGTCGGTCAAGATCTGTCAAATCGTCAAGCTGCAAACGAGCCGCGCGCTGTGCAGGAGTGCTTCCGGGATAAAATGCTTCTCCGAAACCGCGTTTTGTAAGATCATCTATCGTGAGAAGACGAGACGGGGCAATATATGCAGGCTGATATTCGTGAATTTCATATCCTCTGCGTTCAACAGGAATATCACCGGCGCGCGGTGCTACAAAGCACGCCATTTTTCTATCACCTTTGCGATACTCTGTCAACACTTTATCACAGGCGAAAATGTCATTTGCACCTGTCGGGAAATAACGATCGCGGAAGAACGTTGCTTGGGGGACAATTTCTTCCGTAATCGCCATAAGCATATAGTTATCAAAAAAGTTAAGTTCGGGCATTATGTATATACCTCCTTTATTTAGATACGGCTTTGAAAACTATGCCGTATTTTCTGAGCGTGTCATAATCATTAGCTGTGAGCTCATATTCGCTCTTAACTACGATTTTGTCAGGATTGAAGCATCCAGCTGTGTAAACAGGAACATTTACATCATTTTCTGTGCCGACAGGCACATCATCGCAGAGAATGCAGTCGGGTGTAAGCGTTTCATTGCTTTTTGCTGTTTCTCCAAGCACAACGAGTTTGCCATCTCCGGCTGTTCCTGAACTTATTGCAAGAACGGTTCCTTTAACAAGAACGCTCTCTTTATCGAGTTTTCGAATTGTCTTTCCGCGTACTTCGGTTTTCGGGGTGATATCTGTTATGAAACTATCAAAATCCATATTCCCGATTTTTTTAGAAAGATTTGCCATAATTAGCCCTCCTTGTTCACGAGCAAAGCTTTAACAGATCCGCGAGCTTCGTTCATACGCTCTTCGGAAGTTTTCTCTTTGCCTTCTTCCAAAACGCCCGGATTTGCGGAAACATTGTTCGCACCAGACATTTTATTGTCTTTAAGCGCATTTGTCATAAACGCGCTACCGCTTCTTGCTGCTTTGGTGGCAGCGCGAAAAGCCATTTCCTGAGCAGTACAGGGATGCTCTCCATATTTAGCTTCGCGTACAGTTTCATCATCAAATAAATGTGCTATCTCATCAATTTCAGAAAGTCTGTTGCGCTCCGCTTCTGTCGCATTGTTGACAGCGGTGGTATTTTCGTCTGACAAAGCAGCTCTCACATCGCTTTCAACCTGTGTTGCGAGCTCCGGATTTTCTGTTCGGAGCTCTTCAAGATTTCTTGCCATAGGGGTTCCTCCTTCGTTGCTGTCGGTGTCAGCCGACGTATTATTTATAACTGCCGCTTGTGCGGTTGTTACTGTTGGTATAATATCGGGCGCGACTATGCCGTGCGCCAAGTGCATTTGACGACCTTTTACAAATAAGGTTTTTCTATCTGCGCTTGCGGCGATAGATATTTCGTTTTCTTCCGAAAGCTCGTCCGCAAACCCCTTATCAACTGCTTCTTTGCCGGTCATATATGTTGTTTCGGACATCATATGAGAAATAACGGTGTCTGAAAGTCCGCACTTTCGATTGTAAATACTGATTTGCGCCTGATCCCAAGCGTCGTTTTGTTTCGCCGCGGCTCTCAAATCATCGGCATTGTAGCCTCCGAAAATAAATGACCAGCATTTATGAATCATTACAAGGCTTGATGGATTTACAATTACATGATCGCATGCGCACATTATGAGAGAGCCTCCGGACATTGCTACTCCGTCAACGATACAAGTCAATTCCACTCCGCTCTGTGCAAGTTCGCGAAGCCTGTTGTGGATTAGAATAGAAACGCCGGCATCGCCGCCGAGCGAGTTCATGCGAAGTTTTAGCTTCTTCGCTCCGGAAGATACTATTGTATTAAGGTCATTCAAAAATTCATCTTGAATGATATATGAACCATCAATCGGCTCATCTGTCCACCAATCACGCGGCTGCGCTTCCACAATTTCGCCATACATAGTAATTTCCGCGCTATCATTCTCGATACTTGCCATTGTGTAGCAAGGACGTTTTATGTTAATTGGTGTGAAGTTATTCTTCGCCATTATTGATATCTCCTTCTTTTTGTGCCGTTTTCATTGACATTCCGAAACGGTCTGTTTCTTGGATTATTGTCTCGGCATTATTTTCCCAATCCCCACCGTAATACTCTCTTGTTATTTGCTCGTTTGTCTTCCAGCCATGAGCAACAAGCATTTCGTTCGCGGTTGCTTCTTTGACAGGATCAAGATGTGTTTGCGCCGGACCGTCCCATCGAGCGCAAGACCATGCGGCGCGTACAAGCGGATTATCAAAAAATCCAGGTGCTTTGATGCGCCCGATGGCAACCGCTTCCGCAAGCCAACATTCATATATAGGTTGACAGAAATCGTTTATAAACCACGAGCGACGCATTTTGAATGCTTCCCATGCTTCTTCAAGGGCACCTTTGGCGGCGCTGTAAGATGAATTGAATTCTTTAATCAAAACATCATAGGGAAGCTCTGATGACGCGCCGACCATCTTGCAAATTGTTTTTACAAAGTTTTCAAATCCCGCTGTTGGTATATTTGGATTGCCTAATGTTACACTTTCACCGGGAGCAAGATGATTTATCACGCCCGGTCCCATTTCGTATTCATTGGCGCTTTCGCTTATATTATCAGGCTGATCTCCCGGTATGCCATCTATATCCCCGCTTCCAGTTTCGTTTAAAGGAAAATCGGTGTTGTCCGTTTCTGTCGTAATCCATGCCGTGAGAAATGATTGTACGAGCGCCGCCATGAGCTCGCTTTCAGTGTAACGTCTTAGTTGCAATAATGTTTCGATATTTGGAGCAAGATATGTAACTCCGCGATATTGGTCTGGGCGTTCCGCATCCATTACTTGCAGAATATTCGGAAGCCCTGTTAGTTTACCTCGCGCCTCAACTCGTTGCCAGGTTTTATCCTCCGAAGTTGTTTGCCCAGGATAAACGTTGCTTATATGATAAGCAACGACCTTTCCGTCTTTATTAACTTCAACACCGTCGTAGATTTTGTTTCCGTTATCGGTGTTTTCGCCGTTGGTCAAGCTGGGGGCAAATCCCCTTAAAAACTCTGTTGGCGTACTTATCCTATCAGCTTCAACAAGATGGATTCTTAAAGTGTAAGGATTGAGCTGTGTTTTATCGTATCGCTTCATTACGGCGAATATATCTCCGGACATTAACCATGACTTTATAGCAAGCTGTTGAAGCTCGTAAAAATTATTCATGCCAAGCGCGTCGCAGTTATCTTTTTGCTCAGCCCACATTTTCCACTCTGCTTCTGTTTTTCGTTGCCAATCTCTCGCGGCTTCATCTGATAGCCCTAAAATATCGCGATTGATCGCGCATTTCATGTGCAATCCCGGACCTACTACCTTTGTGCGATTTGTATTTATGGCGGCGGAAGCAATCGGCGATGCCATATATAGCATTCTTCCGCGTTGACGTAAAGTTTTATTATTAAAATCAATATCCTCGTTGGGTGCTCCGCTTTGGGCAATGAATCCTTTTAGAGCTCGCTTTGTAAGGCTTGCCCCGGCATCGCTATATCCTTTAACTTTGGGAATATTCTTTTTTTCTATCATAAAAAATCTCCGAATACGTGTTTTTGCACGTAACAAATTGTTAACAAATAAATTTTGAAAAACCGTTGACACGTATAAAAATACGTGTTATAATATAAATGTAAGGAGGACGGGAAAATGAAAAGCTATTCTTCGAAAGAAGTAATCAAAATCTTACAAGACGATGGTTGGTATGAAGTACACTGCGTCGGAGATCATCACCAATTCAAGCATCCGGCAAAACCCGGAAGAGTGACCGTCACTCACCCAGTAAAGGATATTCCGATCAAAACACTAAAAAGCATTGAAAAGCAAGCAGGGCTTAAAATTAAATAAGCCCTGCTCTCAAAAAACATAAGAAAGGAACTGTTGTATGAAAAATCGTTATTTATTTCCGGCTATTTTTACACCAGATGAAAAAGGTATCTCTATTGAATTTCCAGACCTTCCCGGTTGTCTTCCTTGCGCTGAAACAATGGAAGAGGGAATGAAAAATGCTCATGAAGCTCTCGGTCTTCATTTATACGGTATGGAAGAAGATCATGAATCTATTCCCGAACCCTCCAATATTTCTTCTATAAAAGTGCCGGCAGGAAGTACGCTTTGCATGATTGAAGTATTTATGCCGATTTTTCGCGAAAACATTCGTAGTTCATCCGTCAAAAAAACTCTTACTATTCCATACTGGTTGAACGCCGAAGCTGAAAAAATGGGAATCAATTTTTCGCAAGTTTTACAGGAAGCTTTAAAAAATCAAATCTATCATTCTATTTAAAAAAAGAGCCGAAAGGCTCTTTTTTATAGCAAAAAACGGATATGGGACAGTAAAAGGAGCGAATACTGTTCCATCTCCGTAGCACAGCCGAAAGGCTTGTACTCAATTAAAAATCTCTCGGCACTACGCCGACAGACTTGCGCGGACTTCTGCCATTCATTATAGCTTCGTACTCCGCTTGCTTTCTTACAGCTTTATCAATTTCCGCTGTAAGAGTATCTATGTCAAAGCGCGTAAGGCTTCGACCGTCGATTGTATATGATTTAACACCGCCATCAAGCAGTTTCAGCTTTGCTTCGGTGAGTTTTTCAATAAGTTTGCAATAATATTCATAAAGGGCTTTTGCCTGCGTTCTGCTTATCATTATTTACCTACCATTCGTCGTAATATTTTTTCGCGGACGGCTTTTTCTTCTGAATGGACTTTTTAGAAGCTATTTGAGGCGTTGCAACCGTTGTGTTTCCGCTCGCGGTTATTGATTTTAGTCTTCTTTCCAACGCGTCATAATTAGGCTGTAAGGCTTTTGCTGCTGCAAGCGCATAGTCTCGGCAATCAAGAGGCTCGTTTCGTTCATGCCCGGGAATTTTTTCCCATTGCCAAGGATTTCTTCGTCCTGATTTATACACGAGATGTTCGGATAAAAGACCGCGAAAATATGGCGCATCGTAATCGTCCCTGCGCGGGAAATGACAATATTTAGGACCGGGCTTTTGTACACGCAAATTGTCCATTATTAAAGATTTTCCGGCGTCAACTCCGATTTCAAAAACCCAGCATGTTCCCACCGCCCGACCGTTTATTACAATTTTTTGTTTTTTTGGCGGGGAAGTATAAGGTACACCATCGCCGCCACGACCTTTGATAGGGAACATCTTTTTACCTTGTCTTTCACGGCAGCGCATACGAACATCTTGCGTAAAGTGACCGCCTTCGTCGATAAATGTCATTGATATCGGCAATCCGATTCCGTTTTCAAATCGATAAATATGATTGACAACATCATCAAGAGCGTTCCAAGCTTCGTCTGTGTCAGGTCGTCCCATTATAATGCCTTTTTGAATTCCCCACGTTTCTCCGAAATGACCGTGTCCGACAACTTCATATTCAAATCTGTCGTCCTGTGTATCAACACCGCAAGTCAAACAAAGAACGCCGTCTGGCAATTCCGCTTTGTATTCCTCGCGACGAGACATTACGCTATCTTCATCTTCGAGATCTCCGCGGTCCTCCCAAAGCAATCCGAAACGTGTGTTATAAACGACCTGCATTTTTTTCGAATTTCCGATTGCTTTCAGATAAAGAATGATAGTGGATTTCCATGACGCCCACGGCGAGATCCACGACGACAGCCAAAACGAGCGTGTCCCGTGTTGTTCGTAAGCACTGGGATTTTCTGCAACCCATTTAGAGGGCTGTTTTTTCATATCGCTTTCAGATGATATTCCGCCGCATAAAGGGCAAACATAAAAAAGACTTGTTATTTTATATGTCTTTTCATTTCCGACAATGGTTTCTTCTTTCTCGAAACGGATGTTATCAAATGTTATCTCGCTGTATTCACCACAATGAGGGCATTGGGTCTTCCATCTCTCCATTGTGCCATTAGCGTATGCATCCTCAATTGCGGAAGCCCCTCTTATTGTAGGCGTTGATACTTCCACCGATTTTGCATTATAAAAAGTAATCTGCCTTGCCGTTGCAAGTTCCCACGGGTCGCCCTCGTTTCCCGCACTCGTTGCCCAGCGATCACGCTCATCGCCAAATATGTATCTAATAGGCTTTGATGCCAAAGCATGAGCTTCGGTCGAACCGCACATGGTCAGAATGCCGCCGGGATATGATTTTTGCAAAATAGTGTTTGCGCTGTCCCTGCTTTTCGGGTCAGCCACTTTTGCTTTTAATGATTTGCAATCGCGTATCATTGGAGCGATTCGGAGTTTAGAATATTCCTTCGCGTCTATCGTTGTCGGATGAACGAAAAGTATTGACCCCGGATCTTGGTCTATGATATAGCCGAGCATGTTATTGATTGTCTCAGATTTTCCGACCTGTGAGGAAGAAACAAGAACTATATGACGAACTTTTGGGTCATTAAACGCGTCCATCGGTTCTTTGAGATAGGGAGTGCGACTGGTGCGCCATGGTCCGACTTCCGCTGAACTTTCAGGGGAAAGCCGACGTTTTTTATCTGCCCACTCGGAAACGGTCAGCTTCTCGGGCGGACGCATGGCGGCTATCGATTTTGATATGGCGGCATTCAGACGAATCTCATCATTCTTCTTCGTCATCATCTGTATGCTCGGTTGTTTCGAGCTTCAATCTTTCGCGTACTTTTTCTTGATATTTTGCCGCATCGTATTTATAGTTAGACAATTCCTCCATCACCTTATAAACTTCGCACTCTATAATAGAAGACGCCTCTGCGGAATCTTTTGCAGAAACAACATCAACGGCAAGTCTGCCGGGCAAAGCAAGCAAGGCACTACGAATAGCAAAAATTAAATCCTCTGTCATTGCTGCCACATCTTCGGAACGGTGCATTTTTCCGAGGCGCTCTTTTGCTTCGAGCGACGCAACCGTTGCTTTTGCCTGCTTAAATGTTGCCTCGGCTTTTCGTTTGATTGCTTCGATCTCTTGCTCCTTATCATTCTTTTCTTCCGAGCGAGCATCAAGCATTTCAATATAGGAGCGAATTGTAGATGACAATTCGTACAAAGCACCATGTGGTGTTTGCTTCTTATAAAGAATACCTTGACTCGTCAGCTGTCCAATCCATTGATTGCTTTTTCCTGTTATCGCACAAATATCAGCTGTTTTTAAATATATAGGTGTGCCCGGTTGCAATACGTATATTGAATCGTCTTTAATGTCTGCAACCGATTTTGATTTCGCCACAACAAATCGCTCCTTTCATTGTGAAAAAATAGCGGGCGGCTACCACCATTTTACGCTACTTATCAACCGCCCGGAGTTTTTCGCAACCCGCTTAAAATAGATGGCGGGATATTTATAAAGGTTTCAAGATTTACTTTTACCGTATTTATCAACATGGAAAGTGTCTTCCCAATTACGGTATCTATCGCGCTCAACCACATCGGGAGTGCATTGTTTGTTACATCGTTTATTATTTCGCATGCAAATACATAAATTTTTTCCGTCTTTATTGTCAATAAAGACTTTTATGTATTCAATGCCAAGCTTCTCATTCAAAACCTCTCCTCCTGTGGTTGTATTTTTCAATTAAAGTTCCCGATTTTTCCTTCGGTAACTGAGTGAAATTTGGGGTCGACGAGCCCGCAAGGTTTTCCAAGTCTTTCACAGTACCTTGACAGGCAGAGCCGCCGATTGCAACGCGACGAATTGCCCCGAAGAGAGTTTTTGGAATTGTCCGAGAAGGATAACTCGATATAATTCTTCATACGCTCTACGGGGCTATAAGTGTATCTTAAAGTTTGGTGAGCAATTCGGCATTGCTATGTTTTGTCATTCCTTTGCTCATCATGGCAAGGAAATCATCTTTTGAAAAGTCGGACAGTCGGAATACTTCTTCGGGTTTCATTCCGAGCTGCTTGCTGATCTCGTCTACCGATTTGTTTTCGTCCATCAATCTTTTAACGATGGCTTT
Organism: uncultured Eubacteriales bacterium; assembly: GCA_900544985.1. Taxonomy (GTDB): domain Bacteria; phylum Bacillota; class Clostridia; order Oscillospirales; family CAG-272; genus UMGS731. Next base: position 29,655 of record UQXK01000001.1, read on the forward strand.
CATTGGTTCGAGAAGATGAGTTCCGCGAGCGCGGTTATGCGTTACAGTTCCGTATATATCTTCCGACTTGTCTTTGTGATCTACGATTACCACGGGAACTTTACCGTTTAACATAGAAAGAAGAGGTTCTTCTCCCGATACCGTCCATCTGTGGAATCCATCTATGATCGTATAATCAGGACGTACAACAATTGGTAGAGTCCATCCATTTGTTAATATTGATTGAGCAAGCAGTTTGAGATTTTCTTTGCTAACCTTGTTTGGGTTGTAATCATTAGGGTGTAACAGATTTCTATCAACCCATTGTAATGATCCTAAGGGCGCGAATATATCAGCCATTTATCTCGCCTCCTTTCTGGAAGCGTTTGCTGTCTTCTACATAATGGCAGAAGACATCTTGAAAAACGGCGCGCAATGTTCTTGTCTTGGGATCTCCCGCAAGCAGACCATCATAAAGTTTTCTATAATCACGTGGTCGTGCCATGCCCTCAATTTTTATAAGGGCTCTTCGATATTGTTCAGCAACATGCTTTTGATGATCCGTATGAAAATACTTACCGGGATTCTTGATGAGCATATCGATAAGCTCGGATTTGTAGTCTCTATCGTCGCGCTTTTCCAATGACTGACGGTTGCGTGTGCTACGTCCGAACATTTCGCTATCCCAATATAAAGCGGCAAGGTAGGCGTTTGGCTCTCTCCTTATTACGCGTTCCATAAGGTCAGGATAGTATTCGTTCATTCGTACAAGACACGCAGCCGTGTCAGAAGAAAAGAATTGTGACACACGGAGTTGTCCTTTTCCAATTCCTGCTTGCCACATATAAAGATAAATACTCGGTATCTCTATATGTTCTTCTTTGAGATATAACCATACATCGCTTGTCTTCCAGTCATAGATTGGATAGATCTGTCTGTTCCCCGTGATGCCTTTGGCGCCCATATTTAAGGCCGCCATATATTGAAGACGCTGTATGGATTCAGCCGCTCTCACGCCTGTCATCATTATCCCGCCTTTTGTAACTCTCGGCAGGAACGCTTGATAGTTATCTGCACGAGGTTTTAGAAGCGGGTGTGATCTCACAGCGAATGGCGGCGGTTGTCTTACCCAAACGTCGCTTTTGGTACTATCCCAACAGATAAATGATTCATCTGACGTCAGCTGGTTAAAGCAGTTGAAGTGTCGGACTTCAAGACAGTACCAATCAAATTTTGTGCCGGCAAGAAGAAATTTCTTACGCCATGTTTTCACAGTTTCTTCGATGCAGGGAAATATAGCCTCTTCATCAATGAATAATACTGTGAGCTGAGAAGCGTTTATTTCGCCAGAGCACAGTAGGGAATAGACAAGCTGCGCAATGCACAAACTGTCTTTTCCTCCGGAGAATGACATATATACAGGCAAGCCGTTTGCAAATACATTTTTGATTCGCTTTTTTGCCGCTGTAACGACATCCATATCAGATTTAACGCGCTTTACAGCCATATTTTTTCACCGCATTTCGGACAGACAACAAAACTTCTGCCGGAATTTTCCTCTCTGCGGTTGTTGTCAACATTACTATCGGCAATATACTGCGATGCTTGCGGTGTGTACTGTTGTTCGTAAATAGCTTGCTGTGTATGATTGTTAGGCGCTTCGTATTTCATGCTTGCGTTTCTAATATTTTCAGCTTCTTCCTCATCTATCTTGCCATATTCCGAAAGTACTTCGGTCATATCGCTGTTATCCATGAGAAGAGATTTAAGAAAATCGTCGTCATAACCAGGTATATCCAAGTCTTCGCTTAATTCTGCTAAAATTTCATCAAATGCTGATATATTGTCAACGCCAAGATTAAAGATTCGATTGTCAGCGATCATAAGTTTTTTCTTATCATTTTCGCTTAAATCTGTTATCTTGTTGCAAAACGCCTCGGTCCATCCCAAAGCCATCATTGCCATATACATACCATTACCGGTAAGGATGACATTGTTTTCATCTATGGTTAAAGGTTTTACCTGTTTGAATTTTTGTAAAGAACGCTTATATTCTTTGATTTGCGCTTCGGGGTGTGTGCGAACGTTCTTTTCTGATGGTTTTAGGTCTGCAAGTTTGAATTTTTCAATTTTCAATTTCGTCACCTCCTTTCTTCAAGGAAGCGGCGAGCGCTTTCTATTTTTATCGCGGCATTCTCAACGATAGACGGGTCAATATTATAGACTTCGCTCCATCCGTTTTCTATACTTCCACACCATTGCCTTGCAGGCCACGGGTGCGTGCCGCATAAATATCCGTTCTTCCAATCATAAATAGGGGGAACAGGAATATTGTTGTAGTGAATATATGCAAGGATATGCTCGTGTTTCCAATCAGCAAGAGGGCTATATCGTAGAACACCCTTGCCGTCTGTATACTCATTACCTTTCCCGGTGTAATTTCCGTCTGCGTGTCTACGACCAAGAATTAAAACATCAAGATTTTGTTTCTTATAGTAAATGCGCTGTGCGGTATGCTGTACTATTGAAAACCACCTGGCAGCTTTGACGCTGTTTTTGGGAAATAGCATATCGAGATGACGGGAGAGCCAGTCAAGCCCAAGCTCAATGCGAACAATCTCGCATTCTTTCGGCTTATTTAGTTCAATCCACGTCATAAACGCGGGATATTCGAAATCGCATACCCCGATCATACTTTGATGAATCCCTGCAATTTCGCAAAGTTTTCCAAGGACTATGCTGTCCTTGCCACCGCTCCAAGCGTACGCGGCGTTTTTGTCTTTAACAAAATTGGTTATTTGCGAAATTGTTTCAACAGCCAACTCATCTATTTCGGATTTGCTGACAGTTTCCTCTATATGTTTGATTGCTTCGAGCCAGTCATCGTTTTTGATAGACTGTTTTCTTCCAAGCGGTTTTATTGGCATTTCATCGCCTCCTTTTTAGAGACAATGAGTGCTACAATCCCGCTGATAAATACAGTTGCGAGACTTCCAATCGTTTTGTAAAGGGCAATTCCTAAAATGTTGCCATATGCAAAAATCGGTAATCCGATAATTGCAGATGCCAAAATTCCGTAAAAAACACCGTTTGCCGATATTCTTTTCCCGAGAAGCGTCATAACGGTAGGGAGTAATGTTGTTGCTCTGATTGTGCAATAAAACAGAAACAGATGCGTAACCGTAAGACCTGGAATATTCGCTATGCCGATGCCGAACAATAACAAAATTAGCATACTTCCTTTTGCGACTTTGATGTTTCCTCCAAAATCACTTGTAAGAGAAGCTACTGCGCAAAGATTACTGTCAACAGTAGAAAGAAGTCCCGAAATAACCATGAACAGAAAGGGAAGCATCACCCATTTTGGAAACAGATTTGTAATCAATTCAAAATTAACCATTCCCGTGTCTGTTGCAACATATCCGGAACCTGCGGCAATGTAGCCGAGAATTCCCATAGAGAGCGGGGCGATAGCAAACATCAACGCGCCGAGCACAAATGCTTTTCCTATTTTATTTTTTTTGATAGAGAAAGCACGTTGCCAAAAACATTGATCTCCAAAAGGACCTGCAATCAATCCAATGGCTGTTGGAATACCGAATGACAACAGAACGGAAATGCCGTTCCCGTCAAAAAGACTCTTAAATTCTCCACTAATACCGCCCAATCCGTTTATAAGATTTGAAACACCGCCATCTACCGATAATGCCCACGGTACGAATACCGCGCAGGCGGCAAGCATGAGAATCATTTGAAGCGCGTCCGTTATAACAGAGGCTTTTATCCCCGAAAATTGAGAGTAGGAAAAGGCAATGACCGCGAGAATTATTGTCATTACCCAAAATGGAATGCCTGTAATTGATGAAAGAATCTTACCGCCAGCGAGCAGTTGTACGCCCGTCGATAAGATCGAGAGTAGGGAAAGCTGACCGAGATATGCGTATCTTACTTTTTCGGATTTGTATTGAGTTGCCATAAAGTTCGAAAGTGTAATGCCCTCGGGCATTCGCTCCCTTATCCTTTTGGCAAAAGGCACGAATAGGATTAGACACGCCACGTTCGGTATAAGGAACCAAAACAGTCCCGGAATACCGTTTGAATATGCCTTTTCCGCCGATGTGAATAGTGCCGGTGCCCAAATCCAAGTAGCCGCAATGCTCATAGCCGCCTGCCACATTCCAAGTTTTCTGTTAGCTACGTGAAAGTTATCGGCGTCTTTACTTTTTCGCGAAAATAAAAAAGTTGCGCCGAGCATTATCGCCGTATATACGACGAGTACAATGATACCATACATGGTATCTCCTCCTTTTATTGTGATTTGTTAGCTTTCTGTTGGCGTACAGATGGCTAAATCCAAGTAGCCGCAATGCAAGGAGCAACATTGCGACAAATACCTCCTCCCGCGCATAAAAATACCGCCCGGCTATTGCCGGACGGTTGCTTGATAGAATTTTACGATAGTATTATAACACATACAGTCGGGACATTTGGGACAACTTTATTTTTTACCTTTTTCTGAACGATTCAAAAAACGATAGCACGCTTTTTTTACACTGTCATCGGTATTTCCGCCTCCGATAGACAACGCAATTTGATTCCATGTCATTAAATCTATAAATCTGTATGACAATATCAATCGCATTTGATAGTCATCCACTGAGCTTATGTAAGCGTCAATATTTTTGCGTTCTGATATGTATTTTATCTGCTCGTTCTTGATTCTATCTTTGAGTTCTACAATTAAAGGAACAAGTTCTTCAATTATATTCTTTGACGAAGACCCGCGAGGCATGCCACTGATATTCATTCCACCTGGTTCTAATTTTGATTCAAGATCCGCCAGCCTTAAACTATCTCTTTCTATCAGCTTGTTTAAATAATACAGTTTACTGAGTTCGCGTAATGTCATTATTTTCCTCCTCATCTATATAGTTTCGACCAAATATGCAATGGAAGTCTGCAATGGTCAAGTTGTATTTTTTCATAGCTATTTTTTGTGTCTCTTTTTGCAGCTCTCTGCATATTTCAGCATTTTTATGTACGGCATTATCTCCGAAAATATGGCAACTGAAATGGTGAAGATATACCGTCAGACCATATTTTTCGGATTTCTGCCTGTATGGACCGAAGAATATATGGTGCTTGTCCAAAGGATCTGTTCCTGTTCCGTATCTGCCGCAGATATAACATCTGCGGCTGTCTTTTTGAATAATACTTTTAGCCATTAAAATCTCCAAAATTTTATTATTTATTTGTATTTTGTGTGGATAGATTTTTTTTGCACTCTCAAAATCAACTCGATTAAATCTCTTTTTCATACCGCGGAGTATATTTTTGGCAGTCTCTCGGCTCCCCTCCGCGCATTTTTCCCGTATCGAGTAAATAATGACATACATTTATGCCGAATTTGTCGCTCTTTCCTGCATGGCGAAGTTTGCGCCAATAGCGACATCCTCGGCATGTTCCCGGTCGTTTCATTTTTATTGTCAACCTCCTATCTTCCAATCGTCTTTTCGTACCGAAAACGCATCTCCGCACTGTATAATGTCGGGGGAATTGCTATTCGCAATTTTTATCGCAAACTTGTCGATTTCGTAAGCAAAATACTTAACATTTGTAAATCCCATTTTGTCAAGGCAATAACGACCTGTGCCGATACCATCGTACATGGAAAGACATAGTATATCTTCGTCCCTCGGCACATTCTTAAATGCACCGTTCAGAATATGTATGATAACCTCAGCAGTCCAGCCGTTGCCAAGTCCCTTATATCTTTGCATGTTGCTGACCGATGCCGTATATCCATCTGGCAATGTTTGCAGACGTTCACATTCAACTGGGGTCAGCTTTCTGATAATATAACATCCGTCGGGCAGATTGATAGAATATACACGCCCTTTCACCTCGATCAATCCGTTTTTGACCTCATAAACCCTTTTAATGCTTTCTTTGTCTTTCCCCGATCCTGTAAACGGCGTTGGATGTTCGTCTGTCTTTATAGCAACACCACTTGCGCCATATGTCGAATCATAACAACAAATATTCTGAACACTTGTGAAACTGTATTGCGCTTTCAATGTTTGCGATTTTCCATCGGATGTTGTGTTGATCGGAACATATACAAGTGTTCTGACATGCTTCGATAAGTTATGTTCTAATGTACTTCCTTTTTGTTCAGTAGCAGTCAAACAGTAAGACTTTGATTGACAGCATACACCGCTTTCAAGAATATCCGCAAGAAGTATTCCACGATCATGCGGTTGATCGACTTTCCAATTAAAGGCATAGAATCGTTGTCGGTTTTGAGCGGATACAAGCGCGGAATTTATGTACATCAAATCAGCGCCAAGTTCTTTTGATATTTCATCTTTTATCGGTTGGGCAGCGCTCTTGTTGTTTTCATACAAGAAGAAGTCAGGTTTGAATTTTTCTTTTGCAATTACATAATTGCGAAAAAGCTCCCAACCTATACCGCTCGGCTCCGTTTCACGGTTGTTCTTTTGTGCTATACTCCATTTTGTACATGGCGAGCCGCCAATCAAAAGTTTTATCATCTCAACTCCTCTACATAACACCAGCTTTGAGGCGGACGGGTAAGTGTTTTTCTTTTGTTGGCTCCGCACCTTGTATATCCATTTATTGGATCATCATCAAAACAAAGATAACGGCAGTTTTTGCATGTTTTGTCCGTTGCATAGCCCGTTCCTTTGCAGAATGTTGCAAAATCCGAAAGTTCTCGCGGTTTATCATAGATTACAATGTCAGATATGTGCCAGCCGTAAATTGTTTTACCTTTTGCATAAATGTTAATATCTTCTCGTTCGAGCTGAGTTTCCAAAAGGCTGTCATCATCTATATCTGTTCCGTCACAGTAGTCGTATGGATATTCGATAATATTGTCACACACAAACTCGCCGATTACTTTGCCCTCTGCGAGATAAGCATTGTACCGATATGCAGGCAAGTGGGGGTTTACATCAACGACATCTTTTCCGCTTCGCCAGTTACCAGTAACACCAAACTCTTTTCGCCCATATCCGCTATTGACATAAAGGTGTAGAGCGTTTTTGCGATTATCATGTGTGCAGTAAATATAACACTTAAACGGCGTCTCTATCTTCGGTCTTGTTTTTCTGACTTCAATTGTCTTTTTGACCGAAGCTATCAGTTCGCACCATTTCGGTTGTATGCTTGTCAGTACAGAGTTCATTTCAAATACCCACATTTCTTCATTTCTTGGCATCTTATCTGCACATCATTCCAGTCTTTTAAGGCGAGATACGCAGATTTGAATTGCTCCATACCGCCTCTACCGCAGACAGGGCAATACGCTTCAAAATAAGTGTTAGGCTTTCCTCCGCATACTTTAAGTTGCGGCATTCCGTAATACACGCTGTCGCCGCTGTTCGGCTCATGGTCGCAACACACACAAGGTAGAATTTTATCAACTTTCATTTGCAACAATCTCCTTTCAGCAATTCGGGGGTGTCGTAAATATTGCCGATGACTTCTGCCACTTCAAGAGGTTCATCATCTTGATGATAATTCCACCACAATTCCCAAATAGAGATGAAATTATCATTAAAGCAGAAATAAGCGTTGTTCTGGAACGGTATTTTGCTATCAAGTAAATCGTAATCTATCTGCTGCGTTGTTGCGATTCCAAACGCTCCGCACTCTTGAACGATTTTTCCACGCATATCGAAAAGCTCTACTATATCCCCCTCGAAAATCTTCTTACCGTTCTTGTCGGTCAAGCCTGTGTACTGACTGATTGTTTTATAATCAATTTCTATACTCTTGATGCCATTTGTGTTAGTCATTTCAGTAGGTAAATTTTCAAAGCGTTCATCGTATAACCGTGTTACTAATCCGTACACCCAATCGCCATTTTTATAGTTTGTTATGTAAAATCCCTTGTCGCGATTTATTGCTTTTCCTCTGAACAAAATTTCTCTCATTGTTTCTCCTCCATTAACATCTTCCACCTGAATTTTCGATTTGTTGGCACTTTACTCTCATCTTCGGCTCGAAAGCGGATGTCAAAGTCATGAACAGTATGCCCGTCCGGATGAAATGTCACGGGACTGTCATTGTCCCACTTTAAGAGCAAAGCCCACAACTCGGGATAGTTTCTGCGGAGTAGTCGGAGCCGGTCGATTCCTTGATTATGACAAAACCAACACCCGCCACGGGCTGATGTGGTGTAAATCGGGCTGAGAAGGTTATTCTCTTCGCACCATTTGCGACAATACGCTTCATCCCAACCGATCATCACAAGAGGGAGCATTTTGCCGGGAACAGAATGTCGTTTGATTCGTTCCGGCTCATCTGCGGCGATACCGAGATATTGAACAGTATTTATCTTTGCCCCCTGTTCAATGGGGCAAGAGGAAAACTCTCTTTTTGAGTTGTGTGTTGCACCAAATGCCGCGAATGATTGGAAATCCGTATATATTGGTCGAGGGCACTCGCTTTGAGCCTGCTTTGGCAGAACGGCATTGTCCTTCTCGGAAAACCGTATCGAATCCAATATCGCTCTCTGTTTGAGTTTTGAGTTGCAATGTGGGTGCCACATTGTTGGGAATCCTTCGATTGCTCTCTCTCTCTCCGTTTGGGCACATGGTAAAAAATTTTTTCGTATGTAAGTTTTTCGCCGTTTTTCATGGCACAAATATGTTCAACCTCAACACCATATCTCTCCTTGATGATCTTGTCGGCTTTCTTTTTGAACTCTACCATGGGCGGTAAATCTGCCGGAATACTATCGGTCGCCCACACCTCGGCGTGTACGATACGGTCGAGAGGCAGTCCGAGAAGCCGGATAGCTTCAAGGCAAGCGAGGCTATCTTTGCCGTATGATAAAGATAGTACATATTGTGTGTTTGAATCACTTGTCATTTTCTTCTCCCTTAAACTCTTTGTAGTCTACTTCATTCGGTGTGTCAATGTTGATGATTATAGCCTTTGAGAATGCTCTTTCTGCCACTTCATTGAGATAACTTTCTAACGTAGCTTCGCTCTTCTTGTTGGCGTTATACTGCTCGATTGTTATTTTGCCTTGTTCAAGCGCGACTTCATTGAAGCGCGGGTCATATCCAAACTTCTCACAGAGCGCCTCATCGTTATGGTCGTAGTAATCTTCCTTAAATTCCTCACATTCGTCATAATAGCGTTCGTTGTAGCACGCATATTCTCCGACGCTGACACTTCCAATCGACGCAAGCCATCTTCCATAGTCCTCGTACACAACATCGCTATCTACCATAGCCACAATTGGCAATGTCGGATTTTCTGCGACTATCCTCAAAAGAGTTTCGGTGTTTCTTTCAGTATTAAGTTCCATTTCAGTTTCCTCCTGTGATTCAAATTTTTTTCCGCCACAATGGTAAAATGCGTCATCTGGTTGCCAGTCTTCTATAACGATGTCGTTGGTGAGGTCGCACATATATCCACCTTCTCCCAAGTACACGCAATGCTCGCATTCATAGCAATCTTTTCTTTCGGGCGGCATCTTCATTTTTCTTCCTCCCCATCTCGATAATAAATTCCCTCAATTCTGTCAACCAAAAGAGTAAGTTCCACTCCATCAGGCATCAATGCTCTGAAAATACCGTTTTCGGCGTTTTGCAGATGAATTACTCCGGATATGAATACCATATCGCCGTGTCTGTTTTGGTAATGCACCGTCATCTTTGTTCACCCTCCATTCTTGCTACGAATGTATTTTTCTCCCTCCACTCGTTCTTTTATTTTGTTGATGTCAATTTCAATTCGCGCCATTGATTCGGGATAATATACAGACAAAAGGATCTTTTGCGGCTCATGTTTGTCCGAGAGAAGAAAAGCCGCAAGCTCTCTTGATATTTGCTCCTTTATAATCTCATTTTGCGTCATTTTCTTTCCCCCGCTTCCTTGGAAGCCGTTATATTCGTTCCATTCGTGCGGTAGGTTGCTATGTAGTAATTTCGCTTATCTTCTGAAAGATTTATAAGGCGTTGGTCCGCCCGCTCTCTGCCCGCGACAAGCTCTTTGGGCGTTTTATAAAAAGAGCATTTTTCACACTCTTTTTCCCGAAGCGCGCCGCATATCGCTTCACCCTTGTCAAATGCACATTTTGCGTTTTTGCTCATAGTCTTGTCCTTGAAGAAAAAGAAAAGCTCTTCTTTTTCTCTTCCTCTTTCCAGATCTCGTATCTTTGACGGACATCTGGGTGCTCGTCGAAAAACTTATAGTGTTTCGAAAGAGACTTGTCCACCATATCGAAAAGCTCTGCAAGCTGTTCGTTTTTTCTCTTCTCTTCGAGATATGCTTCATATAGTACGTTCATCTTTTACTCCTTTTATGATAGATAGTTTTTATTTTCATTTATGTTTCTTGTCCTTTATCTGCCAAATCAAGGTTTGCCGCAGCTTGTTCGAAATAACTCTTTTTAAGTTCAATTCCAATGTGTCTGCGATTCATTTTAAGTGCCTGATACCCAGTCGATCCGATACCGTCAAATGGATCAAGTACGATTTCGCCCTCTCGGCTCCACAATTCAATACATCGTTCAATCACCGGTAACTGCAATGGGCAGATATGGCGTTCATCTTTTTCGCTTCGGGCACTTTTTCTCTGTAATGTTGCACTTTGATTTATGTCCCACCATACTGGCGTTGCATATTCATCCCACACAGGGGAGGCTATCTGTTGCCAATGTGATACAGGGTATTCTTCGGGTTCATGACAAAGCGGCTCCGGATTTGTCCCGGGTTTTCTAAAAGTACAGATAAAATCCGGTATGCCTTGTCTGCTCATAGCAGAGTCTTTTTTTAGTTGTTTCCACAAAAGACCGAGAGCTTTTGTGCGCTGCATTGCTGTTACGGGATTTTTCCAAATACATACCTCAGAATGATAGATGAATCCGAGCGACTGCATCCAGCGAATTACATCGCCGCGGAAGTCTCTTATTCCTATTACGCCATCTTTTTCTTTTGATGTAGGCAAGTTCATACAATGGATCGAGACAAGACGTCCCGGCATCATGACACGGAACCATTCAGTACCGAGAAATTTATAGTGTTCCGCGAATTCGTCATATGTTCTGCTATTTCCCATATCCCTATCGCTATTTGAATATGTATAAAGTGATGCGAAAGGAATAGAAGTAATGCAGTAGTGAATACTGTTAGATGGAATTCCCGCAAGTACCTCACAAGAATCGCCATTATATAACACATAATTATTTCCTCTGACTTGATCTAAAACTTTCATACAGCATATCCTCCTTCAATTACCCATTCCGGAATGAACATATCAATTCTCGGTTCGTATGCTTCCGTCATGCGGACGGTTGCCCTAATTTCATTTGATAATATATCTTTAGTGTGTTTCACCATTTCGGCAATCATCTGCTTGCATTGCTCGTTCTTGCGTTCGATGTTGTCCCGTACGGCACCCTCTGCTGTGGATATTATGATATACACGTTTACAGTATGCTTTTGTCCAAAACGCCAGCAACGTCGGATTGCCTGATAGAGCAATTCATAGCTATCTGATAGTCCTACAAATACCATGTTATAACAGCCTTGCCAGTTAAGTCCGAATCCCGCGATACTTGGCTTGGTAATAAGCCTTTGGAATAGACGTTCGGAAAATGCCGCAAGTCGTATTTCTTTACGTTCCGAAGTATCGGATCCTCTAACCTCTCGTGCTCCCGGAATCACTCTTCTGAGTTCTTCTGCTTCGTCGTTAAGGTCACACCATATCAGCCATTGTGCATCAGGATCAGTATCTGTGATTCTTTTGGCTGCCTTGCATCTTGCTAATAGGCTTAAACGTCTGGCATCGTGTCTTTCCGAAAGAGTGGAAGCAATCGGCGCATTACTCTTTACCTCTATATACTTGATATTGAGCTTAGGTAAATCGTATCCGGTGCTGTCATATCCGAGATCAGCGGGAGTGGTCAAGACGACTGCCCAACTTGTGAGCCATTTCCAAAAGTCTTTTTCAGCATGACCTTTAAGTCTCCATTTGCTTGTGTCCCCGCCGTCATGCACAAAAAATTCGGCAAGCATTTCGGTGCGTTTCATTACTCCAAGAAATTCAGCTTGGTTGCCAAGCTCCATATAGTCATTCGGTGCCGGCGTTGCAGTACAAGAGAGTTTATATGGAATATCAGCACAACTTTCTATGATCTGCGTGCGGAGTTTTCCGCTGTATTGTTTCAGTATTGAACTTTCATCCAATGCCACGCCACCGAATATAGTCAAATCAAAGTGATCGAGCATTTCATAGTTTGTGATGTTGATACCTTGAACAACGTCTTTCTGTGATCGGCAGATATTCACATCGTATCCGAATTTGAAACCCTCTCGCCTTGTCTGCTTTGATACAGCAAGCGGCGCAATGATGATCGTCGGTCTTTCGGTATGATTGGAAATAAGCTTGCACCATTCTAGTTGCTGTATCGTCTTTCCAAGTCCACAATCTTCAAATAGTGCCGCCTTGCCTTTTTTTAGCGCCCATGCGACAATATCCTTTTGCCATTCGAACATTTTTGAATTCATATCAGCTTTTTCAAAAGAGAATCCGCAACACGGAATCGCTACTGCTTTTTTCTGTAAAAATTCATCGTAATTCATCGTTTCTCCTTTTGTCCGTGCGGGTGGATATCCCCCCCGCCGAGCAGATTTGTTATTTACCCAAGACTTCACCCAATTTCTTTTTAAGAAGCGCATCGAAATCATCTTCGGTTTCTTCGATGACTTCCTCAATTTCGTCGGTCTCGGTGTCTATTGCCTCATCCCCGGACTTTTTGTAAAGCGGGTGTGTCCCGTTTAACATATGTTTTTCCTCATCGGACATTTCATATCCGAGAACACAAAGCCCTTGATACAGGCTTTTAAGTTTGGGATTTTCACGGTAATTGCCGCTCCAATCGACACAGTTGTTATTGAAGCTATCGCACCATTGCGCATATACGTTCATCAGAAGAGCTTTTTCCGGGTGTTTATCTATGAATTCCGCAACCTTAGCCCAATCATCATTATTTTTGATATCAAACAGTTCCTTGAACCTATCTATGCTTGCTTGTACGGTGGAGTATCCAGAAAACAGTCCCTGGCTCATCATCGATACAATCTCGCGCAAACACATCCAGTCAGAAATTTTCTCGATATTTTTCTTACTGTCTCTATGTGAGTAATTTTTAATGAAGTTAAATCTTAACCAGAATGCACTTTTGGAAAGTTCGGAAAGTTGCTCTCTTCTTGTGCGTTCTTCATCGCGCCTTTTCTGCTCCTCGCGCTCTGATCCTTCGGTTTCTTCGGTCATTACTTTATCGGCGCGAATGTATGGTATATCGTTGTAGCCCCATGCAAAGTAGAGCTTATCGTGGCTTTTTGCATATTCTGCAATCTTTTCATTGCTTGGCTCACCGTCAAGATAACCGAGAGATTTATACTGCTCATTCCAGATATCGTTGTATGAGATTTCCTCCATACCAAATGTTTCAAATATCTTTTGCCATTCTAATTTTCTCTTTTTCCCGTTTTGCGCGTTGAGTGCTTTTTGAAACTCTCGGTTGAAGTTGTTGGTTCCAATTTCGCAGAGGACTTTGTTTCTTGTATCAATATCCTCAATTTGAGAGAGCATATCATAATCCATTAGCGAGGCCTGTCGTCCGGATACATTTTTCAGTGTTTCTCCGTCCAATTCTGCTATTTTCAATCGGCGGCGAATAGTGGATTTTGAAAATCCTGTTTTTTCGGCAACAGCATCAATACTATCGCCAAAATCCATCATCATTTGGAATCCCTGTGCTTGCTCATAAATTGTTAGGTCTTCTCGTTGCATATTTTCCAAAAGCATGGTTTGAACCTGTTCGGCAGGAGTCATCTTGGCAATGACGCAGGGAAGCGTTTTTAGTCCTGCCGCCTTTGCTGCTTCAAGACGTCTATTTCCTATTACAACAAGATATCCAATTTCAGCTTGCTGTTTCGGATCGTCGCATCCCACCCCAGTCGTTTGAAACCAAAAAGGAACGACTGTTAGATTTTGCAAAACACCTTTTGCCTTTATGCTTTCCGTGAGTTCTGTCAAGTCTCCTAAACTCTTACGCGGATTGTCGTGATGATGGTGTAGCAGACTAACGGGTATATTGACTATTTCTCCCGTGACTTCTTCTGTGTATACAAACTTATTTTCCATGTTTTGCTCCTTTTTTATGTGACCGTATTATCCAGCGCGGTCCCGCTTTATTTTAGATTGTTGCAATTTGCAAGATGATCTCCGTGTGGGGATTATCTGAATAAAATTTTCTAACTTGTGCATCAACGATACACTTGTCGTCGTCGTAGGCAACGCCGTTGAGTGCATCTGCTATCAGTTTGCCTATATTGTCAAAGTCTGGTTTGACTATCGGTCGTATTTCACCGTTCTGCATTTTCTGCTGAACGGTTTTAGATTTGCTTTTGGGAATAGGGAAGTATGCCAAAACACGCATATCCACATATGTACCTTTGGGAAAACGGTATGCTCCACAGGCTTCTTTGTACGCCCACGCGACTAATGCTTCTTGTGTTCGTGTCTGTTCTTGGGTGTACTTTGCTCCTGTTTTTCGATTATAGCCTGTGCGCTGCCATCCTTTTGGATCGCCGGGAACGGTGAAGCGTATCATTTCTTATCCTCCAAAAGATTTGCTTTTTTAGGTGTATCAAGCTCTTTATATGCCTGCCCTGAGATAAGTTCCCATTTTTTATCTTCTTTCCTGCGGATATTTTGCACTTCCAATAGGAAAGAGTCTGTTTCTGGGTAGAGTTGGCGGACTTTTCTTATCGAAGAAGACAGCGCCGCGGGGAGCGCCGCTGTTTGCATCTCTCTCTCATATGTGGGTTTGTAAAGGTCCATAAACGCCACTTTATCCATGCCGTCTTTATTGCCTGCATAACTGCCTCGGTGGAGTTCCCAAAGGGTATGCCATCCGATAGTTTCCACGACACGTTCGATAAGTGGAGGAAAAGTCGGGCGTCCCCAAGAGGATTCTCCCGTTGCATGCATAACATCCATTACTGCCATCCATGCAATATCGGGCGGTATCAGTTCGGGATGGAGTATTTCAGCCATGGATTCTCTGATTTCCGCTATGCTTGGTGGCCATTTGTTGCTCGCTATGTGCTTTGTAACCGCAAGCTCAACAGCGCTTTTGTCATCGTCTTTGAAGAATGCGTACCAAGCTGTTACCATTCCTGGTATGCTTTCCTCTTTGAAGCGATCGGGATATGACATCACAATAACCGTTACAATGTCGAGCAATTCATTCTTTGTCATCTCCACACTCCTCTCGCATTTTCGCAAGAACTCCGAGCGCCCCTGTCAAGGGAAGTTCCTTTGAATCTGTCGAAGTTCGGTTGTCATACTTGTGTTCGAGAATTTTTGAGAAATTCGAGGGCTTCATCATCCAGTCGAAATCAGCCACCCAATTCCTGTCATTTTGACCTTTAAGAAAAGATGACGCTTGCGCGATTTGGAATAATTCCTTAAAAGTACCAAGTGAGTTGTATGTTCGCCATCGTGCTGCTACTGCCTTTCGTCTGTTTCCGTCGATAGCTTTGATTTTTGGATAAGAGACGCAGATTTCGTGATATAAATCTCTGATTTTTGAAAACGGGCATTGCAACTCTGACTGCGAAGCAGATAGAGTAGTAATATCTTCCTCTTCATCTCTAATATCTATATCTCTATTATCTTTATATCTATTATCTGGGTGGAAATTTTCCACCTCTATTTCCACCTTATTTCCACTTGTTTGAGTAGAATGATTGTGAATTTGTTCCAGCAGTCCGCTGTGTACTTTTGCATGACAGCTACGACATAAAATATATAGGTCATCTACGTCATTGCTGTAACCATTTCCATGATGAATACAAAGATTTTCTTGACTGCCACAATTTTCACAAACGCCTTGCGCAAGATCAAAAGCTTTCATACCATTGCCACCATATCGTTTTTCATCGACATATTGTATCTCACCAGATGGGAGTAACAGCGTTTCGCGATTGAGACGTTTGCAAGTGCCGAGTTTAGGAGCTCGTATTTGCTGCTGATTTCGCTTTTGAATTGCCCAATTTGTTTCGCTCCCAACAAGAGTTTGATGATCTGTGAGGACAAGGACACCATCCTTATCCTCGTAAATAAGACCAAAAGATTTGTAGAGATTAAGAGCAATTCGGATAGTGTCCGTCGAAAACCATTTGCAGTCTCGTTGTATTTTTTCTACGTCGTACGGGATTATTATTTCTCCTATTTGGCGAGAAAGTTTTCCATCGGTGTTTATGGTTTTCAAGCAAAGCATTTGATACAATACAACATAATTCGCGCCATTGGGTTGACTCATGAAGTAGTCGATTGTATCAGAAGTCATAAATGACTCTTTTAGCTTCATCCAGTAATATCTTTTTCCTGTTGCCATTCATTATCTCTCCTTTATCCATTCAAAAGGGAAGATCTTCATCAGGTGGTATTTCTTCAAAATTCGGTATTGTTTGAGATGTTACATTTGGCATTAAGCCGCTTTGTTCAGAGCTTGATTTGCTTTCAACAAAACTTGCTTCATCTGCGACAACCTCGGTTGCATATCGTTTATTGCCATGTTGATCTTCCCAGGAACGTGTTTGAATCGTTCCGACTATACAGATTGGAGATCCTTTGCGGAAGTAGTTAGTTATAAAATCCGCGGTGTGGCGCCAAGCCACAACGTTTATAAAATCTGTCTTTTTTTCTGCTTCTTTGGAGGTTTTACGGTCAACAGCCAAAGAGAACGAAGTAACAGTTATTTGATTTGTCGTCATTTTTAATTCAGGGTCAGCTGTCAAACGCCCTGCAAGAATGACTTTGTTCAGATTAAGACTCATTTGTTAATTATCCTTTCTGTGGTATTCGTATCATGCTGTATTATTTTTGTTTACAGCATCTTCTGTTTTGGTTTTGCTCTATAATTGTTGCCCATCGACAATTTGAGGGGGTATAATTTCCATTTACATCAATTCGGTCTATGGTCAATTTATCGTTGTAGCCATTTTCCATTGACCAGTGGTAGAATGACATAAAATCAGTTTTCCATTCATTGCAAACTGTAATTCCACGACCTCCATATAATGGGTATTTTTCTCCCTTAACATAGTCACATCTTCTCTTCATTCCTAACCATATTCGATATAACCGACTATGTGTCAGTCCATGAGTTGTTTGAAATCTTGATTTTTTGCTATTTTCCAAAAAATGCTTACGTCCAAGACATCCACAGCTTGTAGTGTGACCGCTTTTCAGATGAGATAATGTTGTTAAAGTTGTTTTCCCGCAATTACATTTGCATAGCCACAATGAGTTCTTTTTTGATTTATCGGAACCTTGTCTTTCAATCACAGTCAGAATTCCGAAATGTTTCCCGATAATGTCATTTCTTGTTTTCCCATTCATGTATCAGCAAGCTCCTTTCTTGTTCTGATAGTACGACAATTCCTACGGATTCTGCATCTTGCAAGACATTATCAAGCAGCCTACTCATTTCCTTTGTGTTGTAGGTAGAACTACCATGATATGCAAAGACCAATTTATATCCTTCCAATTTGCTATCATCAACAATTTCCGTAAACCAGCCAATACCATGAGATGACCATATTCTGTCAAATTCTTCAACGGCATCACATTTTATTGGGAGCGGTGTGTATTTTCCAATTTGGCGAATTTCATCTCGATAAACATCTTCTTTCGTTGAGTTGATTTTATTTGCGATTTTTTCGCAAAACGCCCACATCATAGCATTAGCATCCTTTGATCTTCGCGCTCTGTGCTTTTTGATTTCAATATCGACATCGCAATCTTTCAACGAGTCAAATTCTTCCGTGTAATCACTCTTTGTAGAAAAGCTTATAATCTGCTCGCCTGAACGTGTAAAAGTAATGTCTTTTAACTTACCTATCATTTTGCCACCCACTTTGATTTATAGATATCAAGCAATTTCATCGCTTCAAGCGATTCGAGAAATTCCTTTGCGATATCTTCAAATGGCCTACTGTTTTTTCTCGTGTAGCATTCCGTATACAGATCCTCGCCATCGGAAACGAGATATTTGAATTCCTGCGCTTCCGGTACTATGAAAAAGTATGTCGGGTGTTGCGGAGAGTCGAGATATTTCCCAGCAAGTTCAGCAGAGCCGAATCCCTTATTGCTGAATTTTACATCAAAAATCGTGCCTGCTTTCAACGCGTCCAAAACGCCGTAAACAAGCAAATTCATCGAGCCAATAGTCAACTCGCGTTGTGCGGTTACTTGCACGGGCGCGCCTTTTATAAGTGTTGCAACAGCATTTATGCCGTTCTCCCATTTGTGATGAGCGGAGCGGGGAATACCCGCCGCCGCTTTATAAACCTCATTTTCAAAATCTATGCCGTTCTGCATTTCGGGTGTTGTATCTTTGGGAATACGGTTTAATGTATTCAAAAAGTCGTTATATGCACTTTCCTGACTTTCTTCACGGCATTGGTGCAAATAGTTCCACGAGCTGATTAACGATTGTGTCATAAGATAGCTCATATCACTTTGTCTCCTTTACTTTGTACTCCTTGCTTTCCTTGTCCCATATAAAACCAAGTTCCTTGACTTTTGCAGAAAGCAAAGCACTCGCTTCTTTCTTTGATGTAAGGGCGTGTTTAAGAGAAGGAAGAGAGGTGACCGCAGAATTTGCGTCTTCAACAGTTTTGATATCATTAACAATTTTTGCGACTTCTGACATTGTTTTGTCATACTGTTCCTTCATAGGCGTAAATGCTTTAACATCCGCGGCAATGTTATCACGTGCCTTTTCAAATAATTTGGTGAGAAAGTCGTTATTGTCTGTCGGACCGATAGCGGGAACATTAAACTGTCCTTCGATTCCATAACAGCCTTTTGCAAAAAACTCCTGTGTGGGCGTGAATGTCACGACGCGACTGTTTCCTATCATTTGAACATATCCGCCAAAGTCACAAGGTTGCCATACGATATTTCTTGCCGCTCCCTCGCATAAAAGCCTTTGCTGAGGATTTCCGTCTTTGTCCTTTTGTTCGTCGGAATGGAATACATAAATGACATTTTTGTTAAGCACGTCGCGGACGTGATTTGTAAAGCGTTGGAATTCTTGTTTGACGGCGCCGAATCCTTTCAAGGAAAGCGCACCGTTCTTTTGGCGGTTTGTGGCGGGGTTGTCTCTCATTGCCCAGTCTTGCAAATAACTTACAAAGCTACCGCCCGTGTCGATGATAATTGTTTCGCAATCTCTGACTTCGGGAGATTCGATATCGGAGAGTACTTCTTCGTATGTAGTGCAAACTATCGTCGGCTTTCTGTGATACGCTTTAACACGCGATACGCCGCGGTCGAAGTCAATAAGAATTGGATTGGGCGCGGACAAGGCGAGCGTGGTTTTGCCGACACCAGGCGCTCCATAGATAATCATTGAGAATTTTTTATCGGAAAATATAAGTTCATTAGGTTGTTTAATCATTTTGTTTTGCTCCTTTTTATTAGCATTTTTGTATTTTTATCCCTCAATCATAAGCTGTTGCTTTTGATAGAGTTGATATATTGTTTGACCTTGACTGTTCATCATATATGGTAGGAATATTTCGTCCATTTGCACCATTGCGCTTTCGAGGATCGCCATCTGAGATTCAACCCAGTCTTTGACAATGCGCCAAGCAACTTTTTCCGCGTGTTCTCTGTCGCATTTTACTTTTTGCTTTGATAAAACGCATTGCACGCCTTCGACGTTGGAAGGAAGCCGTATTCCTCTTTGACCGTTCGGAGTATCAATGAGAAAGCATACGGCGGTTATGCGTCCCTTGTCATCGTAATCTGTAACAATTTTTTTTGCACCGTGTTTAACAAGCGAGCTTTGAATAGAAGCTATTGTCGTAAAGACATCTACATTTGTGGTGTAATTTTTTATCGGCATTTTCCTTACTCCTTATTACTCTACAAAAGAGAAGTAGCAATGAGGGCAGCCTGTGATAAGAGTTTTTCCTGCTTGTTCAACCGTGATTCCCGAAACGCTACCGTCTTTGTGTTCAATTCGTTCGTAGATATTGCTACCACACCGATAGCATTTTCCGTCAAGAGTAGGCGAGAAATTCGGTAACTCATTATTTGCACAATATCGAGACTGCGCTTCAATCGCTAACTTCGTGTTGTATTCATCCATTCTTTTGCGATCCTTTCTTCAAATAGTTTCTTATAATCCAAGTGAGCCAGGCTTGCATGGTGTCAAACCCGTCTTCCTTGATACGTTTAACAAGAGCCGCATATTCGTCGTCTTCGAGTCGGCACATTACTTTACATTTGAGTCGGTGGCATCCATCTCGACGATGTTTTTCTTTGGCAAGCAACTCAGGTGCGTATTTTTCAAGCAGAGCATCCATTGCTTTTAGCTTGATATCAATGCCGTATTCATCGCCATGCTCGCATTTGCTTTGTAACATTTTGTCGTATTTCGGAAACAGGGCGCGAACAGTGAGAACCATTTCTTTTGCCGGGATATTTTTAGATATGCGAAGATCTCTTAACTGATTGATATTGCTTTTTTCGGATTTTTGAGATATACTAATAGGGGATTTAGATTTCGTGTCTTTCCCTGGATCGTTCTGATTGGTGTCGGGCGATCCTTTTTCTTTTTTATCTCCTGGGTCTACCCCCGAACCAAATATTTTGTTTTTTTTCATATTTTTGCTCCTTTCGATTTGTTTTTTATTCGGATGCTTGTAAAAGCGATTCGATAACTTCGTCAAGTGTGTCGGATGCATCGTTGAGATTGCTAAGAGCCTCATCTGCTCGCTCATAGCGTTCGGAATTTTGAAGATTTTCGGGTATGTTATCTATGTATTCCTGTTCTTCCTCTGCAATTATCTCCAATTCTTCTTTGAGCTCGGAGAGCTTGTCAGAGAGATTTATGATTCTTTTTCTTCTTACATTGTTCATTTTTTGCTCCTTTCAGTCGTCTACATTATCACATGGAATCATTGATTCGAAGTACGCGGCGGTTTTGAGTTCGTAGCGATCATCTTCTGGATAATGCTTCGTGCTTTTACTCCAATCTTCAAAACACTTGGCACACATATAATGATTGAGCACCGGCACGAGATATCCTTTTGATTCAAAATCTCCACAATCGTCGCAAATTCCCAAGCCGCCAAGTAAGCAGGTTTCTGATGCGGTCGCTTCATAATAGATCAAGCCGTTTGAGAGTCTTCCTTTTTTCATTTTTTATTCCTCATTTCGCGTGTTCTGCGTCAAATTTTAATCGTTCCTCTTTGGTTAACAGAGAGGCACGCTTTCCCTCTGGTGTTTTTCTCCATTCTTCAAGTTTTTTTCTGTTTTCTGGATCTTGATAGAATTTTCGTATACTTTTGGAGATGATTCGACATCCCGCTTCAATAATTCCGTCGGGAATATCATTGAAATTGATTTTTAGTTTTGTTTCCATTTTGTGCTCCTTTAAATACCGTTATTTGAATCGATTTATAAAACCGTTCAAGATTCTGGTGATGTCGATTCCTTTCTTTCCTTATTGCGTATTTCTTCCGCGCGTTTCTCAATCATCTTCTCGTTTTCGGGATCCTCAATGAATTTCATATAGGCGTTATAGAACGCTCTGCCGATTGCTCGTCCGCGGTATAATGAAATTTTTGATGTGTCAATTGTAATTTCTTTACTTGACATTCGTTTACTCCTTTTAGTTGCATTAGTTTAATCTTCGTCTGGCAACTCTGCTTCAATTTCTTCAACCATTTTCCTACCTTTGTTTCTAAGCCAACGGTATTGATAAAGTCTTTTTTTGTCTGGATCGATGGGTCTCCGAAGACTTTTCGTTGCCAATTTGACATATGGATCTTTTTTTAAACTTTCAAGTTCTGCTTTTTCTGACGGTGTTAGCATGGATTCCCCCTTTTCTCTTAGTTCAATCATTTTGAACAAATGTCGTAAAAAAATTTTACAATATCGTTTCCTGATATATCAAGTATTTTGCATGCTTTTAAAATATCATCTTGACTCCAACAAGCTTTGTTATTTAGTTTTAGCGAAATTGTTCTCCCTGAAATGCCCATTTTCTTCGCAAACATACCTAATGTACCACACTTCTCGATTATTTTTCCGCGTAATTTTGAATAATCAAATGCCATTTTATTTCCTCCATCTTTATTATTTGTTCAAATCAATTGAACAAATATATAATACTACACATTTTATCTCCTGTCAACCCTTTCAAGAAAAAAAGTTCAATTTTTTTGAGCAAAACTGTTGATTTTCTGATGTATATGACATATAATAAAAAGGGGTGATTAATGTGAAAGTTTCAAGCACATCAGAAAGATTACGGCTTATTATGGATGCTCACGAGTTGCGTCAGGTAGATATTTTGGATGCATGTGCTCCATACTGCAAGATGTATAATGTGAAAATTGGTAGAAATGACCTTTCTCAATATGTATCGGGAAAGGTCGAACCAAAACAAGATAAGCTCGCTATCATTTCGATGGCTTTAAATGTGTCTGAAGCGTGGCTCATGGGATATGATGTTCCCATGGCAAGAGACATAAAAAGTGACACATGGTCAGATGATTTTAGAAAATCACTCAAGCATGAAATTGATAATGGAGTTTGGGATACAACGGAACCAGAAAGCAATGTTGCTTTCGAAGAGGCTGAGCGTCTTTTAGAAAGTAACTCGCCTATTTCTTTATCAGAAGCTTGCAGTATGGCTGATTCTTTTGGTTTTTCCTTAGATGACGCTGTTGGGCTTGATCGACACACATTACCTCCCAAAACAAAGGAATTTGTGGAGTTATTTTCAGAATTAACAGAGGAACAGCAAAAAATGCTAGTATTGCAAATGAAAGGATTGCTTGCAAAATAATAAAAATACAATAAATCGAGAGAAGTGGCTGTCATGACGATATATGAAAGAATAAAAAATCTTCGTTTGACTCTGGGCATGAGTCAGACAGAGCTTGCTAAGAGAGTTGGATATGAAGGAAGATCTGCTATATCAAAAGTTGAAAATGGAGAACGCGATATAAGCCAGTCTATGATTGAAAAGTATGCAAAAGCTTTAAATGTATCACCTACTTATTTGCTCTATGGTAATAATTACAAAGATTTTAATGATGAATGGTTATCATCGTCGTCAAGCGGAGAAGTACACATTTCTCTTTTTGAAGCGTGTAATATAGCAGATGCAATCGGCACATCGCTTGATTATATGGTCGGGCTTAAACAGATTGATAGTAAAACTCTCGAATTTATTAATCTTTTCGCCCAGCTCACGATGGAACAACAATCTCTTGTGATTTCCCAGATAAAAGGAATATTATCAAATCAATAAGTACAATTTTCACAAGAAAGAAAGCCGTATATGGAGTGTGTATGTTATGATAGAAAAAAGGAATATGGAAGATGTCGCTTTCTGCGAGATTGGAATGATTGGCAGAAATCTACACATGAGCGTGAAGATCAAATTTTAAGACAAGGTAGAGCCATGACATATCCGTTTGCATTCGAAATAAATCACAAAAAAGAAAAGGGGGTTTTTTCAAGCACAACGGATCTACCATATTATGAAACCACATTAACAAACTGTACTTGCTATGATTTCCAAGAAAGACATTTGCCTTGCAAACATATATATAGACTTGCGGTAGAATTGGGTTTAATCGAGATTTTTAATAGACCGTCACACAATAAAAAATTATTAGCGGAAGTTAAGGCATCATCGGATATTGATAAACATCCAGAGCAACTTAAAAGAATCGAAAGTTCTAAAAACGTAAAATGCACCCCCATATCGATAGACTACGAAAATCAAAGTGCTATTTTTTCGGGTTCGGGGAAAAGTCCATATCTAACGACCATAGACACTTGCACTTGTAGAGATTATTTTATTCGACATCTCCCATGTAAACATATATATCGTTTGAGAGATGAACTTAAAAAAACTAATAATACAGGTCTTAAACTGAAAGAGTCGGAAAAGTATTGAACAAAAATTATCACAGAAAAAGATTTTTTAGAAATAATAAAAAATACCCAAAGACAATCAATAAAAATCATCTCCGGGCATCTTTTGCTTATTTTTTATAATTATTTATCTGATAATAGGCTTTTCACTAAAACTATTATCATATCTTGTGCTTGGGGCGGAATTCTCATAAAAAGCTCAGTGGCTTCGATTAACCTTTTGTTTTTTTGTTCATCTGTCGTTTTGTTCGGATATGCAGTTTTTGCTTCTTTCATATTGCCTTGTTCCTTTCGTCAGAATTTCTAATTTCGCTACAACCATTATAATACAATTAAATAGAACTACTTCAATTTTGTTATTTTATAACAAATATATGAATAAGCAAGGAGGCGAGCTCATGGCACGCAAACGAATAAACACACCAGAAGCGACAGGTGTCATATACGCTCGTTTTTCTTCGCACAATCAGCGTGAGGAGAGCATAGAACAACAAGTTGCCGAATGCAATACTTTTGCTTTGGCTTCCGGAATTAAAATAGTGGGTGTTTATTCTGATAGTGCAAAGACTGGAAGAACCGACCGTAGACCTCAATTTCAGAAGTTGCAACGCGAGGCACAGAAGGGTGAGTTCGATTATATTATTGCATACAAATCGAACCGTATAGCGCGAAATATCCTCAATGCGCTTATGTTTGAAAACGAGATGGAAAAACTCGGAATCAAGGTCGTATATGCAAAGGAAGAGTTCGGCAACAATGCCGCAGGACGCTTTGCACTACGCACTATGATGAATGTAAACCAATTCTTCTCGGAAAATATGGCAGAAGATATCAAGCGCAACCAAGCCGACAATGCCTTGAATTGCCGTGCAAATGGTCCCGCTCCATATGGATATAAAACAGGAGCAGATGGTAAGTTTGTCATAGATGAAATGAGAGCACCTATTGTGCAGGAAATCTTTAATCGCACAGCGAATGCCGAGAAGTTTGTAGAAATCAGCGAAGATCTAAATAGACGTGGTATCAAGACCAAGAACGGCAACGAATGGGGGAAAAGCAGTTTCTTCACGATTCTCCATAACGAACGGTACACAGGCGTTTATATATTTAACGATGTGCGAATTGAAGGCGGAATGCCTGTAATCATAGAAAGGAGCCTATTTGATAGGGTGCAAAAAATTATGAAAACAAAGAAAAATCCACAGGGACGCAAAAGAGCCGACGACGGCATCTACCTATTGACAGGCAAGCTGTTCTGCGGAAAGTGCAAATCCCATATGATAGGAATGTCAGGGACGAGCAAGAATGGCGATAGCCACTATTACTATATCTGCAACGAAAAACGCACAAACGGAACATGCGACAAAAAAGCTGTTCGCCGAAACTTTTTGGAGAATGAGATAGCAAAGGCTATCCGTCGTTATATTCTCCAACCGAATGTGATGGAGTGGATCGTGCAGCAGGTTCTTAGCTTCCAAAAGGGAGATGTTAGGCAAGTTGAGATAGCGAATATGCAAGAGAGACACAAAGAGGTAAAAAAGGCGATAGCGAATGTCATGATCGCCATCGACCAAGGCATCATCACCGCCTCCACGAAAGAGCACTTGCAAGATCTTGAATCCGAACGCGCGCAGCTCGACGCTCGTATATTGGTTGCACAGTCAGAGGCAGGGAAGGCAGTTACAAGAGAATCATTGCTTGCCTACTTAGAGCATTTCAGAGCCGCAAACGTGGAGGATAAGGAATGCCAAAAGGAATTGTTTGACACCTTCGTAAAAGCTGTGTATCTTTATGACGACCACATCACGCTTATCTTCGATATTAACGATGGAACTACTGAGGATGTTGAAATCAGCATGGATGAAGTAGAACAGAGTTTATGCGAAAATGTTCGCTTAAACTCTGTTGTGGGTCACCAAATTGAACAAGACGAACACGTTTTTATGTGTTTGTCTTATTTTTTTTGTCTTTTGCAAGGACATTCCAAACTATTGATAACTACTTTTAGTTATGATATAATACTATCGGAAGTTCTAAGTGTTTATATTGATAATGAGTATTTATGAAAAGAGAAAAGATATCATATAATGGAGATACTTTGTTACAAAGGGCAACATTATGAAATATAACGGGGGATTATTTCAAAACAGAAAGTTTATAGAGCAAAAATTGCTCTTGTATGGTTTTTCTTTTGAAAAAGAGCGATATGTCTATTCTGTCGGTCTTATGCACAGTGATTTCAGAATGGATATATCAATCGACAAAGAAGAAAATATTGAAATAATTGTATCCGAATCGGAAAGTGGAGAAGAATATACACTCATATACGCCAAAAATGCCGTGGGAAGCTTCCTCGGAGAAATTCGCAAACAGTATGAGGATATTTTATCGGACATATGCGAAAAATGCACCGAAAAGCAAGTTTTCAAGAGCGATCATGCAAAAAATATAATACGCTATATAAAGCAAAAATATGGGACAGAGCCAGAATATTTGTGGGATAAATTTCCGAATAACGTTGTTTTCAGAAACGGAAAGAGCGCAAAATGGTATGCCGCGATATTGACGACGGAAAAGAAAAATCTCGGTCTTTATGAAGAGGGAACAGAAGAGATCTTGAATCTTAAAGCGCGCCCGGAGCGAGTTTGCGATTTTTTGAATGATAAAAACTGTTTTCCCGCTTATCATATGAACAAAAAACATTGGTATACCGTGCGTCTGAACGGAGAAATGCCGATAGAGAATATATATTCTCTTATAGATGAAAGCTATGAAACGGTCGGAAGAGCAAAATAAAAAGAGTGGAAAAACCACTCTTTTTTTATAAGTAATCTTTTATATTTTACGGCAAGTTAAAAGGCAACGGGAAGAGAACAAACGACGGCAATTTTCTCTTCTGTTTGCTATGGTAAAAATGCGATCCTTTTTTATATTATCTGCAAAATCAACGATATAAATATGAAGAGGAATATCGTTGCCAAAATGATGACAGAAATGATATGTGCCGTGCTTCCTTTTTCTTCT
Source organism: uncultured Eubacteriales bacterium (assembly GCA_900544985.1). Taxonomy (GTDB): domain Bacteria; phylum Bacillota; class Clostridia; order Oscillospirales; family CAG-272; genus UMGS731. The sequence goes on from UQXK01000001.1 coordinate 56,688, forward strand.
GTCCTTTTATATTTTGGTTTTGTCAGAATTGCAAATATAATATAACCCGCAACGCATATGACGCTTCCTATCATAAGAAAGGGAAGTTTTATGACGACGGATAGTATCGCGAAAATTACCGACAGTACAAGAAACATCACGGCGATAAAATACATTTTTTCGCTCCTCTTTTTGTCAAGCAATTTTTTGTTTTCTATATCATCGTCGGAGAGAAGTTCATCTATTTTCATCTGAAACAAGTCCGCGATGAGTTTTAAGCTTTCGAGCGACGGATAGCCGTTTCCTGTTTCCCATTTTGACACCGCCGTTCTTGTTACGAATATTTTTTCCGCAAATTCCTCTTGCGTAAGGTTATTGTCTTTGCGTAATTTTTTTAATTTATCACAAAAATCCATTTGTCTTTCCTCCTTTACGCTTATATTTTATCATTAAAGTGAGAAAAAGTCACGACACTGTCTCTCACATATGCATATTTGAAACAATAAAATGATTTATATTTCAAATGATAGAAAATTTATTGCTTTTTTCTATGTATCAAAATTTGCTTTACGCTGGACTTTTTATAACATAAATGATATATTATAAGATAGTAACGGACGTTTTTTAACATTGAATTTTAAACACAAAAGTGTTTATATAAATAAAAGGAGCTTTTTATGAAAAAAATTTTGGCGATAGGAAACAGCTTTTCGCAGGACGCTACAAGATATTTACAGGAAATTGCCGCTTCCGCGGGAGAGGAACTTTTTGTAAGAAATCTGTACATAGGCGGTTGCAGTCTTGCTCTTCACGCGGAGAATGTACGCACGAATGCGACAGCTTATCAATATGAAGAGGATACGAGAAAGCTTTGCATGATATCCATTCCCGACGCGCTCAAAGCGGAGGACTGGGATTTTGTCACGATTCAGCAGGCGAGCCACGATTCCGGAATGCCGGAAACATATGATCCGCACATGAGCTTTTTGATAGATACGATAAAAGAGGCTTTGCCGAACGCTAAAATTGCTTTTCACCGCACATGGGCGTATGAGATAAACTCCGGACACAACTGTTTTGTAAGATACAACAAGAGCCAGCTTGAAATGTACGGCGCTATTGTCGCCGCGTCCACTTATTTTGCGGCAAAACACGGCATACCCGTAATAAGAACGGGAGATTTTATTCAGGTGCTCCGCGGAATTTCTCCGTTTGATTTCAAAAACGGAGGGACATCTCTTTGCCGTGACGGGTTCCATTTGTCTTTGGATTACGGCAGATTTGCCGCGGCTGTATGCTGGTTTAAATTTTTCATGGGAAGAAGCGCGGAGGATATTATCTTTGCTCCCGAAGGAACAGAGAAGGACTATATCGACGTAATAAAGAAAACAGCAGACATGATGCTTTAAATGCTGTTTTGAGTAAAATCTACAAGCGGATATGGATTTTTTTGTCTAAAAACAACGTTTATAAATGTGTTGTTGTATGATATAATATATACACAGCAGAATTGTTTTTGGAGGTACATATGAAAAAATTGCGCATTATTTCGCTTGTGCTTGTTGTTTTGATGACAATGTGCCTGTTTTCCTGCGGGAAAAATAAAACAGAGGATTTTTATCCTGAATATAACGGGGATTTCGACGAGATGTTTATCAGTATCGAGTCTTCCGACGGTCGTCTTGATAAGATAGTTAACGACAAAGGCGATATAGAAAGAGTTGTCAATTATTTGAACAATACTAAATTTAAAGCTGATGATGTGTACAATATCCGTTCCGATTCAATGGAAAAAACTTCTGTAACTGTTATTTTTTTTAGGGATGGCGCAGCTAAATGTTGGATGTATTATTATCCCAGTGGCAGTGTGGATTTTGGATATAGAAGGGGACTGAGCGCCGACGAAAATTTTGAAAAAGGCTTGTTTGAATTATATAAGTCAATAGATGCACCGGAAGGTAAAAATCTGATAAAACATTTTGTTTTGACTTAAATGTGTTTTGCGCAAAAAATAATTTATATACACAAAAAACATCTTTGGAGGTACATATGAAAAAGATACGAATTATTTCTCTTGCAATCGTTATTTTGATGACAATGTGCTTATTTTCCTGCGGAAAGAAAGACGAGGTCGATTTTTCCAAGCCTGTATATGGTGAATGCGAGAAGATAGAGTTTATCGTCAGCAAAACCGATTCTCAAACAGCTGATGTTGTGAAAAAGGTGATAACAGACAAAGACGACATCGCAAAAATTGTAAACTACATGAATAACGCGGAGCTTACTCCTGCAAAAGAGCTTTACACCGGAAATCCGGTAGGCGGATATTCGGTATCGGTTTCTTTCTCCGGAAAAGACGGGGAATACCGTTCCTTTAAAATTTCGGGAGAGAAAACGATATACACCAACGACAATGTTCCGTTTTACACGAGCGAGACTTTTGAAAAAGATATGTTGGATCTGTACAATTCGATAGACGCGGAAGAACAAGTTGTAAATAAGTGAAAATAAAGATATGAAAAATAAAAAAGCACGGCATTGCCGTGCTTTTTTGTATATGCATTAGATGTTGGGGCTATCCGCCCCAAACCCGGACACAAGGGACTTTTCGAGAAAAGTTTCTTGGAACTTCAAAAGCTTCGCCAAAGTAAATTGGTGTGCTCGGTGTGAAGTTCTTTGGCTTACCTTTCTTTCAAGAAAGGTAAGTTAGTCTTCGTACATCTTTGCAAGTTTTGTAAGGCGTTCGTATTTAGCCTTTGCCTGTTCTTCTGCTTCCGTGAAGAGAACCTGTGCTCTTTCCGGGAATGCCTGTTCAAGGCGACTGTAACGAGTTTCGCTCTTAATGAAGTCGATGTAGCTTGCTACCGGAGGCTTGCTGTCTATTGTGAGCGGATTCTTGCCCTCTGCTTTGAGTTCGGGGTTGAATCTGAACATCTGCCAGTAACCTGCTTCAACAGCTCTCTTCATTTCGCTCTGGCAGTTACCCATACCGCCCTTTACACCGTGCATTTCGCAGGGAGCGTAGCCGATGATAAGGGAAGGACCGTGGTAAGCTTCTGCTTCTGCCATAGCCTTTATTGTTTGGTTCATATCAGCGCCCATAGCAACCTGTGCAACGTAGATATAACCGTAAGACATAGCGATATTTGCGAGGTCTTTCTTCTTTGTAGCTTTTCCGGCAGCTGCAAACTGTGCAACCTGACCGATCTGAGAAGCCTTGGAAGCCTGACCGCCTGTGTTGGAGTAAACTTCTGTGTCGAATACCATGATGTTTACATCAGCGCCGGAAGCGAGTACGTGATCGAGACCGCCGAAGCCTATATCATAAGCCCAACCGTCGCCGCCGAATATCCATACGGACTTCTTTGCGAGGTAATCTTTTTCAGCGAGTATCTTGTCTTTGAGTTCGTTCTGGCAATCGCAAGCGGAGAGCATATCAACAAGAGCGTTTGCCGCAGGTGTGTTTGCTTTTCCGTCTTCAACAGTGTTGAGATAGTTATCTATAACAGCTGCCTTTGCGTCGTCTGTAACTGTTTCGCGAAGAGCTTTTACATATCCGATGAGTTTTTCACGGATCGTCTTCTGACCGAGGTATATACCGAGACCGTGCTCTGCGTTATCCTCGAAGAGGGAGTTAGCCCAAGCCGGACCCTTGCCGCTGTCTTTGTTGACAGTGTAAGGAGTAGCGGGAGCGGAACCGCCCCAAATGGAGGAACAACCGGTAGCGTTGGAGATATACATTCTTTCACCGAAGAGCTGTGTTATAAGGCGCGCATAAGATGTTTCTGCGCAGCCTGCACAAGAACCGGAGAATTGGAGGAGCGGCTGGTTGAACTGGCTGCCCTTAACTGTTGTTTCTGCGAAAGGAAGATCCTTCTTCGATACGTTTTCAACAGCATAATCGAATACAGCCTGCTGATCCTGCTGTGTAGCCTGAGGAACCATTTCGAGCGCTCTCTTTTCGGGCTTTGTGGGACATACTTTTACGCAGAGTCCGCATCCCATACAATCGAGAGGAGAAATAGCGATAGAGAATTTATAGTCTTCGCAGCCTTTGCCTGTCATCTTTGCCGTGAACTTTGTAGCAGCGGGAGCGTTTGCGGCTTCGTCTGCGTTCATAGCGTAAGGACGGATCGTAGCATGAGGGCATACGTAAGAACACTGGTTACACTGGATACAGTTTTCGGGATGCCATACGGGAACGTCAACGGCAACACCGCGTTTTTCATAAGCGGAAGCGCCCTGGGGCATTGTGCCGTCTGCACGGGAACCTGCAAATGTGGAAACGGGAAGAGAATCGCCCTGCATTTTTGCAACGGGGAGAACGATATCGTTTACGAATTTTACAAGATCGTCTCTCTTGCCTGTTGCGGCGTCGTTTTTAACTTCGGCAACAGCGTTCTTCCAATCTGCGGGAACATCTACTTTTACAAGTGCGTCAACGCCGGCATCGATAGCTTTGTAGTTCATCTCTACGACAGCTTCGCCTTTTTTGAGGTAGGACTTCTTTGCCATGTACTTCATGTAGTCAACAGCTTCTGCGATGGGCATGATCTTTGCAAGAGCGAAGAATCCGGATTGGAGGATAGTGTTTGTTCTCTTGCCCATACCGATTTCGCGGGCTTTGTCGATAGCGTCGACTATATAGAAGTTGATATTGTTGTCAGCGATATATTTCTTTACGGAAGCGGGAAGATTTTCGGAAAGTTCTTCGGGTTTCCACTGGCAGTTGAGAAGGAATGTGCCGCCCGGTTTAACGTCCTCTACTATCTTGTAGCCTTTGAGCATATAGGAGGGGTTATGGCAAGCAACAAAGTCTGCCTTTGTTATATAATAAGAAGATTTTATCGGTTTGTCGCCGAAACGGAGGTGGGATATTGTAACGCCGCCTGTCTTCTTGGAGTCATACTGGAAGTATGCCTGAATGTATTTGTCCGTATGGTCGCCGATGATTTTGATAGAGTTCTTGTTTGCACCGACTGTACCGTCGCCGCCAAGACCCCAGAATTTGCAGGATATCGTGCCTTCGGGAGCTGTATCGGGAGCGGCGGTCTCTTCGAGAGAACGATGAGTTACGTCGTCTACGATACCGATAGTAAAGCCGTTCTTAGGCTCGTCCTTGCTGAGGTTTTCGTATACTGCGAAAACAGAAGCAGGTGTTGTATCTTTGGAGCCGAGACCGTATCTGCCGCCTACAACTTTAACACCGTTTACGCCGTTTTCGGCAAGAGCCGTAACAACGTCGAGGTAAAGAGGTTCGCCGAGAGAGCCGGGCTCTTTTGTACGGTCGAGAACAGCGATCTTTTTAGCTGTTGCGGGGATAGCTTCGATGAGCTTGTCCGCACGGAAAGGACGGTAAAGACGAACTTTTACAAGACCGACTTTTTCGCCTTTTGCCATCATATAATCGATAACTTCTTCTGCTACGTCGCAGATGGATCCCATTGCTACGATAACGCGTTCTGCGTCGGGAGCACCGTAGTAGTTGAAGAGTTTGTAGTTTGTTCCGATCTTTGCGTTGACCTTGTCCATGTATTCTTCAACGATTTCGGGAAGTGCATCGTAATATTCGTTGCATGCTTCTCTGTGCTGGAAGAATATATCTCCGTTTTCGGCAGAGCCGCGAAGAACAGGATGGTTCGGGTTGAGAGCGCGTGCGCGGAATGCCGCGATAGCGTCTTTGTCGACCATTTCTTCAAGATCTTTGTAATCCCATACTTCGATCTTCTGGATCTCGTGAGATGTACGGAAGCCGTCGAAGAAGTTGATGAACGGAACGCGTCCCTTTATTGTGGAAAGGTGAGCGACAGCGCCGAGATCCATAACTTCCTGAGGGTTGGATTCGCAGAGCATAGCAAATCCTGTCTGACGGCAGGCATATACGTCGGAATGATCTCCGAAAATATTGAGCGCGTGAGAAGCTACGCAGCGCGCGGAAACGTGAATTACGCAGGGAAGAAGTTCGCCTGCAATTTTATACATATTGGGGATCATAAGGAGAAGTCCCTGAGATGCCGTATATGTCGTTGTGAGAGCGCCGGCTGCAAGAGAACCGTGAACTGTTCCCGCAGCGCCTGCTTCGGACTGCATCTCCATTACTTTAACATTCTCGCCGAATATGTTTTTGAGTCCTGTGGCAGACCAGGAGTCTGTGAGTTCCGCCATTACACTTGACGGAGTGATGGGGTAGATAGCAGCTACTTCCGTAAACGCATATGAGACATGCGCGGCGGCGGTGTTGCCATCCATGGAAATTTTATTTCTTGCCATGTGTAAGAACCTCCGTAAAAAATTTTGTGTTATATTATAATAAATAACATTAACCATAGATTATAATATCACTTAAAAGGTGAAAAGTAAATACAATAAGCGCAAAAAAACGTATTAAAAATAAAAAAGCGAAGAACACACCTTTCTTTCGGAGAAAGGTGACAGGAGAACTTTGCTCAAACACCCCACTTAATTTTTGCGAAGCTTTTGAGGTTCCAAGGGACTTTTCCCGAAAAGTCCCTTGTGTCGGGGTTTGGGGCGACGCCCCGACTGATAATGCGCACGAAAAAACGCGGAGAAATCCGCGTTTTTTATTTTGTCAGGATATGTTGGAACTGCGTGAGGGGGCCTTGCTTCAAGAGGCTTTTTGTAAAAAGCCCCTTGAAAATCCGCAAAAACTTTCCTCGGCTACACCACTTCATTTTAATGAAGCTTTTGAGATTCCAAAGGACTTTTCTCGAAAAGTCCCTTGTGTCAGGGTTTGGGGCAGACGCCCCAACTGTTAACGCACACAAAAAGCACGGCATTGCCGTGCTTTTTATATCAGTTTATTTTTGATAATTCTTTTTCTTCCTGTATTTTTATCGGTTTTGCCGCTTTTTTGTCTCTTATGTACCAGGGCAGATATGAAAGGAAAAACATAAGTGTTATAATCGATACGATGACAAGAAGACGAAGCGCAAAATTAGGCGGTAAAATATCGAGTATTGACGGTGTGCTTTCGGGTCTTGCGAGGAAGAGGTAGTTTGCGCCCGGTCCGATTATTATGTTTGCGCTGTATGCGACAACGGCAAGAACAAAAAGGGATACATATGACTTTATTGCCGATTTTATCGTGGGACGCATTTTATGTACAAATATCATATAGAAAACAGAGATATATCCGAAAGTGTGTTCTATCCAAAACTGATAATATCTGAACCTTGTGGGACCTGTGTATGTTATTACCGTCGGCGTAATAAGGGCGAATATCGTTCCCGCAAACAGCCAGAAATATGATATATCAAAAAGAGTCTGTGATTTTGCAACGACCATATAGCTGCAAAAAATCGCTACCCAGCCGCAAACGGTTATCGGCAAATGATCCACGGGATTTGGATTAAGTGAAGGAATGCTGATAAGGCGCCAGTAATAAGACATTTCCGAAATTATCATCGTGAAAGCAAGAATCCAACGTATTGTTTGCTCGTGCTTCCAAGTGCGTATTTTTTCGCGGTATCTGAATATTATGAATATTAAAGCAAGCGTTAAGATTATCGGCGCAAAATGAGCGAGTGTGAAATTGGTAAATTCAACTCTCTCTCCTTTGCCGAGAAAATATGAAAAGAATTTTTTCATAATAACTCCAAAGTAGCTTCAAAGTATTAGTATTTTTTTATTGTATCACCTTGCATAGTCAAAATCAAGTGTTCGGAGAAGATGGACATAAGAACTTTGCTCAAACACAAAACTTTATTTTGCGAAGCTTTTGAGGTTCCAAAGGACTTTTCTCGAAAAGTCCCTTGTGCCGGGGTTTGGGGCGGAAGACCCAACTGACAACGCACACGAAAAAACGCGGAGAAATCCGCGTTTTTTATTTGTCAAAAAATGTTGGAACTGCGTTCCAAACCTTGCTTTAAGGGACTTTTGAAAAAGTCCCTTAAAAATCCTCAAAACTTTCCCACCGAATATACCACTTTATTTTGGCAAAAATTTTATATTTTATTGAGATAATTTTATATCTGCTACGACAAAAATATGAAAGCATACAGGAAAAAGCGCGAAAAGCTGCACGCGCTTTTTACGGGGGGGGGAGATGAGGTTCGAACATTTTCCCCGAGAAATGCTTTCATGAATATTCATAAACAAAAAGAACGTCAATAAAAGGCGTTCTTTTTGCGGATTTATCTGTAATATACGTAGTATGCTATGATTGTCCTGATTTTTCCGTCGTGCATAAGGTCGGGTGCGGTCAGTATCGCCCCTTCCAGACTCATAAGCTCGGACGCTTGAAGTTCGGATATTTTCGCTTTGAATATGTGCTCTCCGCCGGCGCTTACCGTCATTATGCCGTCGCGGATTATAAAATCGCCGTCGCGCCCGATTATTATATCGGTGTCTCCTATCCTTTCGCTTACATATCTTATTCTGTGTTTCGATATTTTTTCCGCCATTTTTATGCGGAAGGAAACTTTGTCTTCCAATTTTTTCTTTTTAAAAAGTCCCAAATCAAAGCTCCTTTTTGCGGTATTTTTTTTGGCGCGGATATTTTTTATCGCGCCTTTATGTATATAATATAACAGATTTAAAAGTGAAAATCTATATATTCCGGTAAATATGTGTGCTTTTTTGAGCGTTTGCTCTTCCAATTATTATGTTAGTATGGTATAATAATCCCACAAATGCGAAGCGTTTGTGTTTTGCCATACAAAAAACAAGTACAAGCTTCAAAGGGATATAGCCTATCTGAAAATTTATGATATAATAATCCCACAAATGCGAAGCGTTTGTGTTTTGCTTTATGAAAACCTGACGCAAAACCGAAAATGGATATAGATTTTATCAAGTTTTATGATATAATAAAAAAGTCTTAACGCACTTTTATAGTGCAGTATAAAAACAACGAAGTTAAATTTTTAATTTGGAGGAAACCGATGAACAAGGATAGTATTATTCTTTCTCCTCTCGAAAAGGAAGAGAATACCGTTTTAAAACGCATAAAGCGCTTTTTCGGAAGAATAAAAACGAGCGAATATCTCTACCTTATCGCGGCATTTTTGCTGCCGTTTACGATAATGCTCGGAATATATGCGTGCATGGGCGTACACCCGTTCGGAAACAATACCGTGCTGATGCTCGATTTGCAGGCGCAGTACATCTATTATTATGAAGAAATACGCTCGCTTTTGACAGAGGGCGGCAGCTTCCTTTATTCATGGAAACGCACGCTGGGCGGCGAGTTTATGGGTATTATTGCATATTACGGCGCAAGCCTCTTTAATCTTCTTTTCGTTGTTTTTCCGAAGAGCATGATAGCCGACGCGATGATGTTCATAAACCTTATGAAGATAGGTTCTATGGGACTTACTTTCGGTATTTATATCCATAAAACGCGTCATCCGGGAGAGATGAAAACGCTTGCCGTATCGGTAATGTATGCGCTTTGTGCGTATTCGGTCGTTCAGTCGATGAACCCGATGTGGCTGGATGCGCTCGTGTTCCTGCCGCTTCTTATGCTCGGTCTGGAACGTCTTATAAAAGAGAAAAAGATGATTCTTTACACGGTCATGCTTACTCTTATATTTATAGCAAACTACTATATCGGATATATGACGGGAATCTTCACGTTTATATATTTCCTCTATTACTATTTTTCAAACCGTTCCGAACTTATAGAGATGTATCCTCCAAAGGCAAAAGGGAATATATTCTCCCGTTTCTTCTCGATGCACGGCACGAGAACGTTTGCAAGATTTGCATTCGGAACGCTCGTAGCGCTTATGATAGCGTCGTTTATGCTTATTGCGGCGCTTTATTCGCTCTCATTCGGAAAGAATAATTTCCAACAGACAAACTGGACTTTTGCACTCCGTTTTGACTTTTTGGAGATAATATATAAGATGTTCATCGGCTCGTACGACACGGTAAAACCGAACGGACTGCCTATGATTTACAGCGGAATGCTGGCGCTTATATGTCTTCCCGTATTCTACATGGCGCCGGGCGTAAAGCCTGCCAAAAAGATCGGAGCGACTCTCGTTCTTCTCGCGCTCGTACTCAGCTTTATGATAAATCCCGTCGACCTTGTATGGCACGGTTTCAATCTTCCCAACTGGCTTAATTACAGATATTCTTTCTTCTTCTCGTTTATGGCGGTGTCTATGACCGCGGACGCGCTCTGCGACATAAAAAAGATAAAGACGACGAGTATTCTCGGCGTGGGCGGAGTCCTTCTTGTTATCACCGCGATAATACAGAGAATGAAATTCCCGATAAACCCCGAAACGACGGGAGCGGAATATGCGAAGGCGAGCACAAAGACGCTCACTTTTGCGCTTGTAGCCGTACTTCTCATAGTTGCGTATATGATAATAATCTATCTTGTCTCTCATGAGAAAACGGAGAATGTCGGAGCTTTCGTGCTTGCCGCCGTCGTCTGCGTGGAGATGTTCGCCGGAGGGCTTATGAATCTGAGCGACGCGACGATGACAGACTCCGGTTCGGTACAATACGGCAGTTTTGTAGACAGCAAAGGACGTGAGGATTATACGGGATATAATTCCTCTATAAACAGAATAAAAGATGTTGTAAACGAAGTCCTTGAAAACGATAAATCATTTTATCGCATGGAGAGCAAGGTATACCGCCGTGCGGGAGGCGAAAACGAGTGCATGGCTTTCGGTTTTAACGGAATATCCCATTCCACATCGACGCTCAATGCTTCGGTAATAAAACTGATGAACAATCTCGGATATACTTCGATATCGCATTATACTCAATACCGCGGAGGCACACCCGTTTCCGATGCCCTCCTCGGAATAAAGTATGTGATAACAAAAGACGAGCTTCTCGATCCCAATTTCTATACGTTGTATGCAAAACAGCAGGAGCATTACGATTTTGTGGCATCTTCGAGTACGATATATGCCATGCAGAATATGAAAGCGCTCCCGATCGCTTACGGCGTAAGCAAAAATGCGATAACGCTTTTGGAAGATAAAGCACAGCCGCTTTTCCCGACGGGACTTGATACGCAGAACGAAATGATAGAGGCTTTCCTCTCCGAGACAGCTTACAACGGAACTATATTTAAGAAGATAGCCTGCTATCCTCATGCGACGGATGTTACGACAGGCGCGTTCAGCCAGCCCTGCTACTATTTTGACGAGAACGGAGAACGTCAGACGCACTATGTTCCTTATACGAGCTATGTTGCAAAAGGCGATGATCCCAAGATAACATTCTCTTTCCACGCAAAGTCTGATTCTGCAATATATGCGCGTTTTGCGACGGACAACTTCGGCAAGGGCTGCGACGTATTCGTAAACGGCGTTCTCCTTTGCGAGAACTACGGAACGGGCGGCGGCAACGGCATACTTAATATAGGAACTTTCCATACGGGAGATTCCGTAGAGGTCGTTCTCGAACTTAACGACGCGTTCTATATTTCCCAGGAATCGGGTTCCAACGTTCATTTCTACTATATAGATTATGAAGCTGCAAACGAGGCTTTCTCATATCTTTCAAATGCCGCAATGAATGTTGAAGAGCATACGAATACAAAGATAAAAGGCAATATAACTCTCCCGAAAGGACAGGAGCTTATATTTACGACGATACCGTACGACGAAGGCTGGAAGTGCTATATCGACGGAAAGAAAGTCGACGCTGTTAAAGTCATGGGCTCTCTTGTCGGCGTTCCCGCAACGGAAGGGTATCATGAAGTGGAATTCAGATATATGCCCACATGTTACGTTGTAGGATTTATAGTTTCCGCTCTCGGTGCTCTTATCCTCATTGCCATGATAGTAATACCGATAGTAAAGAAAAAACGCGCGCCGAAGCTCGCTACGGCAAATCCGTCGGATTCTGATGATGTTGCAAATAACGCTTCGGGCGATGAAATTGTTGATACCGAGATGTTCAGGGCATTTGGAATAGGCTATGGAAATAACAGCGCGGAAAATACCGCAAGCACCGAAAATATGGAAGATCTTATTCCGCCCGACGGAGGGGACATAAACCAAGGCTCAAAGGGAGATATAGCCGAGGCTTTCAAAGAATCGGCGGTTGATGAAAACGGTGTCTCCAACACGGGAGATTCCGAAAACGGAAAAGATGGCGCTTCGGAAAAATAATAAATACAAAAATGCTGTGCATTGCACGGCATTTTTGACTTATACACGGCGGCGGGAAAATAAAAGACTTCCGGTGCCGGTTGTAAAATGCCGAAAGCTTTCCCGAGAAAATCCGCCTGCGCTTTAAAACGTCGGAATATGATAAAGCGCGTAGATTTGATTTTATGGCAACTTTATTTTTGTGATTAAAAGCTTGCGGTATCAACAGAAAAAATCTGTTTTGATATCACGATAAACTTTGTTTGTCTTAAACACAATATATTGCGGTTTTAGACGATTTGATTTTTGATTTGCGGAGGATATATAAAATATGGCGTTTGACGCGGGATTTACGCGCGCTATGTGCGCTGAGCTCGAAGCGGAGCTTTCGGGCGCAAAGGTAGAAAGGGTTACCGAGCCGTCGCGCGACGAGATAGTTATACAATTTTACAAGGCGGGGAAAACAAAAAGGCTGTTTTTTTCCGCAAACCCGTCAAGGGCAAGAGTCTGCATAACGGAGCTGACATTTGAAAATCCCAAAGTTTCCCCCATGTTTTGTATGCTCTTGCGCAAACATCTTGCGGGGGCTTCTGTCAGTTCCGTGCGCCAAAACGGATTTGAACGCGCGATAGAGATAGACTTTGCCGCCTTTGACGATATGGGATTTTCAGTTACTCGAACGCTCGTTGCGGAGATAATGGGGAAGTGCAGTAACATCATGTTGCTCGACGATAAGAGGCGCATTATGGGCGTTTTGCGCTCTGTGGACTTCACTACAAGCGCCAAAAGGCAGGTCTTGCCCGGAATGACGTATGAAGCGCCACCCGCGCAGGACAAAATATTGCCCGAAAATGAAAATTTCGAAGATTTTTCATCGCGTGCGAAAGCTTTTGATGAAAGCAAGAGCGCGGAGAGCTTTTTGCTTTCGACATATATAGGCTTGTCTCCGCTCGTTTCAAGGGAGATCGCGTTTCGCGCAGGCGCTCTCGGAGTCGAAATGAGAAATGCCTATATCGGAAAATTATACGATTCGTTCGCGGTATATATATCTTCTTTGAAGCCGCCGTATGTTCCCACGCTTATTTCGGACGGAAAAAATCCCGTCGAATATTGCTTTTCCGATATTTTTCAGTACGGGGAATCATTAAACAAAACGCATTTCCCGTCGCTGTCCTCTTTGCTAGACGCTTTCTACGGAGAGCGGGATAAGATAGCCATAATAAAGGCGAAAACGCACGATGTTTCCCAAATAGTGCAGAATGCAAAATCAAGATTATCCAAAAAGATAGTTTATATAAAACGCGATCTTGCCGAATGCGAGGAGGCGGAAAAATATAAATTATGGGGCGATCTTATAACGTCGTCTCTGTATATGCTGTCGGGAAAAAGCTCTTATTGCGAGGTCACGAATTTTTACAGCGACGACATGGAAAAGGTGAAAATACCGCTCGATGTAAAGCTTACGGCGTCCCAGAACGCGGCGAAATATTTTAAAAAGTATACAAAGTTAAAAAAGGCGAAGGAAATTCTTTCGGGACAGCTTTTATCCGCTTCTTCCGAGATAATGTATCTTGAAACGGTAGAGACGGCGATATCCCTTTCGGAAAACGAAAACGATATTACGCAGATAAAATCGGAGCTTCAAACGGCGGGATATATTTCGCACACAGTTCAGCAGAATACGAAAAAGCCGCAGAAAAAGCAGGATATAGTGCCTCTTAAATTTACAAGTCCGGGAGGGCATACTGTTTTTTGCGGAAAAAACAATATCCAAAACGATTTTATTACGACAAAGCTCGGAAAAAAATCCGATTGGTGGTTCCATGTGAAAAACAAGCCGGGTTCTCACGTTTTGCTCGTTTGCGATGACGGAGAAGACCCCAACGCCGGGGAATTTACATTTGCGGCAAGCACCGCGGCGTACTATTCGAGTCTTCGCGACGGAGAAAACGTGGCGGTTGATTACACGCTTTTGAAAAATGTGAAAAAACCGTCGGGTTCCTCTCCCGGTCACGTTGTATATTACACAAATTATACGGCTTTTGTAGATCCCAAAAAGCCCTAATAAATGAAAACCTCCGATGTGATATCACATCGGAGGTTTTATAATTTTGTTATTTGTTTTCGTCGTCGCTTTCTTTTTCTTTCTTTGTCTTTTTTCTGCGCGCCTCGAACGCGAGGGTCATTTCATGAAGATATTCGGAAAGCGGGCGCTCCGAACGGAACGAAAAGAAGAAATGATGTTTTTGTTTTCTTGCGTCCTGTCTTTGACGTATATTTGCTTTGAGCGTTTCGTATTTTACTATGATATCGTTTTCGTCTGCGTATTTTTTGAGCCTTGAAATGATTTGCGCGGAATGGGCGATATCTATTATAAATACGCCGAAGAACATTCCCACAACGAAAGAGAAGGCGAGATTTCTCGACAGCCATTCGAGCGCATTCAATATGTAGGGATGTATGAGAAAATAATAGAGTGCGCCGAGTAATGCCCAGGCAAGAGAAAATTTAGGGCAGATTATTCCCTGGATATTTCCCCATGCGCCGCTGTAATCCCAGAGCCTGACTTTGAATATTTTCAGAGAGATTATACCCGCGATATATTCTATTGCCGTCATGGATATCGCCATTATGACGAACAGCACAGCCTTGCGGAGCACATCGTTTTCTATTGTCAGGTTTCTTTCTATCGACGCTATGAGGTATAGCGCGCAAAGCCCCAGACCGTAAAGCGGTATATACGGTCCTGTGCAGAATCCGGGATTTATCCATTTTCGCTCCGGATTCGCCGATGAAAAGAATCTTCGGAATATCACTTCGATTATCCAGCCGAGCATAGAGCCTATAAAAAATAAAAAAGCGAGAATCAAAAATAAATTCATAAAAAATCACCCGTAAATATATTTTTTATAATTGTTTTTTGTATTTTACCGAAAAATCAGATATGAGAACAAAAACGGGAAACACTGTCGCGTTACAATTATACTGTGAAAAGAAAGCACGTGATTGTTATTTGCAAGATGTTTCTTATTAAAATTCTGTTTTTCTATATAATACCACAAGAAAAGGCAAAAATAAAGTCTTTTTCTTTAAAATGCGCACGATAAAACAGTAAAATAGAACAAATGTTCGAAAAATAGTTGACAAAAGAACAATGCTGTGGTATAATATGCTCAGGCAAGCGGGGAGGATATGATTATCCCACCGCTTGTCGTGGTATACTGTTAAACCGCATCGGAATCTGAAACGGGTGCTTCGACGTATAAAAAGCGAAGCTTTTTTCTGCGGTATCTGCGGAAAAGTTGCAATATTGAGCGGCTGTATTTTCCCGTTTGTATTATGAATGTTTCGGATGATAAAGAGAAATCTATATACCGGCTGTGCCGGTGCGATTTTTTCGGGAGCTTATATGTTTTTACTTTTTGCAAAGCGGCGGGGCTTTTTCGATAAGACGGTGAAAATCCGCTGTATAACTTGATTTTCAGACAATTTTACGGTAAAAAACGCTTATTTGATGCGGTATGAATTTGTTATCAAAAATAAAATATAAATTACAAAAAATTTTAAAGGAGGGATTTATACGAATATATATATTTCGGCGACGGAGGACGATTTTTCCTCCGACGATGTTTGTTATGAAAGGAATGCTCGACGCATATTCTGCCATTGTGAGCACTGCGGCTCTGCAATATATTCTCCGAAGGACGCGCTTATAGTCGATGGAAGCGGAGATGTGATACATTTGGAATGTTGGCGCGAATACGCGGAAGAACATATGTTTGATTTTGCACAAAAGGCAACGGAAGCCGTCGGTTGAAATTTATTGCTTCGTATTTTTGAAATTTGAGAAAAGACAAAAAAATATTTCCGGATGCCGAAGATTTTGCAGAGCGTGCAAAGCGTTATTTTAAAGATTGCGACAGCTCGGTAATGTTCTCTCCCTCCTGCGAAAAATGCGCGGAGAAAGAGCGCGGCGCGTGCCTTGACTGCCGAAAAAAGAAAACAAGACCGTATACGCTTTCGGGTCTTTGCCTTTATCTGGGAATAAGCAAAAGAAAATTCAATCTGCTTAAAAACGACAAAACTTTTTGCGACGCGGTGGAGATGGCGATGCTGAAAATAGAAACATATATAGAGGAAAACTGTATGTGCGGAAATTTCAACGGCACGTTCGCTCTTGCGATGCTTAAAGAATATTTCGGATTCGGAAAGGACAGCGACGAAGAGCATGATATAAATATCACGCTTTTGGGTGAAGTGAAGAAGCTTTCAAAATGAAAAAAATTTCTTTTGATATAGAGCCTTCGGAAAAGCAGATGGAGTTTTTTATGTCGGAAGCCAGATTTACGGCTTACGGCGGAGCGCGCGGAGGCGGCAAGAGCTGGGCTTTGAGGTATAAGCTGCTTCTTCTCTGCCTGAATTATCCGGGGATAAGGACGATAATAATACGACGCAGTTACCCCGAACTTTACGAAAACCACGTATTGCCGCTTCTGAAAATATTGGAGGGAACTTCTCTTGCTTCTTACAGTGAGGAGCATAAGGAATTTAAATTCGTGAACGGTTCGACAATAAAGCTCGGCTATCTTTCAAACGAAAAGGATCTTCTCAGATATCAGGGGCAGGAGTTCGATATAATAGCGATAGACGAGGCGACGCAGATAGTGGAAAATGCTTTCCGCATTCTTTGCGCGTCTTTGCGAGGAACCAACGATTTTCCGAAGCGCGTCTATCTTACATGCAATCCCGGCGGGGTGGGGCACGGTTTTGTAAAGCGGCTTTTTATAGACAGAGCGTACAGAAAAGGAGAGCGCGCTGAGGACTACCGTTTTATACGCGCTCTCGCATACGACAACAAAGCGCTTCTCGGAAGCGACCCGGGGTATATAGACCGTCTGGAAGCTCTTCCCGAAAAATTGAGAAAGGCGTGGCTCTACGGGGAGTGGGACGTTTTCGAGGGGCAATTCTTTCCCGAATTCGATGTTTCGGTGCATACTTCGTTCAACATTGAAGTTCCGGAAAATTCGGTAAGATACTGTTCTATGGACTACGGGCTCGATATGCTGGCGTGTCTTTTTATTGCGGTCGATGAAAAAGGTCACGCATATGTGTATGATGAAATATATAAAAGCGACCTTGTCGTGAGCGAGGCGGCAAGGCTGATCAAAGACAAGGCAACGGGAGACATGATATTCATAGCGCCCGCGGACCTGTGGTCAAGGCAAAAGGACAGCGGAAAGAGCATAGCGGAGCTTTTTTCCGAAAACGGGGTATATCTTACAAAGCTTTTTCCGAACAGGGTATTCGGCTGGGCGGCGCTGAAAGAGTGGCTGAAAATAGAAAATGACAGCGGAAAACCGCGCATGATAATAGACAGAAAATGCGAAAATATAATACGCACGCTTCCGCTTCTTATGCATGACAGGAATGTGTGCGACGATGTCGCCGTAAATCCGCACGAGATAACCCATGCGCCCGACGCATTACGATATTTTGCGTCGTACCGCGCTTCTTTTGCAAAAGAGAGCACACCGCAATATCTTTTCCGAAATGCGGATGCCAAAAAGAAAAATATTCTGACAGGAGGTAATCTTTATTAGATATGAATTTTAAATTTTCCGAAAAGAGAAAAAATATAGACGAACATTTGTTCGATACAATAAAAAGCCGCGAGGATAATATAAAGGAACTTTTTGAAAAATCGGTTTCTTACAGGAGCGGCGCCGACAAATATTGGCGGAAAATGCGCTCGTATTACGACGGCACGCACGATACCGCAAGGAGAACGGGCGATTTTCTTGCCTTTGTCAATATTCCGTGGAAGCCCGCGGAGCTTCCCGACGGGTATATGCACGTGGAAAGCCAGGTCTCCCCGAAACTGCCCGATTTTGAATTTTCAGGCAGGAACAGCGGAGACACCGACTATGCGAGAGCGCGCGAAAAGATCACAAGGTACATTTTCGATATAAACGATATGGAACGGAAAAATGCGACAAACGAACGCAGACTCGGAATTTACGGGAGTGCGGTGTGGAAGCTTTCCGCATATGAGGACGTTTACGGACGCCCGGAGATAATGGTGGAAAATCCGTCTCCCGAAAGTATATTTCCCGACCCGTGCGCCTCGAATATAGACGAATGCGAATATATAGGTCACGTTTACAGAATGAGCATTTTCCGTGCGGAGAGGATTTTTGCGGAAGATATGAAAAGAAAGGGGATTACCTTCCGTGAGCTTTTGCGCGACGAAAAAGGCAAGAGCCTTTCCGGAGAAGAGGACACCGTAGAAGTGCTCGAATGGTGGTTCAGACAGCGTTCCGACGGAGAATATATAAACGCAAACGGGGAAAAGGCGTATTATTCGAGAGGAGACATAGCGCTTTCCGTTCTTATATGCGGAAAGGAAGTAAGATATATCCCAAAATTTTTTACAAAGACGAATTACAATTCTTTTCCGTTTGCGATATATTCGCGCATACCGAAAGACGGCAGTATATGGGGAAAGAGCGAGCTGGAAGAGATAATTCCTCTTATAGACGCGGCGGACAGACAGCTCGCTTTTGCGCAGTTGAATACGGCGTTTTCCGCAAACGATATAGTCGTATATGAGGAGAATGCTTTCTCTCCCGACAGCTACCCCGACAACAGACCCGGTGCTGTGTGGAAGCTCCGTCCGGGAATGATGGACAAGGTTTCACGTCTCGGAGGGCTTGCGGGCGAGAGTCTTTCTCATTATGAAATCGTCGAAAAGTACAGGACGATGATAAAAGATGTGCTCGGAAACTATGATTATATGCAGGGGGACTATTCTACCCGCGTAACTACCGCGACGGGGCTTGCGCTTCTTTCCGATCTTGCGGCAAGCCGTGCGAGCGTAAAGAACGTCTGCAAAAAAGCGGGATTTGCTTCTTTGTGCCACCTTTGCGATATATTCGCGCTCGAATTTTATACCGATGAGAAGATAGCGCTTATTTTCGACGGGGACGAAAAAGCGGCGGAATATCTTTCGAAGGTAAGGTCTGCGGATTATATTCCCGAGATAGACGTGAGGGTGAACATAGGCGAAGGCGTCGAAAATTCACGTTCGTTTACCATATCGGCGCTCACGTCTCTGATAGACAAAGACGTGAACGAAGAGAACTATCCTCTTGTAAGGGCGTATATAAACGCTGTCGATATCCCCGAAAAAGCGGAGATAATTTCACAGCTCGATAAAAAATTCGGAGCTTGTGCGGTCCTATAACACAGGAGAAAAAATCTATGAACGAGAATAATGAAAAAAATACGGATCTTAAATCCGATGAAATAAAAGAACAAAAAACGGAAGAGCTTTTCTTTGATAATTCACATTGCGAAGAGGCTCGCGTTTCCGAAAATGAAGCGGAGCTTACGCATGATGAATCGGAAATTTCTCAGAGCGGCGAAGAGGTGTCGGCGGAGGAAAAAAATATTTTATCCGTCGAAGATAAAGAAACGTACGGCGCGGCGGCTGACGGAAATGCAAATGCGGAATCAGACGAGAACTTGGAAAATTCGTCTTTATCGGAAGAGAAGGATTTTACAGAAGAATTCGAAAACGGTGAATCGGAATCGACTAGTTTGGAAGAAGAAATCGGAAATGATAAATCGGAAGAAAAGCTTTCCGATACCGAAACGGTTCCCGAATACGAAAACGAAACGCTGTCCGATATTTCAGACGATGAAGAAGATTTTCGCATTTCCGACGAGGAATTTTCGAGAGCGCTCAAAAATCCGATGTTTCCGATGTTTTCAAGAGGAAGAAACGAGAGCGTGGAGCAGAGCGTCAGAAATTTTTGCAAGATGATCGCCGCGGGAAAAAATTCTGTTTCCGAAGAGGACAGAATACGTATGACGCCGTATTCCGGTTACGGTGTCGTTTCCGATATAGCTCTTTCGGAAAGGCAGAAAAAAATAGCGAGGGAAGCGGGAATGTCGTACAGGGAATACTACGAGATAATAAAGTCGCTTCCCCAAAAATCAAAATAAAAATGGAGGATTTTTAAATGAATGATGTATATACATGGTCGGACGATATGTATCCGATCGTTAAAAAAAGTTTCGAGGAGAGATATTCTTCCCGTATAAACGCCATAAGCCGAGTTGCGGGCGTTGTTAAACAGAATGAGCTTACTTATGATATAGAGGGGCTCGGCGGTTACGGTGCGCTTCCCGAATACAGCGCAAAAAATCTTTCCCGTGCGGACGGCACGAAAGGTTTTATAACAACGGTAACGCCGACAGAGAAGGCGTTAGCTTTCCCCGTATCTTATAAAAATGCCAAAAACGATATCGTGGGCGAGGCGGAAAAAACGGGAATCCGTCTTGCGGATTCCGCGTATATGACTGTCCTTTGCGGATTTTATAAAATGTTTGAAAACGCATTTACGGCAAAAGGCGCCGACGGTGTTTCATGGGCGTCCGAGGCTCACCCCGTAAATAACGAAAGTACGTCTACTACTTTTTCCAATGTAATAAAAAAGGCGCTTTCTCTTGACTCTGTTCTTGCGGCGCAAAAGCAGGCGAGCTCCTTTGTCACGAGCGACGGACTTCCTTTCGTTGCGGATTTCGATCTTCTTCTCGTAAGCCCCGAGCTTGAAGGCAAGGCGCGCGAGATATGCGGTAAAGACGCTTCGCTTTCTCCTGTATCAAACCCCGAAACGGGAATAGGCGCAAATCCCGTTTACGGTATGCAGTATATGGTAGTCGGTGGCGGCGGCATAGGATTTTCCGGTGGAAAGTGGGCGGTAGCCGACAGAGCACTGCTTTCGGAGGTGTTCAAGCTTGTCTATATAACCGAACCGAGCGTTCTTGTCTCTCCGAGAGAAAATCCGCTTGTGACGGATTATATAGCTTATATAGATTTCGCATTCGGATTCGGCGACGCAAGACCTATTATTTTCTCAAATCCCACTACCTGATGATTTTGTCTGCGTTATAACTTTCGGAAGATATCCCCGCGTTTTTTCAGTCGGGTGATATCTTGCCTGAGCTATAAAATCATTTATTTTTATGTGCCGCGCCGGATAATTACGATTTTGCTTTTATTCCGTGATTTCCGATATTGGAACGCACGGAAATATAGTGTGAAATGAGGTTTTTTCGGCGCGGCGCTGTTTATATTATAAATTTGCCCGAAGAGCGCTTTTGTCTGTAACAGGTTAAAAGGGACGAAAGAGTGCTTCGGGTGCGGCGCAAGCCGATTTTTACGGGAGGTAAATGTGACACTTAAAAATATAAAAGATAAAATATATTCTCTTCTCGATATAGAGATTTCGGAACATTCCGCTTCTGAAAATATATATAAAGACACGGAGGCAAAGATAAATTCGTTAATAGACAGCGTCGGACGAAAGCTTGCCGTATACACGAAGAGAATAAAGAAAAAATGTCCCCTTGTATTCGGATACGGGGACGGAGAGATTTCTGCTGTATTGCCCGCGGATTTTGCCGCGTTCTTCTATATAGAAAAAGACAGAAAAGTATACGGCAGGGAAGCTTTCGAAATAATAGATGGAAAAATCTACGGTACAGGCATATCATGCGGAACATATACGCTTGTATATTATTCTTATCCGCCTGTATTAAATAAAAACAGCGACGAAAATACGGAGCTTTACGATGATACGTATTTCGGGGATATCGTCGCATACGGAGTGGCGGCGGAGCTTTGCGCGGATATATATCCCTCGGATCTTCGAAGATATATGCGTCTTGCGACGGAGTATGACGAAAGACTTTTGAATATTATGACTCCCGCAGGCGAAACGGGAAAAGTGGCAAACGGATTTTTCGGAAGCGCAAGAGGTGTTATATGAGTTATGAAAGAGCAAGAGGGGAGCGCGGCTTTTCCAAAAACCGCGAAAAGCTGTATTCACAGAAAAGCGGGGTATTATCGATAGAAGAAGAGAGCTTTGGCGGCTCGGTTTTCGGAAATTTTATTCCCCAAAGTAATAAGAGTTATTCTTCTCTTGTCATGAATATGCAAAACGAGGGGACCTCTCTCTGCACGAGAAATAAAACGCAAAAGCTGAACTTCACAAAAACACTTGAATCGCCTGTGATGCTTACGAATTTTCTCCACGCGTGCCGCGCCGAAAATCTCGGAGTTTTGCAGGGAGACGTCCTTATTTCCGATATTTATTCCGATTCGGGAGAATATGACGGCGCGCTCTTGGAATGTGTTTTCCATGATCCTGCGGAATCTCTCGACGACCCGTATCTCGTCATGGACCCGCTTATATCCTTTTCTTCGAAATTTGCGGTAGATAACTATATATTGAGGATATTTTCTGATGAGGGACTTTTTCCGTCGGTCACGGTAAGCCGTTCCAACATCCAGACGGTATATAACGGCAAACCGGAGGTAAAAACAAATTCAAGCGGAAAAAAGTATGCCGATGCAGAGTTTTCCGTGAGCAACAACACTTCGGATTATAATATATTGTTTTCTTTCGAAAAACCGTCGGAAGATATTTACAACGCGAGCTTCAAATTCCGTATTATGCTGTTGTCTAAAACCGAAATATCGGCGGCAGAACTTGAAAATTCAAAAATCAACGATATTGATTTTTCGTCCGAAAAGGGGAGTGTAAATGTCGCCGTCACCATTCCCGACGGGGAGAATGGCTCGGAATGTTTTTATGACGGGAAGTATGTTTTTACAAGGGGAAAAAATCTTGTCGTGTTCGACACGGATAAAGAGATCACGGAAGTAAAATGTTCCGATATCCCGAATTTGAAAAGCAAAACAATCCATATAGAAGGCAGATTTTTGACACTGTTCGAAAACGGCGAGATGTACACTTTCTCCGACGATGTTTCAAATAAGGAGGTCTGCAAGAGTGAAATCTATATCCCCACGCTTTACTCCGTTACAAACGGAACGAACGGGAAAGCCACCGCTGTCGAGCAGATGAATATTCTCACGGAGTATTTTTATATACGTTTGGGGTCATCTTCGATAGGCACGTATGAATTGCCGAAAAATCTTTTTGTCGACGGCGATTATATAAAGGCGTATGACCCTAAGACGAACAAAGAGCTTGAAAATTCGAACGTAAATCTTTCGGTAGAGCCGTATTCCGACGGCGGCGGAAAGATACAGACGAACGCGCAGATGCTGGGGCTTCTTGTAAGACTGCGTTTGAAAAAAGACGAGACAGGATTCTTTACGGATTTTGATGCCGTGGAACGGTACAGAAAGATATTTTTTTCCTCTTTCGGGAATACTCCTTTTCCGTCTGCAATATCGGGGGAAGATAATCTTATCTGTTTTGGCGGAGAGAACGAAAAGGACATCGGCGTTTTCAGAATAAATGAAAAAATGTATATAAAGCCATGTGACGTGCTTATCGTCGAAAACAACGAAAAGGTGACTTCCGTCATAAAATATACAGATGAATATCTTGTGTTTTCTCCGCATTACATAAGGAAACTTACGCTTTCGGAAAACGGCGGAGAGGAGAACAGATTTTCATACTCCTTTGAAAATTTCAAATACGATATAGGCTGCGATTCGCCTAAGAGCGTCGCCCTTGCGGACGACAGGATAATATATCTGAATTCCGCAATGGGAATCTTTTGCATAGACCGCTTCGGTTTTTCCCAACGTGATATGAGCAGAAAAGTCTCCCTCAATATAGAGCCGGGAGAGTACGGACTTTTCTCTCATTCCGATACAGAGCTTCAAAATGCGGAAGCGGTATTTTGCGACAACAAATATTTTCTGAGAGTGGGCGGCGATTTTTATGTCTGGGATTTTCTGTATTCCGCGCCCAAGCTTTCGGGCGGCACGGAAGAATCCGAAAGAGAGATGAAATGGTTTCTGTTCTCCGATATGGAGTGCAAAAATATATTCGGCAAGAGCGGAAAGACCTTCTTTTTCGAGGACAAGAGCGGAGGGATATCGTGCTACAAAAGCGGAGTGTCTATTCTCTCCGAAACGGAGACCGTCTATAAAAGCAGGGAATATTCTTTTTCGGATTTTGACGGAGCGCTTGTGGTAAAACTTTCGGTTTTTGCGGATATAAAGGATAAATGCACTGTAAAATTCTTTTTTGACGGAGAGCTTTCTCCTTGCGAATACGGGATATTTAAAAACGGTTCTGCCGTATATGCGTTAAAACCCGAAAAGAAACGGTGCGGAAAATTTTCTTTTTCCGTTTCTTCAAATTCCGCGTTTCGCCTTTGCGGATACAAAATCGAGTATATTATATAATTGTATAACGTCTTGATTTTTGATGTGATGTACGGCGTTTTTACGATTTTGATTAAAACCGGCAATGTTATTTTCGGCGGGAAATGATTTATAAAAACAGAAGAGTAATTTAAAATCGGATATAAGAAAAGACCTCGTGCCGTTTGCTTTGAAGCTTTCGGCGGAGGTCTTTTTGAATTTATATTTTTGTAAGCTTTGCGTATGTTGCCATGAGTTTTTTTGTGCCGACGTTGTCGAATGCAACTTCGTAAAGTATATCGGCGCCCATGGCTTTGGCGGAAAGAACTGTTCCTTCGCCGAACGTTATATGTTTTACTCTGTCTCCCTGGGAGAATGTTGTGCCGGAAGAACGCGTTTTTCCTACGTTGCTCGAAATAGCACTGCGCGAGAAGAGCTCGTCGGATATGCGTATCTTCTTTGTCTTTTCGCCGAATTCGGTTCTGAATTTCGGCTTTTCTTTAACGGCTTCTTCATTTTTGTATTCCGCGTCGATTTCGCCTATAAATCTCGACGGGGGATTGAACATCGTTCTTCCGTAGAAGAGGCGCTCTCTTGTATGTAGAATAAACAGTTTGTCTTTTGCACGCGTTATTGCGACGTATGCAAGTCTTCTTTCCTCTTCCAGCTCTTCGGGAATTGCAACGGAACGGGAGCCGGGGAATATCTCCTCTTCCATTCCGGGTAAGAATACGACGGGGAATTCAAGACCCTTTGCGCTGTGGATCGTCATGAGAACTACGGCGTCTGCATTTTCGTCGTAATTGTCCACATCGGAAACAAGCGCTATATCTTCAAGGAAGCTTTCGAGAGTGGCGTTCTCGTTGTTCTTTTCATACTCTGCGGCATAGGAGATAAGCTCCTCTACGTTTTCGCGTCTTTCGGAGGATTCTCCGTTTTCTTCCGCCGCTTTTAACATTTCGCCGTATCCGGAAAGCTCTATCGTTTTTTCTACGAGTTTTGCAAGACCTTCGGTCTGAGCTATTTTTTGCAGTCCTCTTATGAGGTATACAAAGAAGGAAAACTTGCTCGCGGATTTCGATATCGCCATGTGAGAAGCGGCGTTTTCCATTACGGAGAACATACTTTTCTGTTCGTTTTCGGCTATTATCTCTACCTGGGACATCGTAGCCTCGCCGATCTTTCTTTTCGGCTCGTTTATTATTCTGCGCAGACGCAGATTATCGTTTTCATTCAAAACGACGCAAAGGTATGCGATTATATCTTTTACCTCTTTGCGCTCGAAGAAGCGAAGCCCGCCGAGAAGTCTGTACGGAACGCCGCTTTTGGCGAAAACACTTTCGAGAGAGCTTGACTGCGCATTTACTCTGTAAAGTACGGCAAAATCTCCGAAACGGCGTTTTTCTCTTACGACAAGCTCCATTATCTTGTTTATGATGAATTTTGCTTCTTCCGTCTGGTTGTCGACTTTTTTTACCGTTATGGCATCGCCTTTTCCGCGGGTAGAGCGAAGCTCTTTTCCGCGTCTGCCGAAATTGTGGCGTATTACCGCGTTTGCCGCTCCGAGAATGTTTTCCGTCGAGCGGTAGTTTTCTTCGAGTTTTATTATCTTTGCGTTCTGTATTTTCTCATCGAACGTGAGAATGTTTTCCACTGTCGCGCCGCGGAATTTATAAATGCTCTGGTCGTCGTCGCCGACAGCCATGAGATTGCCGTATCCGTCGGAAAGAAGCTTTGCGAGTTCGAACTGCGCAAAGTTCGTATCCTGAAATTCATCGACAAGGACGTATTTGAATTTTCTCTGATAGTAAGAGCGGACTTCTTCATTGTTTTGAAGAAGAAGGACTGTTTTCATTATTATATCGTCGAAATCGACCGCGCCGGCTTCTTTCAGTTTTGACTGATACATCGTATAAAGTGAGGATATCAGCTGATTTTTAAAATCGTTTGCCGATACGGAGCTGTCGAAATCGACGGGATTTATAAGCTTGTCTTTTGCGCGGCTTATAGCGGAGAGGATGGTTTTGTACGAAAGAGTCTTTTCATCTATATTGAGCTGCTTCATGCACTCGTTTACAAGCTTCTTCGAATCGTCCGAATCGTATATCGTGAACGATTTCGGAAGTCCCGCGCTTTCGCTGTTTGCGCGCAATATTCGAAGGCACATCGAGTGGAACGTGCCGCACCATATATCGTTTGCGGATTCTTCGCCCACGAGCTTTTGCAGACGTGTCTTCATTTCGTTTGCGGCTTTGTTCGTGAATGTTATCGCGAGGATCTGCCACGGCGCGCAATTATCTACGGCAAAACGGGAGAGTACCTCATCGTCCGTTTCATCTTCTTTTAAAAGATTTTCGGTATTTATCACTTCGTCCTCGGAAATGTCCGACGGAACAAGTGAAGAGAAGTATGCGTCTCCGTATTTCAATATGTATGCTATCCTGTTAACAAGAAGCGTTGTCTTTCCGGTGCCTGCTCCGGCGAGTACAAGCAAAGGTCCTTTTACAGTAAACACGGATTTTCTCTGCATTTCATTTAAAAATCCGTATTTTTTGTCGAAAAGCGCTCTTTTTGCTTCAAGATATCGTTCGACAAGTTCGTCGTTTTTCGTGGACATGTTGTTTATACCATCCTTTCAAGCTTATAAATGCTATGTGAAATTTCAAATAATATATAAATTTTTAATCAAGCGGCAGGATCTGGAAATAACATTTGCGCGACTTGATTTGTTTTTACGGAAGTCTTTTTGACAATATAAATCTGTGCCGTACAAAGATATTTTCATGAATTTAAAGAAAATCCGTATCCTTTCGGCGCTTTGTTCTTTGTTCTCATAATGCAGAGCGAAAACAAGCCGTTTACAGAGTCATTATATCATATTTTGGTTCATATTTCTACCTTTATTTTTCTTTTTTTCTTAAAAAATAATAAAATAAAAAAGTTTTTGCTTCATTTTTAGATAAATATGATGTTGTGTTTCGTTTTTTGATAAAAAAGAGCGTATCGGATCAAAGTCCGGCGTTTTGTCAAAATTCTACATAAACCGTCTGCATTTTTTATTTAACCTTAAAATAAAAAGATATTGTTTTATTTTTTTCTATATGCTATTATTATAATATAACTTGATCTATCGGAGGCATAGTTTTGAATAACGGTCAGAATTACAACTCATACGGATCGGGCGCAAACAACGTTCCAAACAAAAACGGAGGCCGCCCGCCGAAAAAGAAATTCAGATTTCACCCGAACAAAGACGGAATAATGGCTCTTCTCGTGCTTTTTTTGGTGGTAATACTTATAATAACGATAATAGTGTGCTGCGCGAAAGCGATTTCGGACGCGGTAAGAAAGAATAAGGGCGGAACTACTACGTCGCCGTCGACTGCGATCTCGACGCCTATCACAACAACGCCGCCGGAGACCACCGGGGATATTACAACAACAGCTCCCTTTTCCACTACGGCGCCGCCGAAAGGTGCATGGAACGAGAATTACGTTATAAAACCCATGTCCTCGGAGCTTATACATGAGGGCGACCTTGTCCTTGTAAATTATGCAAATGAATATACTTTCCCGAACTCCATGAAAAAGAGCATAGTGGATATGTGGGGACAGAGCGGATACAGCAGTATATATGTTCTGGGAAATAAGGCGGCAAGCGCCACCATGCCCGAATATAAAGTTATGCTGAGCAAGAACATAATATCACCTCTTGTTTCAATGTTGGAAGCTATGAAGAGAGCGAATCCCGATACACTTTCGGGAGGGGACAAGTTCCTTCTCTCCTCGGGATACAGAACGTATGAATATCAGCAGCTTCTTTATTCCGCTGCCGTAAACAGAGGGGAAGAGGGATATTCACAGAAAGCCGGTTTCAGCGAACATCATACTGGACTTGTGTTTGACTTGAAGATATTCACCGCAGAGAAGGCAACAGTAGACCTTCGCTCGGCAGAGCAGGACTGGATAACCGAAAACTGCGCAAATTACGGTTTTATTCTCCGCTATGACGAGAGCAAGACAGATATTACGAAGATTCTCGGCGAATCATGGCATTTCAGGTATGTGGGCGTTCCTCATGCGAAATATATGACGGAACATAACCTCTGCCTTGAAGAGTATGTAGATATGTTGAGAGAATCTCATACATACGGCAGAAAAGAACCTCTTAATTTCTCGTATGACGGAAAGAGCTATACTGTTTACTTTGTTCCCGCGGATACGCAGACGGGCACGACATCTCTTCCTGTTCCAAGCAATTCCGAAAGCTACACTGTTTCGGGAAATAACGTGGACGGATTTATAGTCACTGTTACAAAATAAAAATCCAATACAAAAATCCCGGTTTTCCGGGATTTTTGTATATACGTTTTACGGGCGCAAAATTATTTTGCAGTATGGATAATTTTTGCCGCAAATGTTCTCGCTTTCATCGGAGCGGGAAACACAGTAAATTTTCGACGGCGTGATTCGCCAAAAAAATCACGGGCGGGAAAAAACTTGTCTTTTCAAACGTTGCGGCGCGATAACATGATAAAATGAGATTTCGCGCTTTTTTGATTTAAATATAAGATTTGCTTTTTTGAAAGCGGGAATAATAATATTCTTTTTGCGGAAAAAAGTGCGGCTTTGCTCTTTTTGAACTGATGAATAATATTGGTTGCGAATGATATTATTTATTTGTATAAAATTCATATTTTGCTTTTGTAAAGCCGCATTTTTGAATGTGGGATTTTTGAAAGGGGAGAAAAACGGTATGATGACGTCGTGGAATCCGTGGCACGGCTGCCGCAAAATAAGCGCAGGATGTCAGAACTGCTATGTTTACAGCAGGGATTCGGAATTCGAAAAAGATTCTTCCGTGGTCCTGAAAAATGCGGATTTCGATCTGCCTGTCCTTTTGAAGCGCGACGGGACGTATAAGCTCTGTCCCGAAAGCGGATTTGTCGCAACCTGCCTTACGTCGGACTTTTTTATAGAGGAGGCGGACAGTTGGCGCGACGAATGCTGGGCTATGATGAAAAAGCGGTTTGACCTCGATTTTTTTATAATCACAAAGAGAATATGCCGTTTTGACAAATGCATACCCTCGGACTGGGGAGACGGATATCCGAATGTGATAATCGGATGCA
This sequence comes from uncultured Eubacteriales bacterium, assembly GCA_900544985.1. Classification (GTDB taxonomy): domain Bacteria; phylum Bacillota; class Clostridia; order Oscillospirales; family CAG-272; genus UMGS731. The sequence goes on from UQXK01000001.1 coordinate 86,081, forward strand.
CCGTCGAAAACGACGAGCAGGCGAAGATAAGACTTCCGATATTTCTTAAATCGAAGATAAAAAATAAAGTGATAGTCTGCGCTCCGCTTATTTCGGATATAGATCTTTCGCTGTATCTTGATCCTTCGATAAGCGAGGTGAGCGTTGGCGGCGAATCGGGAAAGAATGCGCGCGTTTGCGATTTTTCGTGGGTGCTTAATATAAAGAGGCAGTGCGACAGCGCGGGAGTACGTTTTACGTTTCATCAGACCGGAGCTCTTTTGAAAAAGGACGGCGTACTGTACCGTATACCGAGAAACAAACAGCACTCCCAGGCAAAGAAAGCGGGACTTGACACATAACAAAAAGCGCTTGAAATCAAGCGCTTTTTTATATTATACATTTTTATTATTTTAAAATTCACGAAAAGCACGATAATGAAGCTTTGTCATGTTTTGACGATTGCATTCTGCCGAAAATGCGTTTTGTTTATTCGCGGATTAAGATTATCACTGCCACCGAAAAGTTCGGTATAACCGAAAAGGCAAGGGGATTTGCGGCAGGATTATTGAGATCATATGTATACCGAATCGAGGTTTACGACGGTGTAGTAATTCGGGTCTATCGATTTTACTATCAGGTCGATATCGTCAAGAATTTCCTGCTCGCCCTTTTTTATGTCGCCGGGGATTGCAGCGTCGAATATAACGTTCGTATGAGTGGGTCCCGTCACCATTCTGAAATCATGTATCGTTATTCGCTTGTCTATGCATTTTACAAGCTCTGCCACTTTTTCCCTTGTTTTAGAGGTCACTTCGTCGTCAGTCACTATCGGGTCCATGTGTATGACCGCGTCGCAGTTCAGTTCTTCGCGCAAGTCTCTTTCTATGTTGTCTATCATATCGTGCGTTTCTATAAGGTCTGCCGAAGCGCTCACTTCCGCGTGAAGGGATATCATCTTTCTTCCGGGACCGTAATCGTGTACTATAAGGTCGTGTATTCCGAGAATTCCGGTATGGGACATAACGATGCCTTCTATTTCATTTATAAGCTCTTCGCCGGGAGGCGTGCCGAGAAGCGGGTCCACCGTTTCTTTTGCGGCGCGTATACCTGAAAAGAGTATGAACGACGCGACGACAAGTCCGCAATACGCGTCTATATTTACATTGAAGAAGTGAGATATCAAAAGGCATATAAGTACCGTCGCCGTCGCGATACAGTCCGAAAGGCTGTCTACCGCCGTCGCCTTCATTGCGGCGGAGGATATCTTCTTTCCGACGGAGAAATTATAAAACGCCATGTATGCTTTTACTATGACGGACGCCACAAGTATCGAAACTATCAGAATGCTAAACTTTACTTCTTCGGGGGCGAATATCTTTTCGGCAGAGGTCTTTCCGAGTTCGAATCCGACAAGTATTATGAGCATGGAAACGATAAGCCCCGATATATATTCTATTCTTCCGTGACCGAACGGGTGCCCGCGGTCGGGCTTCTTTTCCGACATACGGAAACCGAGAAGCGTTATAACGGAAGAGCCCGCGTCGGATAAGTTATTAAACGCGTCCGCCGTTACGGATATTGCGCCGCTCACCGCGCCCGCGATGAGCTTTGCAAAGAACAGCAAGACGTTCAGAAGTATTCCCACAATGCTGCAAAGCGTTCCGTATGCTCCGCGGACACTGCTCGATTCTGTATTATCTCGGTCTTTGACAAATATTTTCGATAAAAGTGTTATCATTGTTCCTCCGAATCTGTTTTTTGCAAAAACACGGCGCAAAGGCGCAAAGCAGATTTTTTTGCTGTTTTAATCGCGGCGAAGCGCCTGATATATTCCGTCATATATTTACGCATTAAAGCAAATGACGTGGGTTCAGGGTGAGCTTGCCGTTTGAAGATAAATATAGCACAAAAGAGATTCAATATCAAGTCAATATATACGATTTGTGAAAAAACGTGTGTAAAACCGCGGATTTGATTATTTAGATAATTTATTTATGTTTACAAAATATCCATTATGTGGTACTATATAATATAACTTATAATTTATAACCTTGCCGCAAAGTCACGCGTCTTCGGGACGGCGGGCTTGACAGATGAGCTTCGGCGGCAGGTTTGATACGCACCGGACGTTTTCGGGGCAAAGACGTTTTTTCTTTTATGGTCGCAGAAAACGCGATAAAGCTTTATTTAACGCCGCGCTCCGATTTTAATATGTGAGTATGTTTATTTTTTTGAAGTGAGGGGAGAGATATGGAAAAGTTTGCGCCTTTTATAATGTGTGTGATTTTTATATTTATAGCTTTCTGCCTCTGGCGTCTTGCCCTGAAAATAAGCTCTTTGGCGGCAAGAAAAAAGATACTCTCATATGACCTTGCAAGCAAGGAATCGACAAGCGTGCTTCTTATGTCTTACTTCGGAGAATTCGCCGTGCGCCCGGATAAGTGGCTCCCCGTGATGACAAGGATGGGGAAGATGTATTCACTCGTTGACGATATAATATTTCTTCCTACGTGTATTGCCGTTGTAAAGGTTAAAAGCATGAGCGGACAGGTCTTCAACGGTCCTTCGCGAAAATGGACGCAAAGCGTAAGACTTAGAAACGGCGAACACAAAGAAGTGGAATTCGAAAACCCGATTATCGAAAACGAACGCAATATAATAGCTATAACAAAGATTTTCGAAAAAGAGAAAATAACTCCCCCGCCGATGTATAATATTGTGATATTTGCCTCCGACAAAGTGGTGTTTTCGGAGGAATCTCCGGAGGTGTATACGCTTTCCGACGCGGTGAAAAAGTTGAAATCCCTTTCCGACGGGAAAAAGATTCCGTTAAAGGAAAGAATGGCGTATATACGCGCCGTAAAAAAATATTCGACAACAAAGAGCGCCGCGCGTGCAAATAACAAAAAAATCGCGTCGAGAATTAAATAAAAAACATTTTTTTCTCTCATCTTGCGACCGTTTTTTCAAATAGATACCTGTATAATTTTATATGGAGTATTGTAAAATCCTCCGGGATTCTTATTTGAAAGGACGATAAAAATGAAAAAAAATCTTGTGTTTTTTGCGCTTACCACATCTTGCGCGCTGGCTCTTCTCATATCCGTTTTGTTTATGTTTTCCGACGGCGGAGAAAGGGTAGAAGCGGCGACACCGCCGAGCGATATTTCCGGAAGCTTCGCCGAAAAAGAGATAACATATCTTGTTGCCGCAGGGCTTCTGGACACGGAGAATGTCGACGGAAAGACATTTTTTTATCCCGAATGCGAGGTCACACGCGAATATTTTGCAAAGACCGTAATAAAATTCATCGGGGCTGACACGTCGGCGTATGATTCTTTCGCGCTTGAAGCCGATGATATCGACGATATCGCCGAAGAGTTTATTCCTTACATAAAAGCGTGCGTTTCGAGCGGACTTCTGCCGCTATACGAAAGCGACGGAAAAAAGTATTTTCTTCCCCTTGATAAGATAACAAGGGAAGAGGCGGCGGACGTTTTCGGACGTCTTTCGAACGCTGTTATATCCACGACAAAATCGGATATGTTTTCCGATATATCGGATACCGAAAAAAATTACGAGCACAATTTCGAAAAGCTCATAGATTTAAATATAATAATAGGCTACCCCGATAAAACGGTGAAGCCGAAAAATATACTGACAAGAGAGGAGCTTGCCGTTATCCTTTACAGAATAGGGACAAGCAAGACTTTTATCTCTTAGTTTTGAAGAAGGATTTTTTATGCCGGCAAAGGAAGCTGAAAAATTTGCGGATTCTACCCTTATGGAGGGAATGACATCTATAAAAGCGGTTATTTTGTCGTTCGAAGCGGGAATAAGCGACAGACGCGTGAAAAGAGTTATGGCAGACGCCGAAAAAGCGGGTGCAAAACCGCGCGATATGGCGTATCTCTACGAAAAATCAAAAAAGTTCGGTTTCCCGATAGAGCTTGTAGGGAAAGACGTGATCGACGAAATGACCGTAGGCAACAGCCACGGCGGAATCATAGCGGAGACAACGGAGCGGACGATAGAGGAGATTTCGGCGGAAAAGATTTCTCCCGACGGATTTTACGTTTTTTTGCAGGGGATAGAGGACCCGTATAATTTCGGGTACTGCCTGCGTTCTCTCTATGCCGCGGGCGTTTCGGGCGTCGTACTCGAACGCAGAAACTGGATGAGCGCCGCGGGAGTTGTATGCCGCGCTTCGGCGGGCGCGTCGGAGCTTATGCCGCTGTTTTGCGGCGATACGCAAGAAATAGTCTCTTCTTTCAAGAAAAACGGATATATGATAGTCGCCGCGGACAAGGATAAAAAGGCTGTCTCCGTTTACGATACGGAGCTAAGATTCCCGCTTCTTCTTGTGGTGGGAGGAGAGCGCCGCGGAATAACGAAGGAAATGCTTATGTTTTGCGACAAAACGGTAATGCTCGATTACGGCAGGGAATTCCGTGCGGCGCTTTCCGCCGCGAGCGCATCGTCGATAATAGCATTTGAAATATTCAGAAAGAACAGGCGCGGCGGGAATATATGAAAGAAGAAAAGATAAACGATAATATCTCGCTTTTTCAGAATGAAGGCTCTCTTGCTTTCGGAACGGACGCATACCTTCTGTCCGCATATATAAAACGCCATACAAAAGCCGTCTCGGCGGAGCTGGGCGCAGGTTCGGGCGTTATATCGCTTCTTCTCGCTTCGAGAAAAAAGGTTTCGCATATAACCGCATTCGAGGTTCAGAAAGATATTTGCGATATAGCGGCGAAAAATGTCGCAAAAAACAATTTTTCGGAAAAGATAGACGTTATAAACTCCGATATAAGGGAAATTTCCAAAGAGCATTACGGCAAATACGACCTTGTTTTCTCAAATCCGCCGTATATGCGCGCCGACAGCGGAAAGCTCTCATGTAACGATGCGGACGCCGCGTCAAGGCACGAGATATTCGGAACGATAGAAGATTTTGCCTTTTCTGCGGCGAAGCTTTTAAAGCACGGCGGTCTTTTTACTCTGGTATATACCCCTTCCCGTATAGGTGCGCTTATCTCGGCGCTCTCTGTGGCAAAGCTGGAACTAAAACGTCTTACGTTGGTATATCCGACCGTAGCGCACACGCCGAGCATAGTTTTGGCGGAAGCGAAAAAAGGCGCGTCCGACGGCGTTTTTGTGACGCGACCGCTGATAATTTACAAAGACAACAAAAATTTCTCCGATGAAAATTATACTGACGAGATGAAATACATATACGAACACGGTGATTTTAATGAGTTCTATAAAAAGCCCTGAAAGAATAATACCTCCCGCGGCGAAAAACGCCGTCGAAAAAAACACCTTATATCTTGTGGGAACGCCGATAGGAAACCTTTCCGACATATCGGAAAGAGCGTTGAAGGTGCTTTCGGAGGTGGATTTTATCGCCGCCGAGGACACGCGTTCGAGCGGCATTCTTCTTTCCCACTACGGTATAAAAAAGCCGATGGTGAGTTATTTTGAACACAACAAGCGCGAGCGTGGGGATATGATCGTTTCGCGCATAGAAAACGGCGAATCCTGTGCTCTTATAACCGACGCGGGAATGCCCGCGATAAGCGACCCGGGAGAGGATATAGTAAAACTGTGCGCGGAAAGAAACGTAAGGGTCTCCGTTATTCCGGGACCGTGCGCCGCGGTTTCCGCTCTTTGCGTATCGGGGCTTTTTACGGCGAAATTTGTTTTTGAGGGATTTTTGCCCGCGGCAAAATCCGACCGTCGCGCCGTACTCGACAGCATAAAAGACGAAAAGCGGACGATAATCCTTTATGAAGCGCCGCATAAATTAAGACGGACGCTCGACGATATTTTCGCCTCTCTCGGCGACAGGAAGATATCTCTTTGCCGCGAGCTTACAAAGATAAACGAGGAAATAATACGGACGAGCATAAAGGGCGCGATAGATTATTACGCCGAAAACGAACCGAGAGGAGAGTATGTTCTCATTCTCGAAGGCGCGTCTGCGGAAGAGCTTGAATCCCGCGCTTTCTGGGCGAATATGAGTATTGAAGAGCACGTGGAGTATTATATTTCCATGGGACAGATGAAAAACGATGCGATAAAGTCCGCGGCGCACGACCGCGGTGTTGCAAAAAGCGAAATTTACGGCAAGATAATGAAAAAATAAACTTATATATAAATACGTTTTGGCTACGGAGGCAATATAAAAATGGAAAACAAAAAATTCTATATCACAACGCCGATATATTATCCGAGCGCGAAGCTCCATATCGGACACACATACTGCACGGTCGCGACCGACGCGATGGCGCGCTACAAACGTCTTCAAGGATACGATGTAATGTTCCTTACGGGAACGGACGAGCACGGGCAGAAGATAGAAACAAAGGCGAAGGAAGCGGGAATCACTCCGAAACAGTTTGTGGATAACATCGTGGAGGGTGAAAAAGGCGTAAAAGACCTCTGGAAGCTTATGAACATAAGCTATGACCGCTTTATACGTACCACTGACGAATATCATGTTGAAGCTATACAGAAGATATTCAAAAAAATGTACGAAAAAGGCGATATATACAAGGGCACGTATAAGGGCAAATATTGCACTCCCTGCGAGAGCTTCTGGACGGAGAGCCAGCTCCAAAACGGGTGTTGCCCCGACTGCGGCAGACCAGTGACTGACGCGGAAGAGGAAGCGTACTTCTTCCGTCTTTCGGCTTATGCCGACCGCGTGCGCGATCTTCTCGAAAACACGGATTTTCTTCTCCCTCGTTCGAGAGTCAACGAAATGATACACAACTTTATAGATCCGGGTCTTGAAGACCTTTGTGTTTCGAGAACGAGCTTCAAATGGGGCGTTCCCGTCGATTTCGACCCGAAACACGTCGTATATGTCTGGATAGACGCACTTTTCAATTACACCACGGCGCTCGGCTTTCTCAATAATGAATATCCCGACAGTGATTATGAAAAGTTCTGGCCCGCAGACGTTCACTTTGTCGGAAAGGAAATAGTAAGATTCCACTCTATAATCTGGCCCGCTATGCTCATGAGCATGGATATGCCGCTTCCGAAGCACGTTTACGGTCACGGCTGGCTGCTTTTCGACGGCGGAAAAATGTCAAAATCAAAGGGCAATGTGGTAGATCCCTATCTTCTTGCCGGAAGATACGGCGCTGACGCTCTGCGTTATTTCCTTCTGCGCGATTTCCCGTTCGGTTCGGACGGAAATTTCTCGAACGAGCTTCTTATAAGCAGAATCAACACCGATCTTGCAAACGATCTCGGAAATCTCCTTTCCCGTACAACGGCTATGGCGGAGAAATATTTCGGCGGCACTCTTCCGGAAAATATCGAAAGAGATACCGATAACGAGCTTGTAACGATGATAAACGAGCTTCGCGGAAAATACGAAGCCGATATGGAAAAATATGCTTTCCAGAGCGCACTTTCTGATGTTTTTGCGGTCATTGCGAGAGCAAACAAATATATAGACGAGACTTCTCCCTGGGTCTTGGCAAAGAGCGAGGAGACCATGCCGAAGCTTGCCGCGGTTTTATATAATCTTGCGGAAACGCTGAGAGTCTGCACCGTGCTTCTTCTTCCGTTTATGCCCGATGTATGCGGAAAAATATTCTCGCAACTCGGCACGGAAAGCGAACTTTGCACTTGGGACAGCGCGGTCTACGGCGTAATGAAAAACAATGTCACTCTTCATAAGGGCGAAAACATATTCCCGCGTATAGACGCCGCCAAAGAACTCGCAGAGCTTGAAGAGATAGAAAACAAACAAAAAGCCGAGGCTATGGCGGCAGCCGGCGTCACTGTCAAAGAAGAAAAGAAAGAGGAAAAGACCGTAGAGATAACGGACCATGAACAGGAAATATCATTTGACGATTTCTGCCGCGTAGAGCTTCGCGTTGCGAAGATACTCTCTTGCGAAAATATAAAAGAGAGCAAAAAGCTCCTTCTTATAAAAGTATTTGACGGAGAAAAAGAGAGGACCATACTTTCGGGAATAGCAAAATGGTATAAACCGGAGGATCTTACGGGAAAGAATGTCGGTATCGTCGCGAATCTTGCTCCGCGTCCGATGCTCGGCGGAAAATATATAAGCGAAGGCATGATAGTTGCCGCAGACACTCCCGACGGAGGCTGCAATGTGGGCTTTTATCCCGATTCCGCCGCAGGCTGTCGCATACACTAAAATATGGAAAAACTTTTTGACACTCACGCGCATTACACGGATGAAAATTTCTACGGCAACAACGAACTTATAAATAGCATATTTTCTTCCGACGTAGGATATATCCTTACCGCCGCGGTAAACGCGGATGACAGCGAAAAATGCGCTCTGCTCGCCGAGAAATACGACAATATGTACGCTTCCGCAGGTATTCACCCGGAGGAAGCGGAAAATATATCCGATATCGAAAATGAAATTTTGCGTATAGAAAAAATTATTCCCATGAAAAAGGTCGTCGCGATAGGAGAGATCGGTCTTGACTATCACTACGGAAAAGCGTATGAGGAAAAACAGAAAGAGCTTTTCGATATGCAAATGGCGCTTGCCGCAAAGACGGGACTTCCCGTTATAATTCACGACAGGGAAGCGCACGGGGACGTATACGACATCGTAAAAAAATACGAGGGCAAAGTTATCGGCGTTATGCACAGTTACAGCGGACACGCGGAACTTATGCGTGAGTATGTGAAAATGGGATGGTACATCTCTTTTTCGGGCGTCGTCACGTTCAAAAACGCGGGTAAGACGGTGGAAAGTGCAAAAGCCGTGCCGCATGACAGAATTCTCGTAGAGACGGATTGTCCGTATCTTTCTCCCGTTCCCATGCGCGGGAAGATGAACAACAGCACTTATCTCCACTATACCGCGGAATTTATAGCGAATCTTATCGGGATTCCGAAAGACGATTTTGCAAGGATAACGACGGAAAATGCCAAACGGCTTTTTAAAATTTGATTTATTTTGAAAAAACATTCTGCAAAAGGAATGTTTTTTCAGTATTATGATCGGAGGGCTATATGGTAAATATCTTGCTCGAATCGTATGATATAGACGCAGAGTACCTTTATGATGAACTGAAAAAATATATAAAGCCTTCTTTCAGAGTGGCGGTCGTTGCGTTTTCTTTCCGTGACAGCCGTGTGAAAAATATTGACGACTGGAATCTTTTATACGGAAAAGATAACGGCAGATTTTATGGCGGTATCGTCAGAGGTTTTAATGCATATGGTATATCCGATGACAATATCTCTTTTATAAATTATTTTACAGATACGAAAGAATCGGCAAAAGAGAAGATAGAGAATGCGGATATAATTTATTTTCCCGGCGGGCTTCCCGACAGAATGATGGAGAGAATTAAAGAATTCGGTCTTACAGACGTTCTTGTAAAGCACGACGGCATTATCATGGGTTACAGCGCCGGGGCTGTTATTCAGCTTGCGGAATATCATCTTTCTCCTGACGAGGATTATCCTGATTTTAAATATTGCGACGGTTTGCCTTATTTGAACGGCTTTTATCTGGAAGTGCATTATGAGGGAACGGAGGTTCAAAACGAAGCTATCAAAAAAGTCCTCACGGAGCGCGGAAAGACGGTATATGCTACCTCTCTTATGAACGGTGCGGTTATTGTGGATAACGGCAGTATAAAGTTAATTGGAGATGTAAAGGTGTTTCAAACTTTATAAAAAAGCACTTTGAATTTTTACAGAAAAAACGGGTTTGAGAGCGACAAAAAGTATTCTTGCCTCAAACGGCTTTAAACGAAAGAAAAATATTATCACAGATTATAAAAGATATATTTAAGAGGGGAAAAACATGACGGAAAAAGAAAAATCTTATGCGGAAATGCTATATCAGCCTGCCGACGCAGAGCTTGCGGCGGACCGCGATGTGACGGTGAAAAAGGTTTATGAATACAACAACTTAAATCCGCTCGACAGAGAAAAGAGAAGCGAAGCCATACGCGGCATTCTCGGCAAAGTCGGTAAGAATTGCGTTGTAGAACAGCCGATTTTCTGTACATACGGTTACAACACTACGGTAGGCGACAACTTCTTTATGAACGTAAACGGCAAGCTTATGGACAGCGGTAAGATAACGATAGGAAACAACGTTTTTATAGCTCCAAATGTCAGCATTATAACGGAAGAGCACGCCATGGACGTTGAAAACAGAATTGCCGGACTTGAATACACGCACCCCGTTACGATAGGCGACAATGTCTGGATATGCACAGGCGCTATTATCCTTCCCGGTGTTACGATAGGAAATGACAGCGTTATAGGCGCGGGAAGCGTCGTTACAAAGGATATCCCGCCAAAAAGCCTTGCTGTTGGCAACCCCTGCAAGGTCATACGCAAACTGTAAACACACCTTTCTTTCGGAGAAAGGTAAGCCAAAGAACTTCGCACCGAACATACAAATTTATTCTGGCGAGGCTTTTGAGGTTCCAAGGGACTTTTCTCGAAAAGTCTCTTGTGTCAGGGTTTGGGGCGGAAGCCCCAATTTATAATGCACAACAAAAAAGCACGGCAAAGCCGTGCTTTTTATTTTTTATCAGCCGTTTTGAGCGTCTTTCATAGAAAGATTGAGTCTGCCTTTTTCGTCTGTTCCAAGGAACTTGACTGTTACGACGTCGCCTACGGAAACTACGTCTTCAACCTGCTCGACTCTCTTGTTTGCGAGCTTGGAGATGTGAACAAGACCTTCTTTTCCGGGAGCGATTTCAACAAATGCGCCTATCGGAATGATTCTTGTTACTGTACCTGTGTAGCAGCAACCGTCAACAGGCTCGAATACGATAGCGTCGATAATATTCTTTGCTTCCTGTGCCGCATCGCGGTTGATAGCGAGAATATATACGCTGCCGTCGTCGTTGATGTCTATCTTGGCGCCTGTGTCCGCTGTGATCTTTTGGATTATCTTGCCGCCGGAGCCGATTACGTCGCGTATCTTATCGGGATTTATCTTCATCTGGATAAGCTTGGGAGCGTATTTGCTTACTTCTTCTCTGGGGGCGGGAATAGCTTTGAGAATGATGTCGTCGATTATATAATCGCGGCCTTTATGCGTTTGTTCGAATGCTTTTTTGATGATCTCGGGTGTAAGACCGTCGATTTTGAGGTCCATCTGAATTGCCGTGATACCTTTGTGTGTTCCGGCAACTTTGAAGTCCATGTCTCCGTAGAAGTCTTCAAGTCCCTGAATATCGAGCATTGTATCGAAAGAGCCGTCTTCTGCCGTTATAAGTCCGCAGGAAATGCCGGCTACGGGAGCTTTTATCGGAACGCCTGCGTCCATGAGGGCAAGTGTTGAACCGCATATAGATGCCTGAGACGTGGAACCGTTGGAGGAAACAACCTCTGAAACGAGTCTCATTGCATAGGGGAATTCTTCAACAGAGGGAAGTACGGGAACGAGCGCGCGCTCTGCAAGAGCACCGTGGCCTATCTCACGTCTGCCGGGGCTTCTGAGGGCTTTTGCTTCGCCTGTGGAATATCCGGGCATATTGTAGTGGTGCATATATCTCTTTTCGGTCTCATTGTCGAGTCCTTCGAGAAGCTGACTGTCGGAAAGAGCACCGATCGTTGCGATCGTCATGACCTGCGTCTGACCACGTGTGAAAAGACCGCTTCCGTGAACTCTGGGAAGAAGAGCAACCTCTGCCGCAAGAGGACGTATCTGGTCCATGGATCTGCCGTCGACACGTTTTTTGTCAACGAGGAGCCAGCGGCGGACTATCTTTTTCTGTATCTTGTATATGAGTTCGGGAAGAACTACCGCAAGATCGGGATATTCTTCCGAGAAGGTTTCGGAGATTCTGTCTATGATAGGTTGCATTTTGGCGTCTCTTACGGTCTTGTCGTCCGTGTCGAGCGCTTCCATAACATCTTTTTCGCAGAAATCGAATATCTTATCGAACATATCGTGATCGAGTTCGCAGGAAGGGTATTCGAATTTCGGTTTGCCTATTTCGGCGATTATGCCGTTTATGAACACGAGAAGATCTTTTATTGCTTCGTGTCCTTTCATGATAGCGTCGAACATAACGTCGTCGGGAACTTCTTTTGCTCCCGCTTCTATCATGACGACTTTCTTTTCGCTTGCCGCAACGGTGAGTTCAAGCGTGCTTTCTTTTCTCTGCGCCGCTGTCGGGTTTATGACGACCTCTCCGTTTACAAGTCCGACGAATGCGCCGCCGATAGGTCCGTTCCACGGAATATCGGAGATGGAAAGGGCGATGGACGCACCTATCATTGCCGTTATTTCGGGGGAGCAATCTTCATCGACGGACATTACCGTGAGCGTAAGGGCAACGTCGTTGCGAAGATCCTTCGGGAAAAGCGGGCGTATGGGTCTGTCTATAACTCTGCTTGTGAGTATAGCCTTTTCGGAAGGTCTGCCTTCACGGCGGAGAAATCCTCCCGGAATTTTTCCTACCGCGTACATCTTTTCGTCGTAGTCGACGGAAAGGGGAAGGAAATCGATGCCGTCGCGCGGTTTTGCGCTTGCAGTTGCGCAGGCGAGTATAACGGTGTCGCCGTAGTGTATCATGCAAGAACCGTTTGCAAGACCTGCAACTTTGCCTGTTTCGACCGTAAGGGGTCTGCCGGCATAAGTGTAATTGAACACTTTGTAGTTTTCGAACATTTTTAACTCCTGAAAAAATATTTTTATCGCGAATGCCCGAAGTTGTTTAGCACTTAAATGAATGTCGGAATTTTCCGGCGCTCGTTTAACTGCTATACAAGATCAAACAAATCGCGTTAAATACGTCTAAAAGGGACGAACAGCCGTCCGTCCCTTCTTTGCCAAACTTATTTTCTGATTCCGAGCTTCTCGATTATAGCACGATAGCGCTCAACGTCTTTCTTTTGGAGGTAACCGAGAAGGTTTCTTCTCTTACCGACCATTTTGAAAAGACCGCGGCGGCTGTGGTTGTCCTGGGGATTCTTTTTAAGATGCTCCGTAAGAGAAGCGATTCTGTTTGTGAGAATAGCTATCTGTACTTCGGGAGAACCTGTGTCGCCTTCGTGAGTTTGGTTTTCTGTGATGATGACCTGTTTTTCTTCTTTAAGCATGATTTTCACCTCATAAAATTTTTAGCAAACCTATAACAACGCGAGCGGCGGGTGAAACGCTTTTGATAAAGCCTTTTGTCCGCAAACGGTGTCATGGTTGTCTACCTGCCCATTATACCACACGAAATTTGCAAAGTAAATAGTTTTTCGAAAAAGGTTTTACATTTTTTTCATATTTATATATTGTCGCACTGCTTTTTCGTCGGAAAAGCGGTCGGATAACACCAAATCGGGCGGCTTTTATGGATTTTAAAGAAAAAATTCTTTTAAAATCCTATTTACGGCAAAAGAAAATTTGAAATTATATTGCAAAAAATCGCTGTTTCGTGTATTATATATTTCATAAGCTAAATTATTTTGCGTACATTTTTTTAATGTTATGCGGAAACGAGGAATAAAAATGGCAATAGTTACAACAAAAGAAATGTTTGAAAAGGCTTACAAAGGCGGATATGCCGTAGGCGCTTTCAACATAAACAACATGGAAATAATCCAGGCTATCACGGAAGCGTGCGCGGAAGATCATTCTCCCGTTATCCTTCAAGTATCGGCTGGTGCCAGAAAATATGCTAAACACGCATATCTTATGGCTCTTGCAAAAGCTGCTGTCGAAGACACAGGCATAGACCTTGCTCTTCACCTTGACCACGGCGCTGATTTTGAAATATGCAAATCCTGCATAGACGGCGGATTTTCTTCTGTCATGATAGACGGTTCCAAATATTCTTTTGACGAGAATGTAGAACTCACAAAGAAAGTTGTTGAATACGCTCATGCTCACGGCGTAGTAGTAGAGGGCGAACTCGGCAAGCTCGCAGGTATCGAGGACGACGTTCATGTTACGGCAGAGGACGCTATGTTCACAAATCCCGCAGAAGTAGAAGAATTCGTTACACGTACAGGCGTAGACTCTCTTGCTATCGCTATCGGTACAAGCCACGGCGCATACAAGTTCAAACCCGGCACAAAGCCGCAGCTCCGTTTCGATATTCTCGAAGAGATATCCAAGAGACTTCCCAATTTCCCGATAGTTCTTCACGGCGCTTCTTCCGTCATCCCGAATCTCGTTGACGAGATAAACGCTTGCGGCGGAAATATGCCCGACGCAATCGGTATTCCCGAAGACATGCTCCGTCAAGCTGCAAGCATGGCTGTCTGCAAGATCAATATCGACTCCGATATCCGTCTTGCAATGACCGCAGGCATTCGCCGCGTTCTTAAAAATCAGCCCGAAGTATTCGACCCCAGAACGTATCTTACTGTCGGTCGCGACGAAGTCAAGAAGATGGTAAAACATAAAATCGAGAACGTTCTCGGTTCCAAGGACAAAGCGTAAGTTTATATTGTTTTTTATAAAAAGGACGGGAAACCGTCCTTTTTGTTTTGTGGAAGTTGACATATTCTTGTTTGTGATTTATAATATAAATGAAAATATTTTCGGCTTTTCCGTCATAATGCAGTTTTGGTTTTACTCTCCCCGATATAGTTCTGAGATAAAGATTATTCATACAAAGGAGCACGGTTTATTTATGAAAAAGACAGTAGCTTTTATCCTTGCGATTTTGTCCGTATTTATTCTTGTTTCCTGCACAAAGGTGGAAAAATTCAAAGATGACGCGGGAAACGTTATAAAAAAAGTATACTACGACAAAGACGGGAATATCGAAAAGGAAGAGGAGATGACATATATTGAAAATGTCCTCTCCGAAATCACTGAGACCCTCTATGACACAGACGGCAGAAAGACGCGCGTCTCTTCTTATAACGCCGAAAAAGTGCTCATGGAATATATGGATTATACCGGATATTACGAAAACGGCGACGTCAAAGAAACTACGCTTTATAATGAATACGGCGTCATAAAGGAAATATTGAGATATGACGAAAAGGGAAGCGCGGAAAAAACGCTTTACGATGACGGTTTGAAATTATATACGGCGTCTTACTATGAAAACGGCAGGGAAAAGATGATGACCGTTTTCGACCGCGACGGTTTTAAGGCAAGTGTCGTATACTATAAAGAAAACGGAACCTATAATGAAAAGACCGAGTATTATCCCCAGGGAAATGAGAAAAGCTTTATTAAATATTTTGATAACGGCGGAATGAGCGAACGTACCGAATATTCTTTATCGGGAGATAAGACGCTCGTTATTACATATTACAGAAACGGAAATATAGAGACCAGCACTAAGTATTACAGCAACGACAAGGTGGAAATCTTCACCTCATATTACAGTGATTCTTCCAAAAAAGAAGAGATTAGCTATGATAGAAACGGAAAGTTAAAGACCTCCAAGGAATATTTTTCAAATGGCAAATTGAAGACGGATAATGTTTATGTCAATGGAGTTTTAGAGAGTTCGTCGGAATTTTATTCAAACGGCAATCCAAAATCCGTTACGACTTATACCAAGGGAGAGCATAAAATTCTGGAATATTACATGAACGGAAGATTAAAGAGCCATCATGAATATTACAGTGACGGTAAACTGAAAATCGAAGCGGAGTATAATGAAGACGGCAGAAGTACAAAATATGTAACTTATTATAGCGACGGCAAGGTGAAAAAAGAGGAGAAATTTTATGAAAACGGAAATATAAAAGAGGTGTATTGGTATTTGCCAAACGGAAATTATGACTTTGTTTGCAAATATGATGAAAACGGAAAAATTGAAGAAGATTTATTTTACGTAGAAAGCGTAGATGCGTATATCCAAAAATTTTATTATTCCGACGGAACCGATAAAGAGCTTTTATATTATAAATCCGACGGCAAATTGAGTCACCACTACTATTATTACGAAAACGGTGAAAGCAAAGAAGGTATATATTACTATGAGAGCGGAAAGATTCATCAAATTTTTAAATATTATGAAAACGGTAGAACAAAAGAAAAAACAGGATATTATGAGAACGGAGAACTCAGTTATGTAACATTGTTCGATGAATTAGGCAGAATAGATGTTACAATGTATGACGAAAACGGGAACAAAACGCACTATAAATTCAATGAAAAAGGCGAACAGATAGAAGAATGGTGAAAGCATAATAAAAGGACGGGAAACCGTCCTTTTTGTTTTGTGTAAGTTGACATATTCTTGTTTGTGATTTATAATATAAATGAAAATATTTGCAAATTTTGCCGTTGTAAGTAAATTTCGTTTTTCATTCCCGATATAGTTACATATAAGGATTTTTATACAAAGGAGCACGGTTTATTTATGAAAAAGACAGTAGCTTTTATCCTTGCGATTTTGTCCGTATTTATTCTTGTTTCCTGCACAAAGGTGGAAAAATTCAAAGATGACGCGGGAAACGTTGTAAAAAAAGTATACTACGATAAAGACGGAAATGTCGAAAAAGAAGAGGAGATGACATATATTGAAAATGTCCTCTCCGAAATCACGGAGACCCTCTATGACATAGACGGCAGAAAGACGCGCGTCTCCTTCTATAATGCCGAAAAAGTTCTCATGGAATATATGGATTATACCGAATATTACGAAAACGGGAATTTTAAAACTTCTGAGGATTATCTTGCCGACGGAACTAAAAAGTCTGAAACCAAGTATTACGAAAACGGCAATGTTGATGAAACGACGCTTTATGATGAGAACGGTATCGTACGGGAGATACTGAAATATGACGAAAACGGGAACAACGAAAATTATAGAGAATCTGCCGAATATACAGTCGACGGAAAAATAAAGCGCATAACTAAATATTATGATGACGGTTTAAAGCAGGAAGTCTCTGAATATGACGAAAAAGAGAAAGTTATTCTTATTTTGGCGTATTATAAAAACGGAAACACGGAAAGTCAGACGGAGTATTATGACGGCGGAAAAAAATTTGTTTCTTATTATGAAGAAGGTCAGAAAAAGGAAACAACATTTTATGATGAAAAGGGTAAGGTCAGTTCTTCAAAAGAATATTATTCTAACGGAAAAACGAAAAAAAATCTTCTCCATGTGGGCGGAGAATTACATATATACGAATATTATGCGGACGGAACGAGAAAAAGCATAGTTGAATATTATGCCAACGGTTCAATTAAAACAGAATCGGAATATAACGAGGCAGGTAAGTTCACGAAAGATATTTCCTATTATAACAACGGACAGAAATATATAGAGAAAACCTATTATGCCAACGGACATGAAAAAGCAAAGTATTGGTATTCGAAAAACGGCAATTATGATGTTGTATACCTATATCATGAAAACGGGGAATTAAAAGAAGAAACATATTACTATGATAATAACACTCCCAAATGTAAAAGAAATCTTAATGATAGGGGCGAATATGAAGAGATAATATATTATTACGAATCGGGAAAGATAGAATGTATTTTGGGGTTTGATGAAAACGGAGTCAGAACGGATGATATATACTATTACGAAAACGGTACAATATTTTGTACCATGAAATTTTATCCAAACGGCGAAACCCAGGAAGACATAACTTATGGTGAAGATGGGAATTTAAGATCTGCCGTGTTTTATGATAAGATAGGCAGGTGTCATATTATAACGTATGATAAATACGGAAATGAAACACATTCTTATTTTGATCAATACGGAAAACCAATGAGTAATTGGTGAAAGCATAATAAAAGGACGGGAAACCGTCCTTTTTGCTTTGTCAAGTTGACATATTTATGCTTGTGATTTATAATATAAAATAAAAACGGCAACGCAATAAAAAATAACCTTATTTTAAAAGGAGGCGGAATATGGCAGAAGTAAAATGGACGAAAGCGCAGCGCGCGGCTATCGACGCGAGAAATTGCAGTCTTGCCGTTTCCGCCGCCGCAGGTTCGGGAAAAACGACGGTCCTTACAAGAAGGATAATAGAAAAGCTCCAAAACGGCGCCGACATATCGGGAATGCTCATAGTCACATTTACAAATGATGCGGCGTCGGACTTGCTTGTTAAAATAAGAAAAGCGCTTTCTTCCGCGCTTTCGGACAACCCGTCGTCATCTCATATGAGAAGACAGCTCATAAAATCGTCGGGGGCGAAAATAAGCACGATAAGCAGCTTTTGCGCCTCTCTTGTAAGGTCGAATTTTCAGCTTTGCAAAGTCCCTTCCGACTTTTCCGTGCTTTCCGATACGCAGGATGAGCTTCTGCGCCTCAATATCGCGGACGAGCTTATAAACGATTATTACGCCGGAAGAGTAGACGATACTTTCGGCAAAATAGAGGATTTCGGCGCGTTTGCCGATACTTTCGGAAAGCCGGGGGATGACGCGGCTCTTTCCGGAAATATTTCTTTTATATACGATAAACTTTCGAATACAATAGATTTTATCGACACTTTGAAAAAATTCCGCGACACCGTTTTATTTGACGGAGAGGATTTTTCGAAAACTCCTTTCGGCGCGTATGCTTTTTCGTATATCCTCGATTATGCGCGCCATTATAAAAATATACTTTCTTCTTTTTATGATGTGATACTTTCCGATGAGAACATCGCAAAATACGCGGACGCGATTTCGGGCGATATAGACTTTCTTTCCCGTGTGGAAAGCGCGATATCGGTGGGAAGAAGCTACGATGAGGTGAAGAACATCTTTACTTCATATGAATTTCCTAAAAAGCCCGCGGCAAAAAGAGGATATGTCCCGACTACTGTTGTAAACTATTTCAACGGTATGAGAGACGCCTGCAAAGAAGATTATAAAAACATAGTCTCTTCGTTTTTTTCTTTCGGAGACGGCGCGGCAAAGGACGGCAGCCGCCTTGTTTACTCCTCTCTTTGCGATCTTTATACGTTTCTATGTGAGTATAAACGCCGTTTTGATACGGAGAAGAGACGCCGCCATGCGCTCTCTTTTTCCGATATAGAGCACGCGGCACTGAACCTTGTAATAGACAGAAAGACGAAAGCCCCGACTCCTCTTGCGCTTTCTTTGAGAGAGGAATTCGACGAGATTTACATAGATGAATATCAGGACACAAACGAAGTCCAGGACGCAATATTTACAGCTCTTTCAAAGGGAAACAACCGTTTTGTCGTCGGGGATATAAAGCAGAGCATATATGCTTTCAGAAGCGCCGACCCGTCGATATTCGAAAATCTTATAAACAGAAGCGGAAAATATTCCGCCGAAAACATGGCGGATGAACAGAAAGTCTTTCTTTCGAAAAATTTCCGCTCCACCGACGAAATTCTGAATTTTGCCAATGCCGTTTTCGAAACGCAGATGGAAAAGGGCGGGATAATGTCGTACGGAGACGACGACAAGCTTTACGGCGACGGAAAACACGGAGATAAAGTACATATAGCGCTCTGTGTAAAGGATGAAGAAAACGGAAGCGACAGGGAAGCGGAATATGTCGCCGAAAAAATAAAAACAATGCTTGGGGGCGGAGAGAAAAAAGCGGACGACACGGTCATTCGCCCATCCGATATAGTAATAATAATCCGCTCGGTCCAGACGCACGCCAAAAGATTTCGCGATGCGCTGGAAAAGCGCTCTGTACCTTGCGAAGAGGTCGCCGAGGAACGTTTTTTCGAGAGTCCCGAAGTCCTTCTCGTGATAGCGCTTTTGAATGTCATAGACAACCCGGAACGCGATATTTATCTTGCGGCAACGCTTAAAAGCCCGCTTTACGGCGTTACGCTCGATGAGCTTTTATATATACGCAGATACGATGAGAGCGGCAGTTTGTTTTCTGCTTTTTGCAAATTCACAAAGGAAAAGGAATTCAAAAAGGGGCTTCGTTTTCTTTCGGATTATAACAGGTACAGAGAGAAAGCGCGCGTGCTTTCCTGCGATGAGCTTTTGTGGCAGATATATACGGAAAAAGAAATACTCTCTCTTGTGACCGTTTCCGAAGAGGACGACATACACGGCAGAGAAACGGCAAAAGCAAATCTTATACAGCTTTATAATTATGCGAGGAGCTTTGCCGGCTCTTCTTTCCGCGGCGTTTATGATTTTCTTTCTTTTATAACAGACGTCGTCGAAAATAAAACCAAAATAAAACTGAGCGGCGCTTCCAAAACCCAGGATTCCGTAAAGATAATTTCGGCGCATAAATCAAAAGGACTCGAATTTCCCGTTTGTTTTGTTTGTGCCTGCGGTTCGGATTTTAATTTAAAAGATTCCGAAAAGGACATAATATTCGATAAAAACATGGGAATATTGCCGCGCATATCCGCGAAGAGCGGGCTTGAAAGGCTTAACACTCCGCAAAGGGCGATAGCGGCGTTAAAAGTCGCAAAATCCGTAAGGGCGGAGGAGATGCGCGTGCTCTATGTCGCCCTCACCCGTGCGAAAGAAAAGCTTTTTATAACCGCGACGGTAAAAGAGACAAAAAGTTTTCCTCTTTCGTGCTACGATATCACTCCCGGAAAAAACGACACATATTTTTCCTTTGAGGGCGAATTTTTCTCGCATTACGCCGCGATAAATTCGAAAAACTATCTTGAAATGATACTGCCGTCGGTTGCGGGAAAAGAGGATATTTACGATTTCGAATTTGTTTGCGATACGGAGAAAACCGAAGAAAATTCCGTCAAAGAAACGGTTTTATCCGATTTTGACGGAGAGATAACGTATACAGAAGCCAAAAAGATTATTTACGAGAGATTTTCACACGAATATGAAAATGAGGAACTGTGCAAAGTGCCGTCGAAAATTTCGGTATCGAAGCTTTATCCGTATATTCTCGATGACGACGGTGCAGTCGATATTTCCGAGGAAAATGAGGAAGACGGCAAAATAAAAAAGCCGAAATTTATGATGGACGCCGAGGAAAGTTCAAGCGGCGCCATGCGCGGAAATGCCACGCACTTATTCATGCAGTTTTTTGATTTCGATTCTCTTATGCGTCTCGGAATAAACGGAGAGATAGATCGTCTCTGCCGGGAAAAATTCATTTTTCCGTCGGACGTTCCGCTTATAAACAGAAAAGCAGTGCTGAAATTCTTTTCTTCTCCTCTTGCGGAAAGCATGAAAAAAAGCAGGAAGCTTTACAGGGAAAAGCGTTTTATAATCAATTATCCCGCGGAAAATCTGACCGAAAACGAGAAAACAAAGAAAGCGCTTTCGGGTGAGACTCTGCTCGTGCAGGGAATAATAGACTGCGCATTTTTCGATGAGAACGACGAACTCATTCTTGTCGATTATAAAACGGACCGCTTCCCGCCTGATACCGATATTTCAGTGGCAGAGAATACTTTGCGTACGCGCCACACAAGGCAGATGGAATATTACAAATACGCTTGCGAAAAAATGTTCGGCAAAAAATGTTCGCACGCATATATATACTCTTTTGCGCTGAATAAAACGATAGAAATATGAAAGGAAATGTTATGTCAAAAAAAATCTCCGAAAAAAACTCTTCCGCAGTAAAAAACAGGCCGTCTCTTTGGGTATGGAGCCTTGCCGCCGTTCCCGTCCTATCGACCGCTTTGTATCTTTTGATACTGTCCGATACCATACCTTTTATAAAAGGCGAAATATTTTCCGTTCCTGGCGCGCTTATCCTAATACTTGCAATGTTTATATGGGGCGCCTGCGGCTTCCTTTTCGCGTTATTTAAAAAGAATATGGTAAAATCTCTTTTTATCGCAAACGCTTTTCCGATAATTTGCGCGGTGCTTTATACGGTGTTTATACTTTCCGCCTATTTCGGCGCGGAATCGCTCAGACGAGTGGCTTATATGGCTGCTACGGGAATGGGACTCTTCTCCTATGTCGGAACTTTTGTGCACGGGATAACAAGACTTGATATCTCTGCCTTTGAGGTGTACCTCGATCTCATTTTCATTATGTTTGTTTTCTTCATAGGCTACACGATAGGAAAATCCAGAAAACTCAAAACCTGATGAAAAGTATATAAATATGTTTTTGATTTGCTTTCGGTGAAAAAATCCTGTAAGTAAAGAGCCCGCTGTATTCGCAAGAAATACGGCGGGCTGTATTTATTCACGCGATAATACATATATTGATAATATCTATATGAAAATATCATGATAAAATTGAACTTTTTGCAGGAAAATTGAACTTTTGCACTTTTTGATTTTTTGTATTGAACTTTTTGCTTTTTATGGTATAATGTTTTCACATTGAATCTTTATGAATGGCTCGGAGGTAAAAATGGCAGAGGAGACTTTTGCGAAAAGATTAAAGACTTCCATGGAAAATCAGGGAAAAAAGCAGATAGATTTGATCCGTATGGCACAAGAAAGAGGAATCAAGCTCGGTAAAAGTCATATGAGCCAATATATAAGCGGCAAAAATATTCCGAGAGCGGATATACTTCATTTTCTTGCGGACGTATTGACGGTCGACGAAGATTGGTTGAAAAACGGAACTCGTGATATAAAACTATATAGCGGCGAAAATGATTCAAAAAGTATATGCGCGGGAGGGGAAGTAATGCGTGAATTTAAGAAATCGACTAAATTGGATAATGTATTATATGATGTAAGGGGACCTGTCGTAGACGAAGCGGCGAGAATGGAGCAGGCGGGAACGCAGATATTGAAACTTAATATCGGCAATCCCGCACCGTTTGGTTTTCGTACACCCGACGAGGTGATTTATGATATGCGAAGACAGCTTACAGAATGCGAAGGGTATTCTGCGGCGCAAGGGCTGTTTTCTGCCAGAAAAGCGATAATGCAATATGCGCAACTAAAAAAGATACCGAATGTTTCCATCGAAGACATATATACCGGGAACGGAGTGAGCGAGCTTATCAATCTGTGTATGTCCGCTTTGCTTGACAACGGCGACGAAATTTTGATCCCTTCTCCCGATTATCCGCTGTGGACAGCCTGCGCGACGCTTGCGGGCGGAAAAGCCGTTCACTATATTTGTGACGAGCAGTCGGAATGGTATCCGGATATAAACGATATAAAGAAAAAGATTACAGATAAAACAAAGGCTATCGTTATTATCAATCCCAACAATCCTACGGGTGCTTTATATCCCAAAGAAATTTTACAGCAGATAGTCGATATAGCAAGAGAATACGGTCTTATGATTTTTTCGGATGAGATTTACGACCGTTTGGTCATGGACGGAGAGAAGCATATCTCTATTGCTTCCATGGCACCCGATATATTCTGCGTAACTTTCAGCGGTCTTTCCAAGTCGCATATGATCGCGGGTTTCAGGATAGGATGGATGATTCTCAGCGGCAATAAAAAGGTAGCCAAGGACTATATAGAGGGCATCAATATGCTTTCCAATATGCGTCTGTGTTCAAACGTGCCTGCCCAGTCTATCGTTCAGACGGCGCTCGGCGGATATCAGAGTGTGGAAAATTATATTGTGCCGGGCGGGCGAATTTACGAACAGAGAGAGTATGTTTATAATGCAATATCGGATATTCCCGGCATTACCTGTGTGAAGCCCAAGGCGGCTTTTTATATGTTCCCGAAGATAGATACGGACAAATTTCATATTACAAACGATGAACAGTTTGCTTTGGATCTGCTTCGCGACAAGAAAATACTTTTAATACACGGCGGAGGATTTAATTGGAAGAGACCGGATCATTTCAGAATCGTTTATCTTCCGCGTATAGAGGTCCTGAAAGAAGCAATAGACAAAATAGCCGACTTTTTCGATTATTATCATCAATAAAACGGTATCTTTGATCGGCAATTAAAAATATGGTTAGGCTATAACGTAATGGCAGAGGCGTAGTGTAAAATCATGTTGGCGTTTTTTGTTTTTATCAGTCACAAAAAAGGGAATGCGCCATAAAATGATAACAGATAGGCGAAAAAAGTTTTGCCTGTCGATAACAATGATTTTGCTATTAAAAATTTACGGAGGATTTTTATGAATAACTGTCTTTGCAATCTTTTCAACAACGATAACATTATATGGATCGTTATAATCGCGATTCTTCTTCTCTCCTGCTGCTGCGGTTAATAAATAAAAATATAAAGCGCGGCTGAAAAGCCGCGCTTTTATTTTTTTTGAGTAAAAGTATTTTGTTATCAAAAATATTATTCGTTTTTTTAATTTTCTAAGACTTTTTTGATTAAACTTCTTTTTTTGCCATGGAGCTTATTTCTCCGACGCACTCGGAAATCAGCTCTGTGAGAGAAAGCTTGTCCGTTCCCGCGATGACTGTTCCGCATTTGTTGTAGGGAATGAGTATTTTTTTTGCTTTGCTGCGCGAAACGGAAAGCGCGATTTTCGGCGTTATCTCTCCCAAAAGCGAATCCGCGATAACTATCCCTATCGGACCTGCGATTATGTCCGCGTCTGCGGCACAGACGTAAACTGCGTTTTCTCCCGTCGCCCCCTGCGTGGCGCCGCCCTTTAACATATTGGCGGTTGCCGTGCTGTTTGTGCCTATGCATATTATATTTTCATTCGGGAGCTCCATGCGTATTTTCTCTATAAGAGTGCGTCCGAGCTTTCCGCCCTGACCGTCTATAACAAGTATTTTCATATCACACCGTTTTGGAGTTATTTTATTAAGAAGTTTTGAGGGCTTTTTATCGGGGTTTTCACCCCAAACCCGAATCAAAGAAACTTTTCGTGAAAAGTTTCTTTGAAAACTTCAAAAGCTTTTGTAAAGTGTTTTTGGACAAAGTTCTTCCCAAGACCTTTCTTTTGAAAGAAAGGTGTGTTTTAAAAATTTTATCATAAAATACGGCTTTTTTCAACAGAAAATAAAAACTTTATTTGTTGACATACGGAGAACAATATACTAAAATATAATTCAATGAATTTAACGGCGGTGACGGTATGAAAAATGAAAGAAAATTTCCAAAAATAACGGTGAGCAAGAAAGCGGAGTACTCTTTGAAAAACGGACATCCATGGATATACGATACGGAGATAATTTCGGGCGCTCCTTCTTCAAACGGAGAGCTTTGCGATGTTTTTTCCGTAAAGGATTCTTATCTCGGAACGGGATTTTGGAGCGATAAAAGCAAAATAAGAATAAGACTTCTTTCGTCGAATGCCAACGAGAAATTCGAACGTGCGTTTTTCGAACGCAGAATAAGTTATGCCGTCGATTTCAGAAGAGCCGTAATGGGAGAGGATTTTTCCTCATGCCGCATTGTTTTCGGAGAGGCGGACGGACTTCCGGGGCTCACTGTGGACCGTTTTTCCAATATTCTTGTGGTACAGGTTCTTTCTTTCGGAATGGACAAGATAAAAAATATGATCTTCGATATACTGTTTGAAAAATTCGATTCCATCGGAGAGAAGATATCGGGAATATATGAACGTGAAGACGTGGCAATACGCGAGCTTGAAGGACTTCATCAGTTCAAGGGCTGGTATGAAAAAGAGGGCAGAACGCATCCCGATTCCACAAATACGGTAATAACCGAAAACGGCATAAAATATCACGTGGATTTTGAAAACGGTCAGAAAACGGGATTTTTCCTCGATCAAAAGTATAATCGCCTTGCGGTGTCAAAGCTTGCAAAGGGAAAACATGTCCTCGATTGTTTTACGCATACGGGATCTTTTGCGATGAATGCCGTAATGGGAGGTGCCGCAAGCGTTCTTGCGGTTGATGTCTCTTCTTCCGCCGTTGAAATGGCAAGAGCCAATGCCAGACTCAACGGAATAGAGGGAAAAATGGATTTTTTGTGCGCAGATGTTTTCGACCTTTTGCCGTCTCTTGAAAAAGAGAAAAAGAATGATTATGATTTTATAATTCTCGATCCGCCTGCTTTTACAAAGAACAGAAAGACAGCCGCTTCCGCGTATCGTGGATATAAAGAGATAAACTACCGCGCAATGAAACTTCTCCCGCGCGGGGGATTTCTTTCGACGTGCTCCTGCTCTCATTTTATGCCGAGCGGGGATTTTATAAAGATGTTGAAGGAAGCATCGCGCGACGCGTCGGTGGAATTAAAACAGATAGAGGCGCGCACGCAAGGTCCCGACCACCCGATTCTTTTGAATGTTCCGGAGACGGATTACCTTAAATTTTATCTTTTCCAAGTTGTGTAAACTCTGCAAACACGAAGTGTTTGCATTTATGAAAATATAAATTTTTGTCTGAGGTAAAAAAGGGTATAGCTGTATCTACGGTTTTGTCCTAACCCTGCAAACACAAAGTGTTTGCATTTATGAAAATATAAATTTTTGTCCGAGATAAAAAAGGGTATAGCCGTATTTACGGTTTTGCTTTAACCCTGCAAATGCGGCACGTTTTTGAGTCTGGAAAAACTGAATTTTTCCGCAAAATGAAGCGCGTGCTTCAAATAACAGAAAAAATACAAAAAAGCGTGCAATATTCGATATTTTTCTTTAAATAAATCATTGACACGCGCATATATGTATGTTAAAATAAAACGAATAATGATAGAGGAGCACTTTATTATCAGTAGTGTGGCGCATTTTCAGAACATCCGTGTGTTCGGTCGCATGAAAGGAATGAGTGCCGAAGGGCGGTATATACGGTAATCTGTCCCTGGTCAGGCGGAATAATATCCGACCGATTGTCGCTTTATTGCGGAGAGCTATTGATTATAAAGACGATTTTTGATTATTATTGTCTTTGATTTTTTGGTAGTCGGTTTCCGCCGGCTGCTTTTTTATTTCATGTGAAAATGCTCAAAACAGAACTCGACGTTTTGATATGTTGCAATGAGGTAAAAGCGGCGACAGGCGAGCGACCCTAGTGGTTTCGGCCCGCCGCTTTTGCCTTCCGTTAAAGCCCTGTCGTTTTACGAAAAATAAAGAAAGGATGTCCCTTGAAAAGGACAAATAAAGCACTATGAAAAAGAAAACTGTTTTCAAAGGCGCTGCTACCGCTCTTATTACTCCGATGGATGAAAACGGAATAAACTATGCGGAATTTTCAAATCTTATTGAGGATCAGATAAAAAGGGGTATAAATGCGCTCGTTATCTGCGGAACAACGGGAGAAGCATCTACTCTTAACGACAAAGATCATATAAGTGCTATTGCTTTTGCCGCGGAGAGAGCGGCGCACCGTGTTCCGATAATCGCGGGAGCGGGAAGCAACGATTCCGCGCACGGACTCGATCTTGCGCGTGAAGCATGCCGCGTAGGCGCAGACGCGCTCCTTGTTGTAACTCCTTATTATAACAAGACATCGCAAAAAGGACTTATAAAGCTTTATACGGATGTTGCGGACGCTTCCGAAAAACCCGTTATTATATATAATGTTCCGTCAAGAACCGGTCTTAATGTAGAGCCCTCTACGTATGCCGTCCTTGCTGAGCATGAAAACATCGTCGGAATCAAAGAGGCAAACGGCAATATCGCCAAGATAACCGAGACAATGGCTCTTGTAGGCGACAAGCTCGACCTTTATTCAGGAAACGACGATCAGGTAGTGCCGCTTCTCGCTCTCGGCGGAAAAGGCGTTATATCCGTGGTTTCCAACGTACTTCCCGAGAAGATGACAGAGATGTGCGATAAATTCTTCGGCGGCGACGTTGCAGGCGCCGCAAAATTGCAGTTTGAACTCCATAATATAACGAAAGCCCTCTTCTCCGATGTAAACCCGATACCCGTAAAAGCGGCGATGGCGGCACTCGGTTATTGCAAGAATTATGTCCGCGGTCCTCTTGTTCCCATGGAGGGAGAGGCTTATGAGAAGCTTCTTTCCGTCATGAGAGAATACGGACTTAATGTCTGATATCTTTTGCGGAGGCTTTTTATAATGATAAAGGTTATAATGAACGGCGCCATGGGGCGCATGGGAAAAGAGATAGTTAAGAGCATAGAGGAAAGCGACGATGTTGAGATCGCGGCTCTTATAGATATAAACGGAGACGGAAAAGATGTTCTCCGCGCGATAGACGATTTTACGGGAGATGCGGATGTGATAATCGATTTTTCACATCACACGGCTGTTCACAGCGTTCTCGATTATGCGAAAAAAAGAAATATCCCCGCCGTTGTCGCCACAACGGGCATGACGGAGGAAGAGCTTAAATATATCGACGAGTGTGCGGAAATTATTCCTGTTTTCCGTTCCGCGAATATGTCGATAGGCGTTGCCGTTCTTGCGGCGTTCGCGGCAGAGGCGGCAAGGGTTATTCCCGACGCGGATATAGAAATAGTTGAAACACACCACCGCAATAAGCTCGACGCGCCGAGCGGAACGGCGCTTCTTATCGCAAATGAGATAAAAACATCGCGCCCGGATGCGGAATTTGTCTGCGGAAGATCCGGAATGAAAAAGCGCTGTGACAACGAAATAGGCATAAATTCCGTTCGTTGCGGCAATGTTGTCGGAATACACGAGGTGATAATCTCCACCGCCGCCGAAACGATAACATTGAAACACGAAGCGCATGACCGTTCGCTTTTTGCAAAAGGCGCGGTATCCGCGGCAAAATTCCTTATAGGAAAGCGCGCGGGATTATATAATATAAAGGACATGGTCAGAGTATAATGAAAATAAAATTTACAAAGATGCACGGCATAGGAAACGATTATATATATGTCAACTGCATGGAAAAAGAACTTGACGATCCGAACGGAATTTCTGTTGCGATGTCTCCGCGCCATTTTTCCGTCGGCGCTGACGGACTTGTTATGATATGCCATTCGGATATCGCCGACGCGAAAATGCGTATGTTCAATGCCGACGGAAGCGAAGGCATGATGTGCGGGAACGCGATACGCTGCGTGGGAAAATATCTTTACGACAACAAGATAACAGATAAAAAAGAACTTTCGATAGAGACGAAGAGCGGTATAAAGTATCTCGATCTTACCGTTGAAAACGGAAAAGTAAAGAGCGTTGCCGTAGATATGGGAAGCGCAAACTTTGTTCCTTCCGAAATCCCCGTCGTTTCCGACAAAAACGAGGTCGTCGATGAACCTATTGAGATACTCGGAAAAGAATACAGAATAACATGCGTTTCCATGGGTAACCCCCACGCGGTCACGTTTGTTCCCGATGTCAAGAATTTTGAAGTTGAAAAGATCGGTCCCGTTTTTGAAAATCATCCTATGTTCCCCGAAAGAGTGAATACGGAATTTGTTCGCGTTGTGGACAGAAGAACCGTAGATATGCGCGTTTGGGAAAGAGGAAGCGGGGAAACTTATGCCTGCGGAACGGGCGCCTGCGCGACTGTTGCGGCGTGCGTTAAAAACGGACTTGTCGATTTTGACGTTCCCGTTGCGGTAAGACTTATCGGCGGAGAGCTTTCCATTGTCTGTTCAAAGGACTATAAAATAAAGATGACGGGTCCTGCGACAAAAGTATATGAGGGAGAATACGAATATGAAGATTAAAGTAAACGAAAATTTCAAAAACATAAAGGAGAGCTACCTTTTCTCCGATATAGGCAAGAGAGTACGCGCCTATTCGGAAGCTCATCCCGATAAAAAGATAATAAGACTCGGCATAGGCGATGTAACGCTTCCGCTTGCACCGTCCGTTATCGCCGCCATGCACAAAGCGACGGATGAAATGGCTGAAAAATCCACATTCCGCGGATATGCGCCCGAATACGGCTATGATTTTCTCCGCGAAGCTGTTGCAAAACATTATGAAACATTCGGGGTAAAGCTTTCTCCGGATGAAATATTTGTAAGCGACGGCGCGAAGAGCGATATAGGCAACATCGTCGACATTCTCGGCGACAACGAGATACTTATCCCCGACCCCGTTTATCCCGTTTACATGGACAGCAATATAATGTCGGGAAGAAAGATAAGATTTATAAGTGCAAACGCGTCAAACGGATTTTTGCCGCTCCCAGACGCAAGCCTTGATAAAGAGGGATATGTTATATACCTTTGCTCGCCCAACAATCCGACAGGCGCCGTATATTCAAAGGAACAGCTCAAAATCTGGGTCGACTTCGCTCTCAGAACAGGCTCTCTTATAATATTCGATTCCGCTTATGAAGCGTATATACACGGCGATTATCCGCACACGATCTATTCTGTCGAAGGCGCAAGAGGTTGCGCAATAGAGATTTGCAGCCTTTCGAAAACAGCGGGCTTTACAGGTACGCGCTGCGGCTTTACCGTAGTTCCCGAAGAGCTTACGGCGGGCGGACTTTCGCTTTGCAAAATGTGGGCAAGACGTCAGGCCACAAAATTCAACGGCGTTCCTTATGTTGTGCAGAGAGCCGCAGAAGCGGCGCTTTCCGGAAATGGCTGGGAAGAGTGCATGGCAAACGTAAACTATTACATGGAAAACGCAAAGATACTCGCAGATTTTCTTGTGTCTAAAAATATAGAATTCACAGGCGGCATTTCCTCTCCCTATCTCTGGCTCCGTTGTCCCGACAATATGGGCTCATGGGAATTTTTCGATTATCTTCTTAATAACGTACAGATCGTCGGAACTCCCGGAGAGGGATTCGGCGTTGAGGGCGAAGGATATTTCAGACTCACATCGTTCGGAAGCCGCGAAGCTACGATAGAGGCGGTAGAACGCCTTTCAAAGCTTCTTTGATAAAAAACTCTGAAAGGAAGTTCAAAAATGCTTTATTCAAATCTTTCGGTAAATAATAAAGGACATCTCGAAATAGCGGGACATGACACAGTAGAGCTTGCCGCAAAATACGGCACGGCGCTCTATGTTATGGACGAGGACAAGCTCAGAGAAAATTGCCGCGTTTACGTAGATTCTATGAAGAAATATTTCGGCGAAGATTCTATGCCACTCTATGCGTCAAAAGCGCTTTGCTTTACTGAGATATACCGCATAGTTTCCTCTTGCGGTATGGGAACGGATATAGTGTCGTCGGGAGAACTTTATACCGCTATAAAAGCGGGTTTCCCGCTTGAAAAAGCTTATTTCCACGGAAATAACAAGACCGATGCCGATATAGAATACGCCATCGAAAACGGTATAGGCTATTTTATAGTCGACAACGAAGAGGAGCTTTGCGCGGTTGACAGAATTGCTTCTTCTCACGGAATAAATCAGAAGATTCTTCTTCGCATAACTCCCGGAATCGACCCGCACACGCATAAAGCCGTTGTCACGGGAAATGTCGATTCCAAATTCGGCTCTCCTATCGAGACGGGACGCGCTTTTGAGATAACGGCTATGGCGCTTTCCAAGAAAAACGTAACTCTCGAAGGATTCCACTGCCATATAGGCTCTCAGATATTCGAATGCGATCCTTTCTGCGACGCGGCGGATATAATGATAAAATTCATCGCGGATGTAAAAGAAAAATTCGGATTTGCCGCAAAAACTCTTAACCTCGGCGGCGGTTTCGGCGTAAGATATATAGAAGAAGATCCTCAAATAGATATCGAAAAAAATATCGCCGATGTCGCTTCGCACATAAAGAGCCGCTGTGCCGAACTTTCCGTTGAAATGCCGAAGATTCTCATGGAGCCTGGCAGAAGTATAGTTGCAGACTGCTGCATAACGCTTTATACAGTAGGCTCTGTAAAAGAGATAAAAGGATTTAAAAATTATGTTTCGGTAGACGGCGGTATGCCCGATAATCCGAGATACGCTCTTTATGCTTCCTCTTATACAGTCCTTGTCGCGAGCAAGGCGGACAAAGCGGCGGATTTCAAATGCTCTATTGCCGGCAGATGTTGCGAGAGCGGAGACCTTATTCAGGAAAACGTAATGATCGCGCGTCCCGAAAGAGGAGATATTCTCGCTGTTCTTACTACGGGAGCGTATAATTACTCTATGGCTTCGAATTACAACAGAATACCGCGCCCCGCGCTTGTTCTTGTCGGAAAGAACGGAGATCGTGTTGCGATAAAGAGAGAATCCTTTGAAGATCTTTGCGCCTGCGATATTTGAAAATCACAGTGAGTGCTTTATAAAAACGACAATTATACTTTTGCATAAAATCACAAATGCCACCAAATAACAGAATGGAGAACCACACAAGATGATAGTGACCAAATTCGGCGGAACTTCTATGGCGAGCGCCGATCAGTTTAAAAAAGTCAGAAATATAATAGAGGAAGATTCGGAAAGACAGATAGTCGTCGTTTCCGCTCCCGGAAAGAGAACGAAAGACGATATAAAGATAACGGATCTTCTGTACACGCTTTATATGCACCTGCAATACGGCGTTCCTTACGCGGATATATGGGATATGATTGCGGGAAGATATATGGAGATCGCAAGAGATCTTGAACTCGATTATGATATTTCCGTAGACCTTGCGGCGTTTAAGGCAGAGCTTAATAAGCACATAGACCAGAATTATCTTGTAAGCCGCGGCGAATTTTTCTCCGCAAAGCTTATGAGCGCATATCTCGGATTTGATTTTGTCGATTCCAAGGATATAATAAGATTCAATTACAACGGTACTGTCGACTACGAGCGCAGCGAACAGAACGCAAAGAAGCTCTTTTCAAGCCACGGAAGAATCGTTGTTCCCGGATTTTACGGTTCATACCCCAACAGAGATATATGCCTCTTCTCGCGCGGCGGCTCGGATATAACGGGTTCTTATCTTGCGGCTTTTCTCAATGCAAGAATATACGAAAACTGGACCGATGTTACGGGTATACTCGCAACGGATCCGAGAATCGTAGAGAATCCCAAAAACATATCCCAGATAACATATGCAGAGCTTCGCGAGCTTTCCTACATGGGGGCAAACGTTCTTCACGAGGACAGCATAGCTCCTTTGCAAGACAAAAACATATCTATAAATATAAGGAATACAAACGAGCCCGAATGTGCCGGAACGATAATCAAAAAGGATTGCTATGACGATTCTTCTATAATTACGGGTATTTCAGGAAAGAAAGATTTTGTCTCCTTTGACATACTCAAAGATCATATGTCGACGGAAATCGGCTTTACAAGAAGAGTTCTTGAAATATTTGAAAGTTACAAAATAAACGTGGAGCACGTTCCTACGGGAATAGATTCTATGAGTATAGTCGTATCCGGCGCTTCTGTCGGAAGCAATATGTATGATATTGTTTCTAAGATAGAAACAGAGATGGGCGCTAAGGTAACCGCAAAGAAAGAACTTGCTCTTGTTGCTATCGTCGGGCGCAATATGGTAGGTAAGAGCGGTATATGCGCACGTGTGTTCGCGTCTCTTTCCGCTGTCGATATAAATATAAAGATGATTGCTCAGCCGCCGGACGAAACGACGATAATCGTTGGTGTTGACAACATTAACTACAAGAAAGCGATAAAAGCGCTCTACGAAGATTTTGAAAAAGCGAACTGGATCTAACCTACTTTTCTTATAAGAAAAGTAGGCAAAAGAACTTACCTTTCTTGAAAGAAAGGTAAGCCAAAGAACTTTCGCACCGAATACACCAGTTCATTTTGGCGAAAGCTTTTAAAGTTCCAAGAAACTTTTCCCGAAAAGTTTCTTGTGTCGGGGTTTGGGGCGGATAGCCCCAACTGATAATGCATACAAAAAAGCACGGCAACGCCGTGCTTTTTTGCTATTTATACATCTGTATCTTTATACAGAACCTGCCTTTTTTTGTCGTCTTTGATATTCCGCAATATAAAAACCTGCCGTGTCCGCGGACCGATACTATACTGCCTTCTTTCAACGTCATATCGTGCTTTTCTATAAGTTTTGAATCCGAGAAGACGAGTTTTTGAGAAAAAAGTTTTTCACTCTCGTTTCTCGAAATATTCAATACAGCGGCGACTACCGCGTCCGCGCGTTCCGATGATGAGAAGACAGTCATATCTTCTTTGTGGGATTCGATTTCTTCGGGAAGAGAATAGACGCGATTGCATTTTACATCGGTGTGCTTGACTTTTTTCAGATTTTCAATAATAAAATCCGCAATCGATTCAAAACAGAATATGTAAGCCGTATTTTCGTGGATTATGATATCTCCCGTTACATCGCGTTTTATTCCGAGCCCTGTCACAGAGCCCAGAAAATCCCTGTGAGAAAGCGCGTCCGCATATTTTTGAGACAACGGCGTTATCTCTATGCAAGCTATCGGTGCTTCTTCGGAATAGCCGAAATCATCTTCGCTTCCGAAGACGGCTATTTTTCTTTCGGCGTTGCCGTATCCTCCGTAGAAAGAGAAGCCTACTTCCGTTTTTGTCCTTGAAAGAATGTCCTGCTCCGCAAGGGAGAGAAAATCCGAATATGTGTAATATCCGCCGCGCGAGGCGCGGGAAGCGAGATCCGTCATGTGGTCTTTAAAAATTTTTTCGCTGTCCATGTTGTTTTTCCTGTTTTATATAAATGTATATGTTTGTCTTTATCGGGTATAGAGCAAGCTTTCGGGATTTGCACGGTGTTGATGTAAAGTGTGAATTGCAGAAATTTAAGCAAAGCGGCGTTTAAAATCAACGCCGCTTTTTCTTTGGATTTTTGCTTGAAATTTTTTGTGCCGTATTATGTGATTTGCTGTTTATTCCGTGCGAAGCGCTTCTACGGGGTCTTTCTTTGCGGCTATCTTAGAGGGGATAAGTCCCGCGATAAGCGTAAGGCTTATGCTTATTATCACGAGTATCAAAGCGCCCATGAAGGGAAGCGAGGCGATGCCGCCTATACCTGTAAGGCTCTTTATGATGATGTTTATCGGTATCGTGAAAAGGAGGGTTACTATTATGCCTATCATGCCCGAAGCAAAGCCGACAAGCATTGTCTCCGCATTGAATACTCTTCCCACATCGCGTTTTGACGCGCCGATGGCACGGAGAATGCCTATTTCCTTTGTGCGTTCGAGAACGGATATGTATGTTATTATTCCGATCATTATAGAAGAAACGATAAGCGATATGGAAACGAATGCGATGAGTATATAGCTTATTGCGTTTATTATCGTTGTTACCGACGACATGATAAGCGCGATATAATCCGTGTAAGTGATCTTGTCGTCCTCAGGAACGCCTTTGTTGTATTCGTCTATCAGATCGGCGATCTTGTCTTTTGCTTCGAAGCTTGAAGCGTATATATTTATGCTTGAAGGTTCATCCATATCAAACACGCCGAGTTTCTTTATGTTTTCTTCATATGTCGAAGACGATGTTGTTGGCGGAAGGCTTGATTCGTACATTGCGGAAAGTTCTTTGTCGGTAGCTGTCAGAAGAAATGCGTCAAGCGCATAAGAAAGCTCTGTATTTGACATAGAGGAAAGCTCTTTTTCAACTTTTGCGGCGTATTCTGCACGTATATTTTCTTCCATTGCAGCTGAAACGGAGCTTTTTAACTCTTCGTCCGACATCGAAGCGAGGTATGAACGCACTGTTTCTTCCGGAACGCCCATTTGCTCTTTGTATATTTGGCATACCATGTTTTCCATGGATTCGCGGTCGGGATATTCGGAAAGCGCGGCGTCTAAAAGGTACGAGAGTGTTGCGTCGGGGATGATTTTTGCAAAATCGCGGTAGAGAGCAGCTTTGCCGTCCTCAGAAAGAGTTTCGATATATTCTCTTACTATTGCGGCTTTTTCGCTGTCGGAGAGCTTTTTGTCGTCGTCTTTCTTGAAGGGAAGACCTGTAAATACGTCTTTGTCGGGATTTGCTTTTTGCGCTTTTGCGATCTCACTGTCATTTACTTTTTCCGCGACATGAGACGTGAGCGCCGACGTGTAGCCGATAGCTCCTGTTATAGATGACGCGACGGCGTCTTCGTTAGGACGGATTATTCCGACTATCTTTATATCATCGGCATTTTTAAGAATGTATGACATATAAGTGTCGTTATCTCTCATGTCCGTGTATGTTCCGTCGTTTTCGTTGTAACGGTAATAGTCTGTCGGGATTACGAGCTTGAACGTCGTGCCGAGTATTTCGGAGTATTCCCACGATTCGGTTTTTATATCTATCGGTTTTCCCGTGAGCGCGGAGTTTATGATGTCGTTCATTTCCTCTTCGCTCTTGAATCCGAGCATGCAGAGAACAAGGTCGCTTATTTCGTTGTTTTTGTCTGTTACAAGAACGACTTCGTTGTAGGCTTCGGGCCATCTTCCGTCTACGATATCATACTGTTCTTTTACGAGTCCGTTTATGATTTCACCGTTTTTTCCGGAGAGCATTTCGTCCCATACTTTAAAACCGCCCATGTTGAACTGTTCGTAGTAGGAGGACGCCGCGTCCCCGTATATTTTGGACATAAGGTCGGAGGGATTCAGTCTTCTTATGTTTTTGATATCGGAAGTAGATGTTTAAATCCATATCGTATCCGTATATTACGGAGGTTATGGAATCGTCGTTCATGTGAGAAGAGAGGAATTTTTTAAAGTCCTTTAAATTGTTTGTTATCTTCTCGGACGATGTGAGGGTGTTCATCATATCGTACATGATGACGTTGGAATATATTTTGTCTTTGTCGTGGTTAACACCGGAGGAGTTATTTTTCGTCATTGTCGAGAGGAGCGAGGTCATGTCCACAGACTCGCGCTCTATTGTTATCGGGTATGATGAGAGGGTGTCTTCCTGCACCTTGTCTATGTATGTTTGAAGTCCGCTGGATATGGCGAGTATCAGCGCGATTCCGATTATTCCGATAGAGCCTGCAAAGCTTGTAAGAAACGTACGCGCTTTTTTCGTCATGAGGTTGTTCATGGAAAGGGAAAGCGCGGTGAGAAAAGACATGGAGGTTTTCTTTTCGGCTTTTTTCTGTTTCTTTCTCTCGGTTCTTGTCAAAGCGGGAGGAGCGACTTTTTCTTTTTCCGGCTCGTTTGTGTATGGAGCGGAATCGTCTGTCATGTTTCCGTCGAGGAGGCGGACTATCCTCGTGGAATATTTGTCCGCAAGCTCCGGGTTGTGCGTTACCATTATTACGAGCCTGTCTTTCGATATCTCCTTTAAGAGCTCCATTATCTGAATGCTCGTCGCGGAATCGAGAGCGCCCGTCGGTTCGTCCGCAAGCAGAATTTCGGGGTCGTTTACAATAGCTCTCGCTATTGCGACGCGCTGCATTTGTCCGCCCGACATCTGGTTCGGCTTCTTCTTCATCTGGTTTTCAAGCCCGACTTTTCTTAACGCCTCTTTCGCTCTTTCGCGTCTTTCCGCCTTTGATACGCCCGAAAGCGTCAGTGCAAGCTCTACGTTTGCAAGAACGGTTTGGTGAGAGATAAGGTTGTAACTCTGAAAGACAAAGCCTACCTTGTGATTCCTGTATGTATCCCAATCGCGGTCGGAAAATTCTTTTGTCGATCTTCCGCTTATTATAAGGTCGCCGTCCGTGTATTTGTCAAGTCCGCCGATGATGTTGAGAAGCGTTGTTTTTCCGCATCCCGAAGGACCGAGGATCGATACAAATTCGCTCTCCCGAAAGTCTATATTTACCCCTTTGAGCGCTTCTACCGTTTCGTCCCCGGTAGTGTATTTCTTTGTTATATTTTTCAGTTGCAGCATTTCTATCTCCGAAAAATTTATAGATTTTTATTTTACCGACATACGATATCACAGTTTTATGAACTGATTATAAACAGATATTGTTTTTTGTTGAAAAGAATATTATCTTTAATGTTGACACAATGTTTTTTTGGTGGTAAACTTTTGTAAATAATTTAAATCACAGACAAAAGGAGAAGCCTTATGAGAGACGCTTATCCGCGCCCCGAATTTGTCAGAGAGGGCTGGCAGAGCCTTAACGGCGAATGGGATTTTGAATTTGATTTCGGAAAAACGGGAAAAGAGAGACGTGTTTTTGAAAAAAATTCACTTGAACGAAAAATAAACGTTCCGTTCTGTCCCGAAAGCAAGCTTTCGGGAATAGAGTATAAAGATTTTATAAACGCTTGTTGGTACTTTAAAAAATTCAAAGCTGAAAGAAAAGAAAACGAGCGCGTGATACTTAATTTCGAGGCGTGCTATTATTATACGGAAGTGTATATAAACGGCAAATATGCAGGAAAACACCGCGGAGGTTACACGCCGTTTTCATTCGATATAACGGATTTTCTTACAGGAGAGGAAAATGCGCTTCATGTTTATGTGGAGGCTGATCCGCGAGATCCGTTGCAGCCCTCGGGAAAACAGAGCGACAAGTACGGTTCTTACGCCTGTTATTATACGAGGTCGACAGGTATTTATGCTCCCGTATGGATAGAGAATGTGCCGTCTGTTTATCTGAAAGATATAAAACTCGATCCCGATGTGGATAATTCGGCGCTTAATATAAGAATGAAAATATCGGGCGAGGGCGATAAAAAAATCACTCTCACGGCATTGTACGACGGAAAAGAAGTCGGCAAAGTAAACATGTATTCAAGCGGAGCATATGTTATGACAAGACTCCCTCTTTCCTCGCTTTATCTTTGGGAGATTGAAAATCCGCGTCTTTATGATCTTCTTATCGAGGTGGAGAGCGAGCACGGAAAAGACCTTGTCGGCACATACTTCGGCATGAGAAAAATAGAAATGGACAAGGCTTGCCTTAAAATAAACGGCAAACGTGTTTTCCAAAGACTTGTTCTCGATCAGGGGTACTATCCCGACGGAATATATACCGCTCCGAGCGAGGAAGCGATGAGAAACGACATAGTTATCGCAAAACGTCTCGGATTTAACGGTGCAAGACTCCACGAGCGCGTTTTCGAACGCAGATTTTTATACAATGCCGACCATATGGGATATATCGTCTGGGGAGAATATGCAAACTGGGGATTTGACCACACAAGAAGCGACGGGCTTCATTATTTTCTTCCCGAATGGCTTGAAGCTATGGAACGCGATTACAATCATCCGTCTCTTGTCGGCTGGTGTCCTTTTAATGAAACATGGGATATAAACGGCAGAAAACAAAATGATGAGCTTCTTTCCGACGTTTATTATGAAACCAAACGCTTCGACCCCGTTCGCCCTGTTATAGATACGAGCGGAAACTATCACGTTGTGACGGATATATACGACAGTCACGATTATTGTCAGGACGTTGAATCGTTTAAAAGAAGATATATTCATTTTAACGACGGGGAAATATTCGAAAAATATTCCGCAAGAGAAAGCTACGGAGGGGAACCGTTTATGCTCTCGGAATACGGCGGCATGAAATGGCCCGTCAAGGACGAAGGCTGGGGATACGGCGACGGACCGAAGACCGAGGAAGAATTTGTTTACCGTTATTCCTCTTACAATGCGGCGCTTCTTTCGAATCCCCGCATTTGCGGACTATGCTATACGCAGCTTTATGATGTAGAGCAGGAATCAAACGGAATTTATTTCTATGACAGGACACCGAAATTTGGAGAAGAGACGATGGATGCGCTCCGCGATTCTTTAATATCTGCCGCGGCTGTGGAAAAAGAGGATTAAAAAAACGGGAAGATGAAAATCTTCCCGTTTTTTGTATAGGATAAGGATTTATTGCGTTTTTATGCTTGCAGGTGCCGCAAGAAGCCGGTGAGGGGAATCAACGCCGAAAATCTTTTATCCATCTGCGTAAGACGGCGCATTTGCGGTGAATTTATAACGAACAGATACAAAAAAGTATTATTGAGTCGTTATTATATTGACTTTTATACGCTTAAATGGTAAACTTATTAAGTTGATTTTTATTTGCCGAAAGAGGATTTTTTATTATGAGTAAGGTTATTGTCCCTGAGGGGTACAAATCTGCTCTCGGAATGTACGAGACGCAGACCGCGATAGGAATGTTAAAAAGAATATTCGAAAATAAACTCTGTTCAGCTCTCAATTTAAAGAGAGTTTCGGCGCCGCTTTTCGTGGATCCCGATACGGGTCTTAACGACGACCTGAACGGCGTGGAACGTCCTGTGCGTTTTGATATAAAAGAGACGGGGAAGGACGCCGTTGTCGTGCATTCTCTTGCAAAATGGAAGAGAATGGCGCTTCATACATATAAATTTTCGGAGGGCGAGGGCTTATATACCGATATGAACGCCATACGCCGCGACGAGGATATGGATAATCTTCATTCTATATACACGGATCAGTGGGACTGGGAGAAGATAATCAGAAGAGAAGACCGAAATATAGAATTCCTCAAAAAGACTGTTACAAGCGAAGTCGAGGCAATATGCGCAACGCTTGATGATTTGAAGGCGATGTATCCCGAAATAACGCTCGAACTTTCAAGAGACGTGAAATTTGTTACATCGCAGGAACTCTATGATATGTATCCCGATAAAACACCGAAGGAGAGAGAAAATCTTTTCCTTGCGGAAAATCATACCGCGTTTATAATGCAGATAGGCGGAAAGCTCTCCTCCGGAGAGCGTCACGACGGTCGCGCACCGGACTATGACGATTGGACGCTCAACGGGGATATAATGTTCTGGAATGAACTTCTCGGCTGCGCTTTTGAAATTTCCTCTATGGGAATACGCGTGGACGCGGACGCTATGAGAAAACAGCTCAAAGAAGCGGGTTGTGAGGATCGCGCCGTACTTCCTTTCCACAAGGCACTTCTTGCGGATGAACTTCCTCTCACTATGGGCGGCGGAATAGGGCAGTCGCGCCTTTCCATGCTCCTTTTGCAAAAGGCGCATATAGGCGAGGTTCAGGTTTCCATTTGGGATGACAATACAAAAAATATCTGTGCCGAGAACGGTATAGTCCTTCTTTAACACACATTTCTTATAAGAAAGGTAGACACGAGAATTTCCCGCCGATTACATCACTTTATTTTGGCGAAAACTTTTGGGATTCCAAAGGACTTTTCATGAAAAGTCCTTTGTGTCGGGGTTTGGGGCTGACAGCCCCAACTGATAATGCATACACGAAAAAACGCGGTTTACACTGCGTTTTTTAT
The DNA here is from genome assembly GCA_900544985.1 of uncultured Eubacteriales bacterium. Lineage (GTDB taxonomy): Bacteria > Bacillota > Clostridia > Oscillospirales > CAG-272 > UMGS731. Next base: position 126,764 of record UQXK01000001.1, read on the forward strand.
TTTGTCGCAATATGTTGGAACTGCGTTCCAAACCTCCTGCTCTTACTTTTCTTATAAGAAAAGTAAGCAAAAGAATTTCCCGCCGACTACACCACTTTACTTTGGTGAAGCTTTTGGAATTCCAAAGGACTTTTCACGAAAAGTCCTTTGGTCGGGGTTTGGGGCGGACAGCCCCAACTTATAACGCACATACAAAAAAGCACGGCAACGCCGTGCTTTTTGTTATTTTTTCTTTTTGCTTATTATAACAGCGCTTATTATAATGGTTGCTGCCGATATAATGCATATCGATAAAATCAGAATTGTTTTGTATGTTCCGTTATCCGATTGTGTGCCGTTGTCGGTCGTATTTGCCGAAGCCGCTGTTTTGTGAGTGGCGGCGGTGGATTTTTCGATTTTTACGGTGGCGGCTGTTGAGGGGAGCGTTTTTTCGGTGCTTTTCGTTTGTTCTTCCGTAATAACCGTCGATGTGGTTGGTTGTGTCTGTGCCGTGGTTGCTGTTGTAGAGGAAACGGTCGTGTCAGATGATTCTATCGTCGCTTTTGTCGTTGGAGCAGTCGTTTCACTATCGTTTTTAGATAAACTTATGTATGCGTACCCGATTATCTCCGCCATGTAATCATGACCTTTTTGCGTGGGGTGAAAATCCCAGTTTTTGTAGAAATATTCGGTATGTCCCGTCATACCGGACGCTACGTCTGCGATTGAAAAAGCTTTCGGAAGAGCATTTGATACTTTTGTATATATTTCATTTGTTCTTTTTATAAAGGGATCTATGAGTTCTCCGACGTCCATTCCCGCAATTTTATAAACGGAATTATTTATATACGGATTATAAAGGGTTTGAAGTATTATAACGGCATCGGGATTGTTGTTTCTGAGCAGAATAATGCTTTCTGTCAGATTTTTTTCCATGGTTTCGTATACTTTTTCGATATCGCTGTCTATTGTATCGAAATTTACCTCGCCTAAGTTGAAGTAAAATTCATCTATCGGTATTAGGGCGGATATCAGCTTTATTGAACTTATTGCCGCTTCTTTTGTCATGCCCGATGAGGTGAATTTATCAAGAAGCGCTTTCGATATAAACATTGAACGATTGGAGATTATATCGTTTCCTCCTATCGATATAGTTATAAGTTCGGCATTTTTTATAGATGGTGTGTTCGTTATCGTTGAGAGCATGTCGGCACTTGTTGCGCCGTTTACGGCAAGATTTGATAGTGACAGGGAATACTTTAATGCTATTTGAGCGGCATAAGTGTTTTTGTCGGGATTTGTGAGTCCGTATCCGTATGCTATTGAATCTCCGAGCGCAAAATATTTTTTGCTTTCTCCGTCTGCGTGAATTTGGAGCGCAAATGTAAAAGAAGCGGTTATCAGAATAAGTATAACAAGAGATATTATTCTTTTCATTTTTTCCTCTTTTCGTTGTTATTCCCGTATATTGATTTTTTGTGGATTATATGGTATTATAACCTTGTTGCAATGTCCGACGCATCTGCGGCGTGGACACAGGATATTTTTAACGGCGATGTTGAAAGTCGGATTTGAAAATCCAAAAGAAACCATTGTTTCAATTTAATTATACTGAAAAAAACGGAGATGTCTATGGAAAAAGTGAAAGTTTTATTCAAAAAGCTCGATCAAAGAGCGAAAATTCCTACATACGGTTCTGATTTTGCCGCAGGAGCGGATCTTTATGCGCTTTGCGACGGGAAGATAATTATTCCGTCAGGCAAGTCCGTTTTTGTTCATACGGGACTCTCACTTGAAATTCCCGAAGGGCTTGCGGGACTTATTTATGCCAGAAGCGGACTTTCCTGCCGTCGTTCTCTTGCTCCCGCCAACAAAGTCGGCGTTGTTGATTCCGATTACCGCGGTGAAATAATGGTTTGTCTTCATAATCACGGGGAAAAAGACGAGGAAATAGAGAACGGAGAGAGAATAGCTCAAATTGTGTTTACTCCGTATTTCGCGGCGGATTTTATTGAATCAAACGAACTTTCCGATACAGAACGCGGAGAAAAAGGTTTCGGTTCTACCGGGAACAAGTAAATATCGGTCGTTGTGTGCGTCGGCGCTCTTGTGTTCGGCGATAAATTCTGCTTATAAGCGTATGGTCGTTCAAATTATATAAAACAATCTGCCTTATGTCTTTTATAAACAAAGACAACGGGCAGATTTTTATTCTATTAAAAAATAAGTTAAAGCTATCTTTCGTCTGTTACAAAATGTTTCACACTATTTAGAGGATTTTTGAGTTCCGTTCTGAAAAATTCCGGATACATTTTTTGCTCGTCGTAGGGAGAACACCATTTAAGGAATTCTTCTATGTTGTCGTCGGTGAAACTGTTGCTTTGGACTTCAAAGTTTTCCGGGACCTTCATATAGAAGAAAAAAGAAATTTCATATATCACTTTATCTTTCTTTGACGGAGAATCTCCGACAAAATAGTTTTCATGGATAAAGCCGAGACGGTCTATTTCCATTTTCACACCGGTCTCTTCGAATACTTCGCGGACTATCGCCTGTTCTGCTGTTTCGCCGAATTTTATCCGTCCGCCGACAGAGTAGAGATAATCGCTTCTTTTGTTTCCTACCATCAGAAATTTTCCGTTATGCATTATGATTGCGCCGACGCGGATGTTTATAAACCCGTCCTCGCATTTTACTGTCATATCGCCGTTCATGTTTTACCTCCTTTTTATTACACACCTTTCTTTCGGAGAAAGGTGCGCCAAAGAACTTTCGCACCGACCTACTTTTCTTATAAGAAAAGTAGGCAAAAGAATTTCCTACCAACTACATCACTTTATTTTGGCGAAAGCTTTTGAGATTCCAAAGGACTTTTCACGAAAAGTCCTTTGTGTCAGGGTTTGGGGCAGACGCCCCAACTTATAATGCACACGAAAAACGCGGTTCACACCGCGTTTTTTATATTGTCATAATATGTTGGAACTGCCGTTCCAAACCTTGCTTTAAGGAGCTTTTTGAAAAAGCCCCTTAAAAATCCGCAAAACTTTCGCACCGAAAACACCAATTTGTTTTGCGAAGCTTTTGAAGTTTCTTGTGTCAGGGTTTGGGGGCAGACGTTCACAATCGATAACGCTCAAAAAGCGGCGATAGATAAGCAATTTGTGCCGTATTCGCCGCTTTTTTGTTTTGTGAATTTTTAATTGTGAAAACCTTTTGCGTATGCCTGTTCGACAGAATCTGCGATTTTAGAGGCAAGCGCTTTTTGCCATGACGAATCTATCATCATTTTCAAATCCGATTCATCTGACATAAATCCTATTTCGAGAAGAACAGAGGGGATATCTAAGTTTGCGAGTACCGCAAGATATCCTTCACCGTAGAGTTCGCTGTCTCCTTTTACTCTTGAAGTTCGCATCGCCGGATACATTTTTTTCAGATTGTCAAAACCGTTGGAAAAAATATTTGCAAAAGATTTTTTATTGTAGCTTATATTCGGTCTGTCTGTATAGAATACAATCGGACCGTATGCTCTGCCGCTATTAAGTTTAAGGTAGTTGCAGTGAATGGAAATAAACATATCCGCATTTGCTTCTTTTGCCATGGGCGCCCTTTGGGAAAGCTCCACGGTTTTATCTGTTGTTCTGGACATCACAACATTAAATCCGCGCGCATTCAATTCTTTTTCAAGAAAAAGGGCTATGGAAAGGTTTATATCCTTTTCATAGTATGTATTTCCTCCGACACTTCCTTTTGTACCGGGGTCTTTTCCGCCGTGCCCTGCGTCAATAAATATCGTTGCTTTATTCGGTTTTACCGTGGTGTTTGTGGTATCGGGCGTGTTTATCGGCGGATTTGTGGAAACCGTCGACGGAACGGTCGGGGGAGGTACCGTCACAATTATAATTGAAGGATCTGTTGTTTCGGATTGAGACGACGTTGAGTTGTTCGTGGCGGCAGTCGTGTCACTGCTATTCGGTTCGGTCGAATTTTGCTGTGGTGTAGATTCGCCGCCCGAACTTATGCCGGAATAAATATCTTCGGTGGTATCGTGGGAATATGTTCTTTCAGTGCCTATTATACCTGATACGGCAAAATAGATTATTGCGATCATAAGTATGATAGCCGCAACAATTACTACGAGTTTTGCCGTCGTTGTCCACCCTCCGCCTTTTTGCGGGGGATTTGTATTTGTTCCGTTATTCTCTGTCATGGGCGTAATAAATCAGTTTTTAAGACTGTGCATCGGGGCGGGAATATGTCCGCCGCGCATTACGAAATCTTTTGAGGAGTAGGGGCTTACTTCCATTATCGGAGCTGTTCCGAGAAGTCCGCCGAAATCGACGCTGTCGCCTACTTTTTTGCCGTATGCGGGGATAAGTCTTGCCGCCGTTGTTTTTGTATTTATAACACCTATTGATATTTCGTCGGCTATAATGCCACATATCGTTTCAACGGGAGTGTCTCCGGGAATTGCTATCATATCGAGTCCAACAGAGCATACCGCTGTCATAGCTTCGAGCTTGTTTATATGAAGTGCTCCGCAGCTCGCAGCCTCTATCATGCCTTCGTCCTCGGATACGGGTATAAATGCGCCCGAAAGTCCGCCGACGGAAGAGCTTGCCATAACGCCGCCTTTTTTTACTGCGTCGTTGAGAAGTGCGAGCGCTGCTGTCGTTCCGTGTGTGCCGCATTTTTCAAGTCCCATGTTTTCAAGTATGCGTGCGACGGAATCGCCTATCGCAGGGGTGGGTGCAAGGGAAAGATCGACTATTCCGAAAGGAACGCCGAGTGCTTCTGCCGCGTCTGTTGCGACTAGCTGTCCTACGCTTGTTACTTTGAATGCCGTTTTCTTTATGACTTCGGCAAGTTTTCCGAAATCGCACATTCCTTCGCGTTTTATCGCAGCTGCGACAACTCCGGGACCGGAAACTCCTACGTTTATGACGCATTCGGGCTCTCCTATGCCGTGGAAGGCGCCTGCCATGAAGGGGTTGTCCTCGGGCGCGTTTGCGAATACGACAAATTTTGCACAGCCTATGGAATTTCTATCCTTTGTAAGGTATGCGAGCTCTTTTATCGCCTTTCCCGCAAGATAGATGGCGTCCATGTTTATTCCCGCTTTTGTAGAAGCGACATTGAGGGAAGAGCAGAGAAAATCCGTTTCCGTGAGCGCCTGGGGAATCGCCTTTATAAGTTCCGCAGAACCTTTGGACATACCTTTCTGAACAAGAGCGGTAAAACCGCCTATAAAGTTTATGCCGAGAGTCTTTGCGGCTCTGTCAAGAGTTTTTGCTATTTTAACGTATCCGTCGCTGTCGCAAGCGCCGCCTATAAGCGATACAGGAGTTACGGAAACACGCTTGTTTACTATCGGAACACCGTATTTTTTGCTTATATCCTCGCCGGTCTTTACGAGATTTTCGGCTTTTGTGGTTATTTTGTCATATATTTTATCGCAGAGTCTGTCCACATCGTCCGAAACGCAGTCGTAAAGGGAAATTCCCATAGTTATGGTACGGACGTCAAGATTTTCGTTGCGTATCATATTTATGGTTTCGAGAATATCGTTCATATTCAAAAGAGACATAATTTACCTCACCAATCAGATTTTGTGCATGCTGTTGAAGATATCTTCATGCATTGCACTTATTTGAAGTCCGCAATCTTTTCCCATGGCGGACATACAGTCCACAAAATCGCCGAACGGCATATTCAGCTTGTCTACGTTGACAAGCATTATCATAGCAAAATAACCGTCAAGAACCGTTTGAGATATGTCGATTATATTAGCACCGCAATCCGCACATTTGGAGCTTACCTTGGAAACTATTCCGACTCCGTCTTTGCCGGTAACAGAAATAACAGCTTTCATAAATGTTTTACCTCCATAGAGTGAAAAATAATATAATAACAGTATATCATATAGTTTTGTAAAAGTAAACTGATTTTTGCGCAGTAAATCATATATATGGCATACTTTTTTCGTTTTTTGTTGAAAAAATGCGCTGTTTGTGTTAATATAGATACACGTATATGCTGTTTTTTCGAAAGGTACCTGAAAATGAAAAAAAATATAAAGAGAATTATGGCGTTTTTGCTTGCTCTGTTATCTGTCTCCATGCTTTTTTCCTGCGGCAAAAATGATGATGATGACGGAAAGTTATCCGTAATATGTACGATATTTGCTCCTTATGATTTCGCGCGTGAGATTGCCGGCGATACCGCAAATGTGACGATGCTTGTGCCTCCCGGCTCGGATACGCATTCATATGATCCTACTCCGCGTGATGTTATCGCCATAAACAAATGCGATGTGTTTATATACGGCGGAGGCGAATCAGACACTTGGGTGGAAAAACTTATAGCTTCTGCGGAAAATCCGGATATGAAGATAATAAAGCTCATAGACTGCACGGAAAAACTCTATTATGAAGAACATAAAGAGGGAATGACTGTCGGAAAACACGATCATGATGACGACGATAAAGAATACGATGAGCACGTCTGGACAAGTCCGCGCAACGCCGTGATCATTTCGGAGAAGATAACAAAAACTTTATGCGAGCTTTCACCCGAAAACGCTGAAATATATAATGAAAATTTTGATTTATACAAATCCGAGCTTGAAAAGCTTGACGCGGAATTTAAGAATATAGTGTCATCGGGAAAAAGAAAAGAAGTTATATTCGGAGACCGTTTTCCGCTTCTTTATTTTGTAAAGGCTTACGGGCTCGATTATTATGCGGCTTTCCCGGGATGCGCGGGAGAGACAGAGCCGAGCGGAGCCACTGTCGCTTTTCTTATAAATAAAGTAAAAGAGGACGATATACCGGTAGTATTTTACCTTGAACTTTCCGAAGGGAAAATAGCAAGCACGATATGCGAGAGCACGGGTGCGGAAAAGCTCCGTTTTAATGCCTGCCACAATGTTTCGAAAAAGGATTTCGAGAACGGAGTAAGCTACTTATCTCTGATGAGGGAAAATGCAGAGGTTTTGAAAAAAGCGCTTGGATGAATATGGAAATGAAAAATCCCCGTTATACGGGGATTTTTTATGCGCATTGGTGGATTATACTATCAAGTGCAACAGGAAGAAAAAAATAGAAGTTCATACGAAT
>UQXK01000002.1 GCA_900544985.1 uncultured Eubacteriales bacterium
GTGGTGTGCTCTTGCGAAAAACTCCGGAGCAAAGTATGCAGTTCTCACAACAAGACATCACGAAGGCTTTTCCCTTTGGAAATCGGATGTAAACCCGTATAATTCTTACAATTATTGCGGCAGAGACATTGTACGCGAATTTGTCGATGCCTGCCATAAATATGATTTGAAGATTGGGCTTTATTCTTCCCTTATGGATTGGCATCATCCCGACGGGTGGAAATGCGCATTTGATATGGACGCAAGAAAACGCTTTCTCGATTATATAGAAAAATTAAATATAGAACTTCTGACAAACTACGGTAAGATCGACATACTGTGGTATGATATGCCTTATCCGATGACAAGCACGGAAGGCTGGGACTCTTGCAACAGAAATAAAAGACTGCGTGAACTTCAACCCGATATGCTGATAAATAACAGAAGTAAATTGGCGGAAGATTTTCAGACACCCGAGGAAAGCGTTAATCCGCCGGATGACAATTATTGGGAAGCGTGCATGACATTCAACGGAATCTCCTGGGGATATATCGATTCTAAACAAGCGGCGCCTTATTCATACAATGCGCAAAAGATATTGCGCATGATAAACAAGTGCTCCTCTTGCGGCGGCAATCTTCTTTTGAATATAGGACCGAAACCCGACGGAAGCATACCGGAAGAAGCATTTTCTCCTCTCGATTACGTGGGAAAATGGCTAAGCGAAAACAGCGAAGCCGTTTACGGAAGAAAAGCGAAAATCGGAGGAAAATATTCAGGCTGCATGCTTAATGTTTCTTCCGCATCCGAAGATGAAAAAACAGTCTATATCTGGAACAGAATATGGCCGCAGAACGGTAAAATGCAACTCGGCGGATATATGACAGCGCCGCGTTCGGTAACGCTTCTCAAAACGGGAGAGAAAATAGATTTCGAACTTGACGGACAGAGGCTTATACTAAAAAATCTTCCCAAAGAAATACCCGATAAAAATATAGGATTGTCTGTAATAAAAATGGAATTTGACGAAAAGCCGAAATTTCAGGCGGGGAGCTATTATCCTCATATGAACGGCGGAAGAAATCTTGCAGGAGAGCTTGTTCAGTAAAATGAATTTATGAAAAACAGACGGCAGAAAATCTGCCGTCTGTTTTTATATCAGGACTTTACCGTGCAATAGTAAAAAGCGCAATAAATCGGAGCTTTTTTAATCTCTCGGTTTCGAACGGAATATCAGCGCTATGAAATATCCGAAGAATACAGCCGCCGTGATTCCCCCGGCGCCTCCCGTAAGACCTCCCGTGAGCGCGCCTATAAGCCCCTTTTCGTCAACTGCTTTTTTCACTCCTTTTGAAAGCGTGTATCCGAAACCGGTAAGAGGCGTCGTAGCCCCGCACCCTGCGAAGTCAACAAAAGGTCCGTATACTCCGACAGCTCCCAATATAACGCCGAGCGTCACAAGAAAAACGAGTATTCTTGCGGGAGTAAGCGGCGTTTTATCTATCAATATCTGCGCTATGGCGCATATTGCGCCGCCGATAAGAAATGCTTTTAATAAATCTAAAAATAAAGTCATGTTTTACTCTCCGAATCGCAAATTCTCACTAAATGTGCTATTCCCGGTATGCTTCTTCCCTGTTGCAGACTTCCGGGACTCATAAGAGCGCCCGTCGCAATATACAGAATGTCATGCAGAGTTTTCTTTTCGAATCTCTTCATGATATGACCGCATATGACCGAAGCACTGCAACCGCAGCCCGAGCCGCCGGCATGCATATCCTGACTTCCCGCGGAATAAAGCATAAGTCCGCAGTCGTTATATACGTTTTTCATGTCATATCCGAGACCTCCCATAAATTCGGTCAATATAGAATGACCCTCTTTGCCGAGATCTCCTGTAAGGATAAGATCAAAATCGCTTGGTTTTTTTCCTGTTTCCTTAAAATATTCGGATATGGTGTCACATGCCGCGGGAGCCATTGCAGCGCCCATATTGTTTATATCCGTTATACCGAAATCGACTATTTTTCCCGGAAGCACTTCGCGAACGAAAGGTCCCTCTCCCTCGGAGGAAAAAATCATCGCCCCTGCCGCGGTCGCCGTTCTTTGCGATGTCGGAGTTCTCTGCCCCCCGTATTCCAAAGGAAAACGGAATTGCCTTTCTGCCGTACAGAAATGAGAAGAGCTTACGGCGGCACATTTTTGCATGATTTTCGTATTTGTCATTAAAGCGGCGAGAATACTTCCCTCGGCAAAGGTAGAACACGCGCCGTAAAGTCCGAAAAACGGAACTCCGAATCCTTCCAACCCATAAGAAGAACCCACGCACTGATTCATAAGGTCTCCCGCAAACAGAGCGTCTATATCGCTTTCTTTCACATTTGACTTTTTCAGTGCCAGATTAAGAGCAAGTCTTTGCATTTCGCTTTCCGCTTTTTCCCATGTATCGGTAGAGAATTTTTCGCTCTCGTCGTGCATATCGAAATCATCGGAAAGAGGTCCTTCGTGCTCTCTTTTTCCCACGACCGTTCCGTAACCGATTATAGACGGCGGAGACTTCAAATTTATAACTCTCATTATATCACCCCTATAAGCCAATAGATAAAACCGTATATAACGGAAGAAATTATACCGTATACTATAACAGGTCCCGCTATTGTAAACATTTTTGCGCCCACGCCCATGACAAGTCCTTCGTTTTTATCGTCGAGCGCGGGAGATATGACGGCGTTTGAAAATCCCGTTATCGGGACGAGCGTTCCCGCCCCCGCTACTTTTGCGATGTTATCGAAAATTCCTATACCCGTAAGGAGCGCCGCCAAAAAGACAAGCGTTACCGGAACAAGTATCTTCACAGTGCTTTCTTCTATCTTCAAATACAAATAAAAATTATAGAGTCCCTCTGCAAATGCGCATATAAGACCGCCTATCAGAAATGCAAAAAACATATCCTTTATAAGCGGAGACGACGGCGCGTGCTTTTTTACGTATTTTTTATATGTTTTATTGTCGGTGTTCAAAAAAATCATCTCCTTTTTTCACAAATATTTTCCCTCTGACATATCATTTTTATTTACGGGAAATAAAACCTTTTAAAATTTCAATTATATATTTGACTTTTTTATAAAATGTGTTAAAATATTTTTGTAACGGTGTTTAACGGCGGCTGGATACCGATCTTATAATACATATTATATTTCGCCGTCGAGAACGGAGTTTTATTATGGCATACAAAATAGACAAAGAAAAATGCATCGGTTGCGGTGCTTGTGCCGGTGAATGTCCGGTAGGCGCTATTTCCGAAAAAGACGGAAAATATGAGATAGACGAAGATACTTGTCTCAGCTGCGGCGCATGTGAGGGCGTTTGCCCGGTAGGCGCTCCTTCCGCTCAGTAAGAGATAGCCTTAAACAAAAGAAAACAGTTCCGAACAACTGTCGGAGCTGTTTTTATTTTAAGATTAAAAACAACCTTTATAAGGAATAATATATAAAAACGGCAATTACGGCGCTTTTTCGATTGATTTGCGCTTTTCTGCCGTATATCAACATAGAAAAAACAGCTATATCTGTTTTCGGGAAATCTCTATGATATAAAAATTTTTCAATATACGGAGTTATTATGGAAAATAAAAATATACTTCCCGTGCTTCTCGGCGCGGATCTGAATTGTTACAGCGTTGCGCGCGCATTCAATGAACAATACGGGGTAAAATCGAAAGCTTTCGGAAAATACAGGATAGGCGTTACCTCGAACAGCAAAATAATCGATTTCGAAGAAAACAAAAATATTTCTGACGAAAATTTTCTCATAAATAAGCTTTTGTCTTTTGCTGAGGAAAACAAAGATTCTGAATTGTATCTTATCGGATGTACCGACGAATACGCCGAGCTTATAATAAACAATAAAGACAGATTAAAAGATAAATATTTTATATCGTGCCCCGAAAAAGAGCTCTCGAAAAAGATAATCTCCAAAGACAATTTCTACAATATGTGCGAAGAACGCGGCATTCCCTATCCAAAAACTTATATATTCGAAAAAACAAACGATTTTTCGGAGCTTGAAGAAAAAAATCTCGGATTTTCGTACCCGATTATTATAAAACCGTCAAGTTCGATAGAATACTGGCACCATGAATTTGAGGGCATGAAAAAAGTGTACACCGCCGAAAACGAGAAAGAAGCAAAAGATATAATATCCGCAATATTTTCTTCCGGTTATGACAAGAGCATAATATTACAGGATCTCATTCCCGGTGGAGAGGATACAATGTATGTTCTCACGGCGTATTCCGATAAAAACGCCAAAGTCAGAATGGCGTCGCTCGGACACGTTCTTCTCGGAGAGCACACGCCGAAAGGTCTTGGAAACCACGTCGCCATAATAACGGAATATCATAAAGATATAACGGACAAGCTTATAAAGTTCCTTGAAGATATAAATTACACGGGATTTTCGAATTTTGATATAAAATTCGATCCCAGAGACGGCTCTTTCAGGGTTCTAGAAATAAATCTGAGACAAGGAAGAAGCAATTATTACGTAACCTCATCGGGTATAAATATCGCATCAATGCTTGTAAAAGACAACAGAAATGAATTCAGAGACGAAATAAATATCTGTAAAAATGAATTTTTCTGGCATACCGTTCCGAAAAAAATCATATATAGATATATAAAAGACAAAAACATCAAAAGCAAAGTGCAAAAGCTTGTATCCGAAGGAAAAAGCGCTTCTTCTTTATTCTATAAATACGATATGCGTTTAAACCCGTCAAGGAGCGCTTTTGTGCTCATTCACAATCAACGATACTTCAAAAAATATAAAATATACAAATAATATGTCTGATATTTTTATGAAAAAGCCCGTGCTCGGAATAGTAGGCGGACTCGGTCCTTCTGCAAGCGCGCTATTTTACTCTATGATAACAAAGTATACAAAAGCTTCCTGCGACAACGAGCATATAGATATGATAATATACAGCGTTCCGTCGATTCCGGACAGAACGGATTTTATATTGGGAAAAAGCGACAAGAACCCTTTGCCCGAAATAATCAAAACGATAAAAGCGCTGAACAAAAACGGCGCTGATATAATAGCAATCCCCTGCAATACCGCCGAATATTTCCATAAGGAAATAGAGCTTTCTTCCTCTTGCGAAGTATTGAATATCGTAGAAGAAACAGCGAAATTCGCATTTCTTAAAGGAATAAAAAAAGCAGGCATATTGTCTACGCGCGGAACGCTTGTTTCAAAGATATACGAAAAATCGCTTTCAAAATTCGGAATATCGTTTGAAACGCCCGATGAATCAGAACAGGAAAAACTTGATATACTCATATACGACAAAATAAAAAAAGGCATAGAGCCGGAAGAAAACGAGCTATATGATATTTCAAAAAAACTTTTTGAGCGCGGCTGTGAATATGTGATACTCGGCTGTACGGAACTTTCTCTTTCCCGCGACGCGGTCAAAGAAGAAAATAAATTTATAGATTCTCTCATGGTTCTGGCTCTGTCTTGTATAAAAAAATGCGGGCATGATATCTCAAATTGCCCGGAATTTTACATAACAAAATAAAGAAAAGGATTCCGCAAAATGAAAAAACTCTCCGCAGTTATAGAAGAAACATCATATTCACTCTTTTTCAACAGAGATTTTTATACGGAAGAAGCTATATTGAATATGAATATAGAGGATCTTTCGTATAATTCAAAAAAAGCGCGCGGCGGAGTTATATTCTTTTGCCTGGTGGGAGCAAAAGCGGACGGTCACAGCTTTGCGCACGAGGCATACCGTGCCGGAGTAAAGATTTTTGTATGCGAAAGAGTTCTGTCTCTCGGAGATGACGCAGTACAGATAGTCGTTCCTAATTCCAGAATAGCTCTTGCCGAAATGTCCGCTTCGTTTTTCGGTCATCCGGAAAAGAAACTTAAAATAATCGGCGTTACGGGAACAAAGGGCAAATCCTCTGTCTGTGAAATGATATATCATATCTTCACCTCCTGCGGCAAAAAAGCGGCGCTTATCGGGACTATCGGAATAAAAACGCCGAAAGAATTTATTCCGACGGAAAATTCCACTCCCGAAAGCTATATATTATACAAAAGCCTTAATAAAATGTACGAATGCGGAACTGAATTTGTCGCAATGGAAGTCTCTTCCCAGGCGATATATCAGGACAGAATACACGGTATCTTTTTTGACGCTTCGATAATGACAAATCTTTCGGAAGACCATATAGGACCGTACGAACACCCCAACTTCGAACATTATAAAAATTGTAAAAAAGAGCTTTTCAGGAAAACAAAATATGCTTTTCTCAATATCGACGACACATATTTCAAAGAATTTTCAAATTACGCTTCCTGTAATATTCTGACCTACGGAATAAACGAAAATGCCGATATAGTGGCAAGAGATATTATGCCGTTTAAAGCCGGAAACATCTTCGGAATATCATTCGAGTGCTCGGCATTCGGGAAAAACACATCGGTCACTCTTCCCGTTCCCGGAATATTCTCCGTTTATAATGCACTGTCGGCGATGGCGGTCTGCCGTTATTTCGGCATAAGCATATTCGATTCTTCACATTCTCTTGAAAATGTCAGAATAAAAGGCAGATTCGAAACAGTCAACACACCTCTCGAAAATATAACGTGTGTAATAGATTATGCACACAATAAGGACAGTCTTCGCCGCGTGCTGGAAACGATAAAAGAATATTCTCCGTCGAGATTGGTATGTGTTTTCGGCTCTGTCGGAGGAAGAACGAAACAAAGAAGAAAAGACATGGCGCTTATCGCAAACGCCCTTGCGGACTATTGCATAATAACGAGCGACAATCCCGATAACGAATCCCCCGCAGATATAATAGACGATATAGCGCAATACATTTCACCCGAAAAATATATCAAGATAGAGGACCGCGCAGACGCTATAAAATACGCAATAGAAACGGCGAAGGACGGAGATTTTATTCTGTTTTGCGGAAAAGGTCATGAGGAGTATCAACTTATAAACGGCAAGAAAATATATTTTTCCGAAAAAGAAATAATAACAAAAGAGGCGTATGCACGCGTCGGGTTGACATTAAAATAAAATATAAAAAAGAGCTGTTATACTGTCAACAGCTCTTTTTCATTTTATAAAGTTTCACTTTCATTTGTAGCTTGTTTTGCGGAGGAAATGATCTTTCCGCGGCGGAATCCGACGGTTTTATAGTATATAAGCATAGATATGCAGCATACAAGCCAACCTGCGGGATATCCCAGTGCAATGGGAATAATATCATTGGAGATAAAATTCGACATTGCGAAAAGATATATCTGTCTGAAAACGACAAAGGAGCAAAGCATTATTATCATCGGCGCCTTTGTGTCGCCCGCACCTCTTAATGACGCCGAGAAGATCTGGTTTACGCAGCAGCAAACGTAAAACGGCGTTATATTGCGTATAAGTAAAACCGCGTAACGAACGACATTCGGGTCGCTGTTAAACAGAGAGGAAAGCGACGGCGCGAATATCAGCACCGTTGTTATTACCACCACGGTAACGGATATCGCCATGAGATACGAAATATATACTCCGCGTTTTGCTCGGTGTTCGTCGTTGTTTCCGAGATTCTGACCGACGAAAGTCGTAGACGCGAGCGAAATAGACTGTATCGGCAGGAAAATAAACTGATCGAGCTTGGAATATGTCGTCCAACCGGCAAGGCAAAGCGTCTGGTTTCCGTTGACGTTTGCGATATAAGACTGGACAAAAACATTGGAAAATGATGTTATCGCCATTTGCAATGCCGCGGGAATTCCTATAATAAATATGGATTTCAACATTGCCCAGTCTATTTTTAATTCTTTTATATGTACCTTGACGCAGGTTTTCGTTTTCAAAAGGGTTATCATGGTAAGTATAGCAGATATAAACTGCGATATCACCGTCGCAAGCGCAACTCCCGCAACACCTAAGTCAAATGTAAATACAAAAAGTATATCCAAAACAATATTTGTCACGGCAGATACGGTAAGGAAGTAGAAAGGACGTTCCGAATCGCCTATCGCGCGGAGTATTCCCGAACCCATATTATATATCATAAGTCCTGCGACGCCCGCAAAATAGATAAACAGATATGTTTTTGCGTAAGGATAAATTCCCTCTCCGTCTATCTGGGATCTCAGCATAAGCTTTAACATATACGGCGTGAGAAAAATTCCGAGGACAGTAAAGATAACGGCGAGTATTACCGTAAGCAATATCGATGTGTGAACGACGTCATGTACTTTTTTCTCGTCTTTTGCTCCGTAGTACTGCGAAATAAGGACACCCGCTCCGCTGGATAATCCCAGGAAAAAGCCTATGAGCGTATTTATTATCGGTCCTACGCTTCCGACGGCGGCATAGGCACCGTTATTTCCCGTCTGACCGATGACCCATGTATCGACCATATTATAAAGCTGTTGAAAAAGATTTCCCAACAGAAGCGGAAAGGCAAATTTCAGTATATTCGACACGATACTTCCGCTCGTCATATCCATATCGCGCCGTCTGTTCATAATCTTTATCATTTTGATCCATACTCTCGATTTTTTAATATGTAGCTATATAATTATATCATTTTTTCGGGCAATGTCCATATTATTTTTATTTTTAATCTGATACTTTATATTTTTTATATATAATGTAGATTTTGAATCTATTTTATGATAAAATAATAAAAACAACATTGACTTGAAAATCAACTCAAATTTTTTGGTGGATATAATATGTCAAAAATAATCGTCATAGGCTGTCCGGGAGCGGGAAAAAGCACTTTTTCGCGAAAACTCAGCGAGGTTACGGGAATAAAACTTCATTATCTTGATATGCTATGGCATAAACCCGATAAAACCCATATTTCCAGAGAGGAATTTGACATAGGATTAGAGAAGATAATGGCAAATGAGAGCTGGATTATCGACGGAAACTATACGCGTACGCTCGAATCACGTTTAAAAGAATGCGATACCGCTTTTTTGCTTGATTATCCTCTTGAAATTTGTCTTGAAGGCGCAACGTCACGAATAGGAAAAGAACGTGTGGATATGCCTTGGACTGAGGATGAATTTGACGAAGAATTCAAACAGTATATAATCGACTTTTCAAAAGATAATCTGCCCGTAATATATGAACTTTTAGATAAATACCGCGATACTAAAAAAATCATCATTTTCAAATCAAGAAATGAAGCGGATGATTATTTGAAAAACATAAAATAAAATTTTGTGAATTGACGGAGGAAAAAGATATGAATTTGCAGGAATCAGGCGAAATGTACCTTGAAACTATACTCATTCTTTCAAAGAAAAATCCGAATGTACGCGCAATAGACATAGGAGAATATATGGGATACTCAAAGCCTTCCGTAAGCCGCGCTATGAGTATTCTTAAAAGCGGCGGATATGTCTCTGTCGATCCCGCGGGACATATAACGCTTACAGATTCCGGTCTTGAAATAGCGGAAAAGATATATGAACGCCATACAATGCTCACAAAATTTCTTACAAGACTCGGAGTAGACGAAAAAACAGCGGCGGAAGACGCCTGCAAAATAGAGCACGTTATAAGCGATGAATCATTCGAGGCAATAAAGAAGCATGCCGCCGGCAAAGCATAAAACAGACAGCAAAAAAAACACAGTATATGCAAATTAAAGCGATATACTGTGTTTTTATTTTAACTTAATGAAATCAAAATATTATATTTCCACTGTGTATTTTTCTTTTTCTTCTCCGTTTCGGTCGTTCATGGTAACCGTAATCATATCTTTTTTTATGGTTATAAACGCCTGCCACAAATCATCTTTATCGAGATGACTTGCAAATACAACGGGATATTTATGCGGAATAGTGTTAAGTTCATTGTCCTTGTCGAGAACAAAGCTTCTGTGCAGATGACCGCAAAGCATAAATTTCACGCCGATTCTTTCAAGTTCTTTTTCCCATTCGGAATATACATCGCGCTCTATATCGAATATATCTCCCTTTTTATATGTTGTCATAGCGTGACATATATGAGAAACGGCAAAATTTATTTTTCCGTCATCAAGCGAAACCGAACGCAAAAATTCTGTTTCGCGGCGTCGATACAGAGAAAATACGTTGACTCCGCCGTATTCGTTATTTTCGTCAACCTTGTCCTCTCCGCAATCGAGAACGACACCCGATATATTTCCTACCGAAAACTTAAAATAAGTATTTCCGTTGTCGGAAATGTAAAAGTGAGTGAATCTTTCCGCGGCTCTTCCGCGTGCATCGTGATTTCCGCGCGAAAATATTACGGGCTTTTGCCCTTTCGAAAGATTTCCCAGAAAATCTATAACCTTATAATAATCTTCGTCGGTCTCAACTTCTCCTATATCGCCGTTTACTATATAGAAGTCTGTCTTATCATTATAGTGTGCGGCGCATTCGAGCGCTTGCTCAAAACGCTTGTGTACATCGGCGAGAAAATAAGCATTTGCTCCTTTGCCTTTTACAGGGCTGAATTCGAAATCCTCATATTCATCTTCACCGAATTTGGAAAAATAAGCCTTTTTCTTTATCTCTTTGTTATAGATAACGGTATATTTTCCGGCAGCATCAAGAACGCTTTGCGGGAATCTTATTTTGTGGATAATATCCGTGCAATTTAAAATTCCTGCGCTTTCATCGTAATATGTTGCACTTCCTATTTTTATCGCACATTTTCCGAGATCGTTTGTAACGATAAGTATCTCGTACTCATCATTTACAATAAATACCGTCGGAATATATTTCAGAAAACTCATAAAATTTCAGAACTCACAAAGAAATTGTGATCTTCTTTCCTTTCTCTATATCATATGTTTTATCTTTAAAAATAAGTTTTCCGCCCGGAATTTCGGAGTATACGGAAACATTATCTTTTTCTATATCAACATATATGTCTCCTCTTAAAGTGGGGACTTTTCCCTTTATATTTCCGAAATTCGTTTCAAGGCACGGAGTGACCGTATATGTTTCGTAATTCGGGGATGTGGGTTTAACGCCGAGTATGTATCTTCCCAGAAGATATATCGGAGAAGAACCGCCCCAAGCGTGGCAAAGGCTTCTGTCATAGGGCTTGCCGTACATTGCATAATGTTCGCGTCCGTTTTCACGGGAGTCGTATTCTTCCCAGAATGTTGTAGCTCCGAGCTTTAACATACCGCCCCAATAAGAGCGAAGGACCTCTTCCACGTACGAAAATTCTCCTATCTCCGCCATTGCCGCAAGTTCGAAAAATCTGAAATAAGGAGTGGTTATCGCCGCTATTTCGGGGTTTTTTATAACATTTTCCTTTATAAGCCCCTTACGCTCTTCACTTGTAAGATCATAGAGTATAGCAAATATATTCGCATGGCGGGTAACATTTCTGTTGCCTGTCGCATAGTCGTCTATAAACGCGGATTTTTCATCATCCCAATAAAGAGTATTTATCTTTTCTCTGACCTCTGAATAGCGTTTTTTGTAAAAATCGGCTTTTTCGCCGTCTTCTACAAGCTCGGCGCAATACGAAGCGCATTTATAAGCCGCGCAAAGAAGCATTTGTTCGGCGCACATGGGACCCGAATCTTTATCAAAATCAGCCCAGTCGACAAATACCCAATCGCCGCGGCACCTTGTATACAAACCGTCGCAAAGCTTGCTTTCCGCAAAATTCATTGTAGATAGGAGCTTGTCGTAAAACGAGCTCACAAGGGCTTTGTCGCCTGTATACAAATAATACTCCCAAAGGCTCATGACCCAATAGAACGTATAATCGGGTATTGTGTTTACGTGCATTGTCATCGGTTCTGCGCCGTGAAGAATATTAAGCGTTCTTTTTACGATATCGCAGTCAAGCATGAGATAATAATCCGCAAGGAAGCTCTGGTATGCGTCGCCTCCCCAGACCCATCTGTCTCTCTTTATGCCATCGAAAAATCCCTCTCTTGCGTTCAGGTGAAGCGTATATGAAGATGTGGAGTATATTTTATTTATCTCTTCATCATCGCAAACAAAGTTTCCTTTGTCCTCAATGGGAAGGTATTCAAAATCCGCAGAAAAATCGAATTTTGCATTGCACATCGGAATAAACACATATCTGAAAGCAACACTTTCCGAAACGTATTTTTCTTTTTTTGCGGATATATGTACCCTGACGACGGCAAAATCCTCATCCAATGCTTCCTCTTTGGACTCTCCGCAATAAACGGTGAAATCATCCGAATCAGATGTCATATTTTCAAAAACAAGCTTTCCGAAGCTCTCTTTTCCGAAATCGTAGAGCTTTCCACCGTTTATTTCTTCGACATTCAAGGGAAATATACGTTTGTAAGAAAATTTGAATATTTCAGGATTGTCGGATATATCCGTGTACATATCGTTTGTTCCGGCTCTTACATCTTTTCCGCCGTAAGAGCCGTGCAACCATGTTTCATCGGAGGCGAAAGTGTCTCCTTCTACATAGATTGCTGGAAATCCGCTCTCTTTGAAGGCGTTTACCTTTATCATCTGACGGCCTTCCGGAACGGTAACTTTTTCGCCTGCATGATAACGTTTGCCGGCAACAAGAATCGTTGCGCATTCCGTGTTCGCATACATCGTGACAGTTTCCGGCTTTTCAAGGACAGCCACTTTATAGAGGAAAAGATTTCCCGACGGAGAATCTATTCTCCACATAGGAGGACAATAAATCCCGGAGACGGTTCTTCTGTTGTGAACAAGCATTCCGTGATAACGCTCGAATGCATCGGGATTCCAGATCCACTTTGATTTGCTCATTTCTCTTTCTCCCTATATTTTTAATTTATATAGACGTCTCCGCTTGTTGTGTCTATATCGAACAAACATTCCCCGTTGCCGATGATATATACGTCTCTTTTCTCTTCCGTAAAAGTTTTTTTGCTGTGAAAAACTCCGCTTACTGAATCGATTCTCACTTTTGCCCCGATGTTGTCGGGAAGCTCTATCGTTATAGAGCCGCTTACGCTTGAAAAATCAATGTCCGCCTTGGAGGACAGCACAATATCCGCATATCCGCTGACGGAATTCATTTCCGCCCCCGAAATACCCAGCTCTTTTATCTTTATATTTCCGGATACGGTATCAAAATCGGCGTTTTTGGCAATAAGGGATTCGAATGATATGCTGCCGCTCGTGGTTTCTATCTTGACTTTGTCTGCATTAACTTTTTGACCGTCAATATTTCCAGAGATAACATCTATACTGAGCCTGTCAAATACCGCGTCTCCTATATTTATATCTGACGAAACGGTATCTATATCAACATCAGCATTTTCCGGAACGCATACTTTCAAGTGCTTGCATTTATCGTTTATTTTGCTGTATTTATATCCTGCGGCGCAAAACTTGATATAAAGAGTCCCGTTTTTTACATAGCAATGAACTTTCATATCGTCGTCGATATCGCTGATATTAGCACTGTTTTCGGTGACATACAGTGTTTCTCCCTCTGCCTTTACAAGCTCTATCTTTCCGTTTATCCATTCTATATCGATCGAATTGACATCGGACGCCCGGCAGCTGAAATTACCCGCCGAATATTTTTTGTAATCATCGTATTTGTAAAAATTGTTGAATACGACGCTCCCGATGATATTGCAGCCGCAAGAGGTGACAAAAGAACATAGCAGTAAAACGGTAAATATGACAACTGCGATTTTATATGCTCTCTTCATTGTTCGTTTATACTCCTTTTGTAAAAAATCAGATATATGGGAAATATATCAAAGCTTTTCGAACATTTTTACGCCTTGTTTTCTCATAAGAAGAACAGAACCGCCGGCAAGAACAAGGGATATAGCCTCCGCTATTATCATAAATATCTCGACATCCATATATTTTCCAGTGAAAATATACAAAATGGTAAGGAGAATCATGACAGCCCAACCTATAAGCATGGATAAAATAACGCTCATGCTCTGTTTTACGGCAACAGAATGATTCGTCCAATCGAATTTCGGGAATTTGAGATTAAGTAAAATACCTATTGCGGCATAAAATACCACAAACAAAAGAACAAAGACAGTTCCCGCTATTGTCATAAAAATATCCGCTTTCATAGAGAAGAAAAGACAAAGCGAAGCGATGAGGGCAAAAGGAGCTGTGAGAATAATGTGCATATAGAACTTTGCGTTTAAAACCTGCAAAGACGATACGGGACTTGAACGGAGAAGCCAGAGTGTTTTTCCTTCAAGGGATATGGACGGAGCTGTTATAGGATTCATAGTGGCAATAAAGCAAAGCACCGCAACACCCATAAGCGCAAGCATATTTTCCATTCCGGGATAAATATCGAGCATATTTGTGAAAACATCTCTCTTTATGACGGAGAATACGGCAAGAAGCAAGAAAAACGCGGAACCGAGCACGCAGTTGAGCATGTATGTCGGACTGCTCCACAGGAAAGAAAATTCCTTTTTCAGGAGAGCCGCACCAGCGCTTCCCGCTTTATATGCTTTTTCTTTATATTTTACCTTGGCGCCCGAACGTTTTGATGTCGATATTTTTATAAAACTCTTCGAAAGTATAAAATATATGATTCCGAAAACCGCGCCTACTATCGCCACAAATATGAGAAGCGAAACCGCGTCTCCCGCAACAGCGCGTCCCATGGAATATACGGGATAGACAAATGTTTTTATTTTTTCTCCGATAACGTCGCTGTTAGCTATTATGAGAGTGAGATATTCCTGCATTTTAAAGCAGAAATAATAATATACTGCGAAGAAGCCTACCGATGTTATCATCACGATAAGGCTTTTGCCCTTTCCTTTAAGCCTTGAAGAAATGAGAGCTACAAGGAAACCGAGAATCAAAGATATCGACAGCGCGAAAACAGGAAGTACAAATACCGTGATTATAAATCCTACAACGGACATAGCGGTAACACCCGCAAAAATAGCATAAGCCACATATGACGGTATAAGAACAAGAGCTTCGAAAATAAAGTCTATGACATAAAGTGCGGCTATTCTGACAAAGAGAATATACGACGGCTTTATGGGCATGGAAAGAAGAAGCTCGTTATCTTTTGCATCATATACCATGGAATGAGTCATAAACACGCTGCCTACTACGCCGAGCATCGTGGCGAGTATACCGAAAAGCGCAAAATAAAACCAATCGAGTCCCGTCGAAGCAAAAGCGTCGGCAAAAACTATTCCTATGGAGAAAAACATAATGGAAAAAGAGGCTATTATGAATACCATAAGAATTGCGAAAAGCGCAATAGTGGCAGCGGAACTTTTTTTGGATTTTTTCATCTTTGCGAAAAATGCCGCAAAAAGTTCGGAAAGCTGTTTTTTCAACAATGTCTTAATCATTGTCGCCCTCCAATTCAAGGAATACGGATTCAAGGGAATCGTCGCCCTTGACCTCTTCCATAGTTCCCGATTTTATAAGTTTTCCGCCCTTTATTATGGCGACTTTGTCGCAAAGCTTTTCCGCGACTTCAAGAACGTGCGTAGAGAAGAATATGGCGCCGCCGTTATCGCACATATCGCGCATAAGTCCCTTCAATATATGCGACGCTTTCGGATCGAGT
Source organism: uncultured Eubacteriales bacterium (assembly GCA_900544985.1). Lineage (GTDB taxonomy): Bacteria > Bacillota > Clostridia > Oscillospirales > CAG-272 > UMGS731. The sequence continues at coordinate 15,572 of UQXK01000002.1, forward strand.
CCGACAAAAGGTTCGTCCATTATAATAAGCTTAGGATCATGAATAAGCGCGGATATTATGGCGAGCTTCTGTTTCATACCGTGAGAGTATGAGGATATCGGCTGTGCAAGGCTGTCTTTTATCTCAAAAAGCTCCGCATATTTGGAAATACGCTCTTTTCTTTCGGCATTGCTTATTCCGAAAATATCGGCGATAAAATTAAGGTATGCAGTTCCGCTCATAAAATCGTAAAGATCGGGGTTATCCGGTATATAAGCTATTTTCTTTTTACAGGACAAAGGATCGTCTTTTACAGATGTGCCGTCTACAAATATTTCTCCGCTGTCAAAACCGAGAATACCGCAGCACGCCTTTATAGTCGTGGTCTTTCCGGCGCCGTTATGTCCGATAAAGCCGTATATCTCGCCTTTTTGTATATGCAGCGAGAGATCGTCCACCGCCTTTTTTTGACCGTACGTTTTTGTAAAGTGTTCGATTTTAAGCATATGTTAATCCCCCTTAATGGTTTTATGTAAATACATAGATAGCATATCACATAATTTCAGAAAAGTCCATATAAAAAATGCCGCAAACCTTCATTTGTTCGCGGCATTTTCGGTGACATCAGATAACTTTGTATCCCGCTTCTTCTACGGCCTTTTTAAGGGTATCGACACTTACGCTCTTATTGTGCGTAATTTTGGCGTTTCCCGCGGTGTGACTTACAACAGCCTCGCTTACACCATCGATAGCTTCGAGCGCTTTTTTCACTCTTCCCTCGCAGTGGGGGCACATCATACCTTCGATTTTGATTGTTGTTTCCATAGTCTTTTTCTCCTTTTTATATTTGATTTTATTTTTTCTTTTTCTGTCGTGTTTCGGGTTTCTTATATTGAAAAGATTGAGTCTTAACGCATTCGTTACAACACAGAAACTCGAAAGGCTCATAGCCGCCGCCCCGAACATGGGATTGAGTTCTATTCCGAAAGAAACAAAAGCCCCGATTGCAAGCGGTATACCCACAACATTGTATATAAATGCCCAAAAGAGATTTTCGTGTATATTCCGAAGCGTAGCACGGCTGAGCCTTATCGCCGCCGCAACGTCGGATAGGTTGCTGTTCATAAGGACCACGTCTGCGGCGTCTATTGCAATATCAGTTCCCGCGCCGATAGACATTCCTATGTCGGCGCTTGTGAGCGCGGGCGCGTCGTTTATGCCGTCGCCTACCATTATGACTTTGCCGTACTTTTTAAGTTCGGAGACTACCTTGGATTTTCCGTCAGGTAAAACTTCGGCTACAACTTCCTCTATTCCGACCTCTTTTCCGATGGCAGAAGCGGTGTTTTTGTTGTCCCCCGTTATCATTACCGTCTTTATTCCCATATCCGAAAGCTCTTTTATTGCCTTTGCGCTGTCCTCTTTTATCGTATCGGCAACTGCAATGATACCGAAGAACTCTTTTTCTGAGGCAAAATACATAGGAGTTTTTCCGTTATTCGAAAGCTTTTCAGACTCCTTTTCCGCGTCATCCGGAATTTTTGCGATACTTTTTATAAAATCGGATTTTCCTGCGTATATCTTTTCCCCCGCAATTTCAGCGCATATTCCGTTTCCAGGAAGAACTTCGAATTTTTCCGTATTCAGAAGCCCGCTCTTTTCGCTTTCGCCTTTTTGGACGATGGCTTTTGCCAGAGGATGTTCGCTCTTTTTCTCTATGCTGTAAGCTATGGAAAGGAGCGTCTTTTCGTCCGTTTTTCCGTAAGGAATTATATCCGTTACGACGGGCTCGCCCTTTGTTATCGTTCCCGTTTTGTCCAGAGCCACAACCGCGGCTCTTCCCGTCTCTTCAAGAGAAACCGCCGTTTTGAATAATATTCCGTTCTTTGCTCCCATGCCGTTTCCGACCATTATTGCAACGGGCGTCGCAAGTCCCAGTGCGCACGGACAGCTTATAACAAGCACGGAGATACCTCTTGCAAGAGAAAAGCCCACGCTTCTTCCCATGAGAAGCCACATTATTATAGTCAGTGCCGCTATCGTGATTACCGCGGGAACGAAAACGCCGGATACCTTATCGGCAATTTTCGCGATCGGCGCTTTTGTTGCGGAAGCGTCGCTCACCATTTTTATTATCTGCGAAAGCGTAGTGTCCTCGCCTACTCTTGTCGCTTCGCATTTCAAAAATCCGGACTGATTCATCGTGGCAGAGGAAACCTTATCTCCCGTTTTCTTGTCCACGGGAATGGATTCCCCCGTGAGAGCCGATTCGTTCACGGCGCTCTCTCCCTCTATAACAACTCCGTCCACGGGAATGTTTTCCCCCGGTCTTACGACAAATATATCGCCCTTTTTTACATCTTCTATTTCCACTTCCGTTTCGACGCCGTCGCGTATGACGGTTGCATTTTTCGGAGCAAGCTTCATAAGCCCTTTTAAAGCACTTGTCGTTTTTCCCTTTGAAAAAGATTCGAGCATTTTTCCAAGGGTAATAAGCGTCAGTATCATCGCCGCGGATTCAAAATAAAACTCATGGATAAGATGCATTCCCTCGTCAGGGGATACAGTTGTCATTTTGAAAAGTATATACAGACTGTAACCGAAAGAAGCCGTAGCGCCGAGAGAGACAAGAGTGTCCATATTCGGCGCTCTGTTTATAAGCCCCCTTATTCCGCTGACAAAAAACTTTTTGTTTATTATCATTATGCATATGCATAGAAGAAGCTGTAAAATTCCTATCGCCATATAATTTCCGTCGAGAAAACGCGGAAGCGGAAAGTTCCACATCGTATATCCCATGGAAAAATACATAAGCACAATGAGAAAAACGAGGGAAACTATAAACCTCTTCCTTAACACAGGCGTTTCTCTGTCTATCAGAGCGTCATCGTAATCGACCTTTGAAGATTTCTTTTCCGCCCCTTTAACAGAAGCTCCGTAGCCTGCCTTTACAACCGCGTCTATAATATCCTTGTCGCTTGCAGTTCCGTCCACTCCCATGGAATTGGTAAGAAGGCTTACAGAACAGGAACTTACACCGCTTACCTTCGAAACCTCTTTTTCCACTCTTGCGCTGCACGCGGCACAGCTCATACCGGTAATATTGAATTGTTTCATTTTATCACCTCCGTGAAAGAATCATTTAACATCGTATAAATTCAAGTTTTATGTTTATTTCATTAGTTTATGCAGTGTCGAAATAAGTTCGTTTACTTTTTCATCATTTCCCGCACGTATATCATCTGCGACACAGCTCTTTATATGATTTGCAAGAAGTTCTTTGTTAAAAGCATTGAGCGCGGCATTGACTGCGGAAATCTGAATTAAAATATCGGTGCAGTATGCGTTTTTTTCCACCATTGATTTTATACCGCGTACCTGTCCCTCTATTCTGTTGAGCCTGTTTATAAGGCTTTTGTATTCCTTTTCGCTTCGCTCTTTTGTTTTGTGAGATAAGCAACATTCTTTTTCTTCCATTATAAAATTCCTCGTTTCCATGTGTATTATATACCCCGTAGGGGTATTTGTCAATACATTTTTTTGATCACAATAATAATTTCCCCGTTTAAAAGAAAAATTAAAACAAAAAATATATAAATATGATTTTCCTTTTGCAGAGCCCGTTTTTTCTGTTCAGATCATGCATATTGGGAATAATTTTTTCTCTGTTCATTTTTTGAATCTATATAATTATTTAATCTAAAACATATTAAATCGCGTTTTTATATCCTTTTTCGTCTTAATACGATACATTATATTATTTTTTAATCTGTTTAAGGTTATTTTATCAAATAATGACATTTTGATGTATAAAATTGTTATATATTCAAAAGTTACATTCTGGGAGGAATAATGTATACAAGAATACGCGATCTGCGGGAAGACAGGGATCTGAACCAAACACAAATCGCAAAAATGCTCGGAATGTCACAAACAGGATACTCCAAGTATGAAACAGGCGAAAACGACATTCCCACGCAAGTTTTGATAAAACTTGCAAGATTTTACAACACAAGTATAGATTATCTTCTGGGAGAGACCGACTCTCGGACAAGATATAAATAAGCATTAAAGTAAAACGCGATATAGTTTTATATCGCGCTTTTTATTTGCATAAAAACAATTTTGTCTTATTTCCTATTGTAAAAATTCAACGTATCCAATATAATGGAAATATATGAAAATCATAAAAAGGATTTTATTATGAATTATATTTTTGAGCGAATAAACCAGATTATCGGAGTTATAAACCAGCGTATAACCGTAAAAGAAATCCGTCTTTCCGGATTCCGTTACTGCGAGACCGGATACAAAACCTCAAACACTCCCCCGGATGACGACAAGTTCACAGACATGCCGTCTGATTTTTCCGTTCAGGACGGAAAAGAACATCATTTCTGGGTAAAGACCGAAGTCAACATTCCGAAAGAATTTATAGGAAAAAGCCTCGAACTTGCGGACTGTTCTAACAACACGACAGGTTGGAGCGGACAAAACCCTCAAATAATAACATACATAGACGGTCATATGACTGCCTCTTTCGACCATAGACATCACGCTATCACAATAGACAACACAAAGGAACACTTTTCCCTTTTACTTTATATATACCTGTCGCCCGTCTCCAAAATATACTCTTTCGGATATTCCGTCCGAGAAATAGACGAAGCGGCGCGCGAACTGTATTATGACATAAAAGTTCCGCACGATATAATGAGATATCTCGATCCGGATACGAAAAATTATTGTGAAATAAGAGAAGTTTTGAATAACGCCGTAAATCTTCTCGATTTCCGCGATAAAGGCGAAAGGTGGCATTCTTCCGCTGTTTTAGCGCATGAGTACCTGAAAACAGAATTCTATGAAAAAATGTGCGGAAATAACAACGTTTTCTGCACCTGCATAGGACACACACATATCGACGTAGCATGGCTCTGGACTTTTGCCCAGACGAAAGAAAAAGCGCAGAGGAGCTTTGCTACATTTATCGAACTCATGAAAAAATATCCCGAATTCAAATTTATGAGTTCACAGCCACAGCTCTATAAATATGTAAAAGAAGAAGCTCCCGAGCTTTATGAAAAGATAAAGGAAGCTATAAAAGAAGGACGCTGGGAACCGGAAGGCGCCATGTGGGTCGAAGCCGACTGCAACCTTTCGGGAGGTGAATCTCTTATCCGTCAGATAATTTACGGAAAACGTTTCTTCCGTGAAGAATTCGGAAAAGACAGCAGAGTTCTCTGGCTTCCCGACGTATTCGGGTACAGCGCGGCTCTCCCGCAGATACTGAAAAAATGCGGTGTAGACTACTTTGTAACAAGCAAGATAAGCTGGAACGAAACGAATAAAATGCCGTATGACACTTTTATGTGGCAAGGTATAGACGGAAGCGAGGTCCTCGCCTATTTCCTTACGGCGCAGGACAAACACCGCGATACAAAGCCCGCCAACGGCACTGCATACAACGCGACAACGGAACCTAAAATGGTAGCAGGCACATGGGCGCGCTATCAGCAAAAGGATATCAACAACGACGTGCTCATAACATACGGATACGGGGACGGCGGCGGCGGTCCGACAATGGAGCAGATAGAGCTTGCCCGCAGAATGTCTTACGGAATAGAAGGCTGTCCTACTACAAAGCACGGCTTTGTCCTCGATTTCATGGACAGACTCAATGAAAAAGTCAAAGATAACAAATACTTACCGCACTGGGTAGGTGAACTTTATCTCGAATACCACCGCGGAACATATACATCTCAGGCAAAGAACAAGAAGAACAACAGAAAGAGCGAATTTCTGTATCAGAATGCGGAAACGGCATCTCTTATGGCGGAAAAATTTTTCGGAGAAAAATATCCCGAAGAAGAACTTCGCAACGGCTGGGAAAATATACTTCTCTGCCAGTTCCATGACGTTATACCCGGCTCTTCCATAAAAGAGGTATACGAGGACAGCGACCGCATTTACGGAAATATAATTTCGAAAGGCGAAAAAATTCTCGATTCCGCAAGAGAGAATATCGCATCAAATATAAAGACGGACGGCGGCGTTCTCGTATTCAATCCGAATTCGTTTACATCATCATCTTCTGTAAAACTCGGCGATAAATACATCTATGTAAAGGATATCCCCGCAAAGGGCTATGCCGTCGTAAGACCGCAGGATAATCTTCCTCTCTTCTCCGATAAAGAAAACCGCATACTCGAAAGCGATTTTCTTAAAGTAGTATTCGACGAAAACATGAATATTGTAAGCCTTTACGATAAAAAGGCAAAACGCGAAACTATAAAAAACGGAAAAACGGCAAATACACTTATAGCTTTCGAGGATTATCCACGCGCATACGATGCATGGGAGATAACAAATTATTACACCGAAAAATCATGGGATATAACCGATGTCGACGAAGTAAAACTTCTCGATACGGAAGGCTCCCGCGTAGGATTTTATGTTCGCAGACATTTTGACGATTCGATAATCGAACAGAATATCTATTTGTACTCCAACGAATCAAGACTCGATTTCGAAGCAAAGATAGATTGGAAAAACGATCATATTCTGCTGAAAACGGCATTTCCCTTTTCTCTTAATACAGACTTTGCAACTTATGATATCCAGTACGGCAACGTAAGACGCGCAACGCACAGAAATACGAGCTGGGACGACGCAAAATTCGAAGTTTGCATGCACAAATTCATGGATATTTCGGAACACGGTTACGGTGTCAGCCTTATAAACAACTGCAAATACGGATGTGATACGCTCGGTTCCGAAGTAAGGCTTACAATGCTTAAAAGTGCGACATATCCCGATCCTACGGCGGATAAATGCGTACATGAATTTTCTTATTCGATATATCCTCACAAGGGTGATTTCAGAGAAGCGGGTACTATCCGCAGAGCCTATGAATTCAACAATCCGATAAAAGCGTCGCTTATCCCGGAACAGAAGAACGGAAATCTCTCCGAAAGATATTCTTACGTAAATACAGACGGAGAAAACGCATTTATCGAAACCGTCAAAAAGTCAGAGGACGGAAACGGCATAATCGTTCGTATCTGCGAGGAATTCAATGAGAGGACCGAAAGAACGCTAGAATTCGGGTTTGATATTTCATCGGCTTATATTTGCGACATGCTCGAAAATGAGCTTGAAGAGCTCAAAACCGACGGCAGAAAAGTAACATTCAATTTAAAACCGTTTGAAATCGTCACAATAAAAGTAAAATAAAACAGAATCGGGCTTTAAAACAGCCCGATTTTCCTTTTTCAACAATTACAAAATATGCATAAAAATATTTTTTGAAAATCCAACTTGAAGTTGGACGATTTTTATGTTTTTCAAACAGATGAGTTATTGAATAGAAAACATTTATAAGTATAATAAAAATATAAGCAAAAGATTTCAGATAAAAAGGAGGATTTTTAATGGATATTTCTAAGTTAAATGAAAACATAGCGTTTTTCCGTAAAAAAAGAGGAATTACGCAAGAAGAGCTTGCAAATGCACTCGGAGTTACAAATCAGGCGGTGAGCAAATGGGAGAGCGGAAAATGCGCTCCCGATATTCAACTTCTTCCGGATATTGCGGAATATTTTAATATTTCCATAGATGAATTGTTCGGGCGTTCCGTAAATTCCGATATTTCCACAAAAATTCAGTCCTCGAAAGAAACTTCTTCAAAGCTTGACGCCGCGATCAATATTGCTTCAAAAAAAGGATATATATCAAGTTCGATTTTGCAATTTAAACTAAGAATAGGTTGCGATGAAAGCCGAAAACTGATTCAGGATATGGAGTCTCTCGGTTATATCAAAAAGGATGAATATTCTTCCTATAAATATAAATTTATTTCACCGCAAGAGCAAATATAGCAACAGCGCGTTGCTTGCTTTCGTAAAGCAAAGATGATACAATATCGTCGAGGTGATGATTTTATGGAAACAAAAGATATTATACTTGAACTCAGAACAAAAAACGGACTTTCGCAAGACGAACTCTCCGAAAAAGTTTTCGTAACAAGACAAGCTGTTTCCCGCTGGGAAAACGGTGAAACCATTCCGAATACGGAAACATTAAAATTACTGTCAAAACTGTTTGATGTCTCAATCAATACGCTTTTGGGTTCTCCGCGAAAACTTATATGCCAATGCTGCGGAATGCCGCTTGACGATTCCTCGATAAGCCGCGAAACAGACGGAACATTCAATGAAGAATATTGCAAATGGTGCTACACCGACGGAAAATATGTTTATACAAACCTTTCTCAACTGACAGATTTTCTGGTCGAACATTTGTCTTCTGAAAACTTCCCGAAAGATAAAGCGAGAGCTTTTTTTGAAGAGCAATTGCCGAAGCTTAACTACTGGAAAGAAAAGCAAAAATAAAAATCTCTTATCAAAGTGCAGATGATCTGTCAAAATTCCGAAAAACAGATTATCTGCACTTTTTTTGACATTCCGGGATAAATGTGGTATAAATTTATATAAAGCAGAATGATTTTTACTTTTTCAAATCATAAAGGAGCAATTTTTTCAAAGTTTATGATAAAAGAACTCGTACATGACCCGATTTTTCTTGCAGGAAAATCGGAAACAGCCGCAAAAGAAGATTTACCTGTCGCAGATGATCTTCTCGATACCTTAAAAGCACATAAAGATACCTGCGTCGGCATGGCGGCAAATATGATAGGTGTAAAAAAATGTATCATCGCCTTTCTCGATGAGAGCGGTATTACACCAATATACACTGTCATGCTCAACCCGGAAATAATCAAAAAAGACGGTGCATACGATACGGAAGAAAGTTGCCTTTCCCTTCTCGGCGGACCGCGCAAATGCAAACGGTATAGGACAATAAAAGTGCGCTATCAGACGGCGGAAATGCAGACACGTATAAAGACGTATTCGGGCTTTACCGCGCAAATAATTCAGCATGAGGTAGACCATACTCTCGGAATATTGATATAGTTGAAACAGTTGTGCTCAATATAATAAGTGATTTTTTCGGAAAGGAAGCTATATGCAATACATACTTGTAACAGGCGCATACGGCGGTATGGGCAAAGCAACCGTAAAAAAGCTATGCGGGCAAGGTTTTACCGTATTTGCGCTCGATAAAAAAATCGGAGAAGCGGGAAAAAACGTTATCCCCATAGAAGCAGATATAACCGATAAAAAAAGCATAAAACACGCTGTCGAAGAAGTCGGGAAAATAACGGATAAACTTTTTGCCATAGTACACTACGCAGGCATCTATATGCTCGATTCTCTTATGGAAATGGAAAATTCGGATTTTGAACGAATATTCCGTATAAATCTTTTCGGCGCATTTCTTATAAATAAAGCTTTTCTCCCATTTCTTTGCAAAGACAGCAAAATAATAATAACCACAAGCGAGCTTGCTCCTCTCGATCCTCTTCCGTTTACGGGAATTTACGCCGTAACGAAAAGCGCGCTCGATAAATATGCTTATTCTCTGCGTATGGAGCTGCAACTCATCGGAATTCCGGTTTCCGTTATTCGTGCGGGAGCGGTCAAAACAGAAATGCTCGGCGTTTCCACAAATGCACTCGATCGTTTCTGCAATAAAACCTCGCTTTATAAATGCAATGCCGAGCGTTTTAAAAAAATCGTCGACAGTGTGGAAGCCAAAAGCGTTTCTTCGGAAAAAATAGCGGATAAAACATTGAAGATACTAGGAAAAAAGAATCCTGCGTTCATATACAATATAAATCGCAATCCCCTTCTGCGGCTGCTTGATTTTCTTCCGAAACGTTTACAGCTTTGGATTATCAGACAGGTATTAAAATAATACAAATATAAATATAATTCTATCTGTATAACACCGAACATAATCTGATATTTTCCGACTTCTCGCCCATGCGATAATCGCGTGGGTCTGTTTTTTTACTTTGGAAAATAAATATTCCCAAATATTTCGACTTTCTTTATAATAAAATCTTTTAATTTTTTATCGGCAACACGCTGTGCAAACGTATTATTTTATCCCGACATTCAATGACAATATGCGCTTTTTCGACATATAATAAATCGAGCGAAAGCTCAATGTAAACCTCCGCTTAAAGAAAATAAAGAATAGGAGCCATATTTCTATGAATTATCAGAGAACACCCTCATGTTTTTCGGGAAATACGTGTAACACTTGCAACAGATGCAATACCTGTAACACTTGCAATACCTGTAACACATGTAATAATACAAGAACCCCTTTTGACAGAAGAGACGATAGAAGAGATGACCGGAGAGATGACAGAAGAAGCACATGCCAGCAAAGATGTACCCCTTCTTGCATAGAAGACAAAAGTCTTGCCATGGTATATTCTCCATGTCAGCATTTTCAAAACCTTTTCGAACCGTCGGAAGGACTTTCTCGCGGCACTATTTTTCGTGAACTCGACAAACCGTTCACCGGGAGGAGATGCTGATGAACGAGAGAGACAAACTACTGAAAAATATTCAGGAAGAAGATTTTGCCGTATATGAGACGGTTCTATATCTCGACGGACATCCATGTGATAAAGACGCGCTCGAATTTTACAAAGCTCACAGAGATAAGTTGGACTGTCTGAAAAAGGAATTCATACAAAAATACGGACCTTTGACAATATATGATAACTTAGACTGCAACACATGGGATTGGATAAAAAGTCCGTGGCCGTGGGAAAGAGAGGCAAACTAATATATGTGGATGTACGATAAAAAACTTCAATACCCCGTAAAAATAAAATGTCCGAACGCCAATTATGCAAAAATAATAATAAGCCAGCTCGGCGGACCGGACGGAGAGCTGGCAGCATCAATGAGATATTTGAATCAAAGATACAGTATGCCCTATAACGAGATTGTAGGTATACTGACCGATGTTGGAACAGAAGAGCTTGCACACCTTGAAATGATAGCGGCAATTCTCTATCAGCTTACAAAAGGACTTTCGCCTGATGAAATAAAACGTTCCGGATTCGACACGTATTTCGTCGATCATACAACGGGAATTTATCCGATAGCTGCATCGGGAGTTCCGTTTGACATGAAATATGTCGGAATAAAAGGAGACCTTATAGCGGATCTGAACGAAGACCTCGCCGCAGAACAAAAAGCAAGAGTAACTTACGACAACATTTTAAGACTTGTAGACGACCCCGATGTAAGAGATCCTATAAAATACCTGCGCGAGCGCGAGATAGTTCACTATCAGCGTTTCTGCGACGCACTTGGCGTTGCACAAGATAGAATGAACAGTAAAAACTTCTACGCATATAACCCCTCTTTCGATAATTAAATAGTAAAAGCAAAAAACCAACCGCTGAAAAAGCGGTTGGTTTTTTATCTAGTTACGTATAAACCCCATATATTCTTTAAATATACAATTATCATCGTATTCTTCTTCCATGACAGCGTAAAAAACGTCTGTTCCCTTAGAAAATATGTAATAAGAAATGATCTTCTCTTCCGTATATTTATCATATACCGTCATTATTTGTTCAGAATCAAATGTTACTTTATATTCTTTTTCTTCTCCCGTCTCATGTTCTCTCCATGTCAAAGTTCCTGTTGTGTTATCATCGGATATATTCAGATAAAAAATACCCGTATCTCCCGGAACATAAAAATCTTTACTTCTGTAAATCAATGGATTAGAATAGCAATACTTGTATGGGATATCGTCTATATTAAGATTTTCTTCCGTCTTTTTTAATTTCAATTTTTCTGGATAATAATATCCGCGCTCGTCCTCATAATGATGCCATATATAAATTTTCCCTCTATCAGAGGGATAAAGCTGAGAACATTTAACTTTTTTCTCATTTCGGGAAACACTATCCACTCTATAATATGCAACTAAATCTACATCATCATCCGGATTTTCTCTATGTTCATATAAATGAACTATCCAACCTCTGAATACCACATCATATACATATTCTTTTTTATTTTCACAATGATATACTAAAATTCCGGAAGGTGAATTATCGACATCTGCGCTATCATCAGGAAATGGAGATTCAAAAATATACAATTCATAATTTTTCCCCTCCCATTTTGTCATTCTGTGAACAGGAAAATCCGGTCCGCCACGGCGCAATCCGATAAAAAGAATATAAAATATACCAACGACAACTATGGCAGCGATTATCCGTTGTTTAATCGGAACATCTTTTTGTTTCTGCATATCTTCTCCCGTTAAATTAACAGAAAATCATGAGTTTTTTATCAAACGGTTTCCTCGATCTTCTCAGCTTCAATACCCGCTTTTTCTTCCGCTTTTATCAAATGTTTTATCACAACTATCGCAGACATCACAAAATAGCCGACAGCAGTAGGGATATTCCCTTCTATAATGTTGGCAATCAAAGCCAAGATTCCGAATATGCCGAATGTTATAATGCTGCGAAGCCTATGCGATTTTAATTTTATAACAAGAGAAAATAACAGATAAGAAGCTATTATCACAAGCCCCACACGCGTATGCGGCAACAACGCTATCGCTTCGCCTGCGGCGGTGGCAATACATTTTCCGCCGTGAAAACGGTAGTACGGAGATGCAGCATGTCCAAGTACAGGGGATATAAGCACAAGAGAAAAAACAAACGATTCCGTTCCGCCTAAAAGCATAAAAAGAAATACCGGCAAAAATCCCTTTGCCATGTCGAGAAAAAGACATAAAATTCCCATAGGAACGCCGCATATTTTAAAAACGTTCGACGCCCCGGGATTTTTATCGTCGCTCAGACTTTTTATATCTTTTTTCATAAAAACGCGCGGAAATATATCGCTGAACATAATTCCGCCAAAAAAGTAACCGCCTAAGACAAATAAAATATCCAATACAGGCTCATTCATTTTCCATCACCTTCAAAACAATGTCGCGTGCCGCATACGGATTTATGTTTTCTCTTTGAGATTCGCGGATTTTTTCGGCTTTTTCTTCATCCTTCGCAAGAGATATCGCCAGATCCATTGCCTCTGTGTAGTTTTCCGCCTTTACTGACATTCCGAAAGACGAAAAGAACATGGCATTTTTCGTTTCACACCCCGGTATAGGCTTTACGGAAACAAAAGGAATATTCGATACGGCGGCTTCCGTGCTCGAAAGTCCGCCGGATTTTGAAAGCAACACATCGGAAGCACGCATATAAATGTTCACTTTATCTGTAAATGCGACGGGAACTATTCTCGAATCGGGATAGAGAGAGGAAATCTTCTCTTTCAATTCATCGTTTCGTCCCGTAAGAATATATGCAATATGTCCGCTGTCTGTCTTTTTCAAAAATTCATCGCACAGTTCCGTGATATTTTCGCACCCGACTCCGCCTGTCATAATAAGATAAATTTTCTTATCTTGCGGCATACCGAGTATCTCTCTTGCCTCGTCTTTTTTCATTTCGGTGATAAATCTCGGGGATACGGGTATACCCGTCACAAAGACTATGCTTTTATCATATCCTTTTGAGCAAAATTCTTCCTTTAATGACTCATGAGGAACAAAATATCCGTCAAGGTCTGTCTCCGAAATAAACGGTATACAAGTGTAATCCGTAAATATACCATAGCTCTTTATATGCTTTTTCAATCTCTTTTTTATCGCGGTCATGACCTCCATGCCGTAAAGATGCGTACAGATGACCGTATCATAACCTTTTTCTTCTATATAAGAATTAAGATTTTCGGCATATCCCGCATTTAAAAGATACACGGGAGATGTTATTCCCGTAGAATCATATATAGCACCTGCCTTGTAAAGTGCGCCAAACGCGGCAGGAGTCTTTTTTATCATATTATTATAGAACGAAGAAACAAATTTCTGTGCTTTCTCGCTTTTGAAAGCAACCGGGTCGGTTATTTCACATTCTATACCATGAGCTTGCAGTTCCTCCATTACCGCTCTTGCGGCACTGTTGTGTCCTTCACCGGTATAACAGCTTAAAATAAGTACTTTCAAACATCGGGCTCCCTTCAAAATGTTCTTTATTTAATTATAAATAAAAAACGGATATAATGCAAGATTTTTTTATATGACAAAACTTATATCGACAAAATTTCATAAAATCATAAACTTTTCTTAATTCATTTTACCCAAAAACAAAATAACAAAACTTCGATTATTTATGTTGACATAATATTAAAAGTTATTTAAAATTAGTACATGCCGATATACTCATACAAAAAGGAAAATGTTTTTAACGGTCATATTCAAGAAACTATTTTTTATTTGAAAGGAATAAATTATATGCTTTACCCGAAGAAAAACGAGAAAGAGCTTTCTCTTGCTCTTTTTGAAAATCCGACAGCCGAATACCGTGCCGCTCCGTTCTGGGCATGGAACTGCGATCTTGATCACGAGCTGCTCAAAAAAGAGATCGACAGCATGAAGGAAATGGGATTCGGCGGATATTATATGCATCCGCGCGTGGGACTTTCGACAAAATATCTTTCAGAAGATTTCATGTCTTATGTAAACACCTGCATACTTCAAAGTAAGAAAAACGATATGCTTTCCTATCTCTACGATGAAGATAAGTGGCCCTCCGGTTTTGCCGGCGGACTCAATACAAAAGATATAGAAAACAGGCAGAAATCGCTTTTCCTGACCACTGTTCCGTATAACGACGAAAACCTTGTAACAGAACACGATAAATCCATCGCTACCGATAAGTTGCCCGAATCAAAATATAAATTTATAGCCTCCTTTGATGTTCTTTTAAACAATGAATACAAGATAGTGTCATATAGAAGAACAGACATCTCGGAAGATGTTCCGGAAGGACATACAAAATTATTTTCCTATCTGGAATACACGGCGCCGTCTCCCTATTTCAACAATCAGGCATATTGCGATACGCTTCAAAAAAGCGTAATAGAGAGCTTTATAAAAATAACGCATGAAGCATATAAAAACAAATTCGGCGACGAATTCGGAAAAACCATTCCCGCAATTTTCACCGACGAACCACAGTTCAGGTTCAAAAAGCAGATAGATTTTGCCGGTGGAAAAGTAAATGCCGTTATGCCGTATACAACGGATTTTAAAGATACTTTTTTCAAGACATACGGAAAAGACATAGAGGATCATTTTCCCGTGCTCATCTGGGAAAATGCCGACGGTGTTCCCTCTCAGATCCGTTATTTCTTCCATGACCATATAGCGGAAAGATTTACCTCGTCATTTTGCGATACAGTGGGCAAATGGTGCGAAGAAAACAATATCGCCATGACGGGACACGTTATGAACGAATCGTCGCTTACGTCTCAAACATCAAGCGTAGGAGACGCTATGAGATGTTACCGCGGATTCACCGTTCCGGGTATAGATATGCTCTGCGACAATCGCGAGCTGACAACGGCAAAGCAAGCCGAGAGCGCCTCGCATCAATACGGGCGCGAGGGAGTAACAAGCGAGCTTTACGGAGTTACAAACTGGAATTTCGATTTCCGCGGACATAAGCTTCAAGGCGACTGGCAAGCCGCCCTCGGCGTCACCTGCCGTGTTCCTCATCTTTTCTGGGTATCTATGCGCGGCGAAGCAAAACGTGATTATCCTGCGTCGATAGGATATCAGTCCCCATGGTATAAAGAATACAAACATATAGAAGATCACTTCGCGCGTGTAAATACAGTTATGACACGCGGCACACCGGAAGTTAAAATCGGCGTTATTCATCCGGTAGAATCGGAATGGCTTCATTACGGTCCCATAGATCAGACAAAACGCACGCTGAGTGATCTCGACAATAGGTTTTCCGATTTAACGGAAATGCTTTTAAACGGTCTTTTTGATTTTGACTTTATATGCGAATCCCTTCTTCCGTCGCAATACAAAGAAACCGAAAAAGGATTTGCCATAGGTCATATGACATATAATACCGTGATAGTGCCCGCTCTCGAAACTATGCGTTCCACAACGCTTAATGCTCTGAAAAAATTCCGCAAAAACGGCGGCAGAGTCTTGTTTATAGGGGAAGCTCCTTTATACCTCGACGCGCTTCCCTCTGATGAGCCGCGTAAATTTGCGGAAGAATGTGAAATCATACCGTGGGTACGCGGAAAAATATACGAAGCATTAAAATCCGAGAAGTTTATAGATATAAAAGATTTTTCGGGCAATCTTTCCTGGGGGCTTATACATCAGGTAAGAAACGACGGAGAATTCAAGCACATATTTATAAGTCATGTCTATAAACCTAAAAATTACGATGTGGCGCCGATAGAATCCTTCACCATTACAATCAAAGGCGAATGGACCGTTCATGAATACGATACTTTGAAAGGAGAAAAACGCAGACTCAAAGTATCATATAAAAAAGGCGCTACCGTATTCAATTGGATTTGCAGCAAAGACTCTTCTCTGCTTCTCGAACTGAAAAACGGAAGAGATACGGAAGAAGGCGGTTTTGAATTTATAGACAAGATTTATTCAAAGGCGGAGTACCCCGCTCACTTTGCTGATTTTACCCTCTCCGAACCGAATGTGCTTCTTCTCGACAGACCCGAATACAAAATAAACGGCGGAGAATGGAACGACGCTTTAAATATAATCAAAGCCGATGAAATTATAAGAAGAGCAACGGGCGGTCATTTACACGGAGCCAAAATGGCTCAGCCGTGGATAGAACCGCTTGACAAAGATCCCAAGGATAAAGTAACACTCAGATACACATTCGATTCCGATATAGAATACGAAGGCGCTCATATAGCGATAGAAGCTCCCGAATACACAGAGCTTGTCTTCAACGGCGAAAATGTAAAAATGAACGTGGACGGCTACTACATAGACGAGGAATCGATAAAAACAATAAAGCTTCCGAAAATCAAAAAAGGAACAAATGAGCTTATAGCAAATATACGTGTCGGAGATATAACACCTCTTGAATCATATTATATACTCGGCAATTTCGGCGTAGAAAATCACGGCATATATTCAAAGATAACCGCCCTCCCCGAAAAACTATATTTTGACAGCATAACGACACAGCGTCTGCCTTTCTACGGTGGAAATGTAAAATACAGTTTCAAATTTAACGGCGGAGGAAAAAAGACAGTGGAAATTTCCAAATACCGCGGAGCCGTAATAAAAGCATTTCTCGACGGTAAAGCGTTAGGATATGTGGATTTTCCGCCCCACAGGCTGTATTTGGGCGAGCTTTCCGATGGAGAACATACATTGGAACTCGAACTTTTCGGAACAAGAATCAACACTCTCGGTCAGTTGCATAATACCAATGACAATATTCCGTGGGCAGGCAGTGTTTCATGGCGCACAACCGGAAGATTCTGGACAGATGAATACATGCTTTACCCGCAAGGTATAATGACCGCCCCGAGAATACTTACAGAAGAATAATCATCGCTCTGTTTTTCCTGAAAAAAAGCCATGACTTGGGGTCATGGCTTTTTTGATCGATTATTTATTTTTTACTACGGGCAGAACGGTCATTCTGACCTTTGAAGCTCCGTAAGGATACAGAGTTATGGTTTCTTCGGTATCGGAAACCTTTGCATTTTTCATATTCGGTATCTTGGGAGTGAAAACAAACGGTCCTTCTTTTTCTGTATCTTTGTAGTCCCATGTCCAACATTTACATTTTTTGATTTCGCGGATCTTCCAGTTCTCCACTTTTCTCGCCTTTACTTTTATGCAAGAAATGTCAGAGTCAAGATCAAAAGTTGTGCTGTTTCCCTTTTCAAATACAGGGGAGGCATCCTCTTCAAACGCATAATTCCACGGCTTGTCGGGAGACATACGGTATGACGGGAAATTCTTTCCGTTTACGGTCTCTTCCAGATAAAACTCGCGTTTTCCCTTCATTCCGAGAGAATATACAAGCGCGCCTTTTGTAAAATACGCACCGCCGTATACATTGTGCATTTCTATTTTATCTTTGAGTGTCAAATCGAAATGCGTATTTCCTTTTATTTCGGATACTATAAAGCCCTCTTCTTTCTCAAATCCGGAAGGAAGTTTTTCATATCCCTGTGAAAATCCGGGAACGCGTATGTGAAGAGTAAATTCAACATCGGAAGCGATATCTATATTAAAATCGTTATCAAAAGGATAAGATGTCTTCACATCTATTTTGATTTTTCCGCCGTTTATATCGGCTTCAAAGGAACACGGTCCCAAAAGATTGAAATACACATCATTATCTTTGACATTCCACATCGAAAGAACGTAGTTAGGCATAAATCTGTTTACGTTTCCGGGACAGCATTGCGTTTTCGGATGCGGACTGTAAGACATCATGGAATTTCCCATAAGAAAATTCGAATAGTTTGCTTTTTCATTTGTTATAAGCTGATTTGCGGAGGAAAAATACATAAGCGCATGAAAATCTTCCGTAACAGAGCCAACGCCCGCGTTGAATACACAACGCTCTATGTAATCGGCATATACGGGATTTTCCGTTATACCGAGCATATTTTCGAGAGTCCATGTATAATCGGAAATATCGCATGTCTCATACGGTTCGTAGTAACGGTTGCTTGTAGTATACTCCGCAGAAGATACGCAACCTCCCGGAAGCTTATAATATTTTTCAAGACGATCCACAGCCTTTACGGAAACTTTCAGATACTTCTTTTTGCCTGTATACTTATAAAGTATAGCGCCCAATTTCGCATACTCATTGTAAGATACGCCATGTATGAAAATTTTTCTTTTTGTAAGAAAATCGGAATCGCGGAAAGAATCTCCCGTTACGCTTTTTTCCTGGTCTTTTGAGTTATACTCCGCATAGGAGCTTTCGGCAAGATCAAGAAGTCTCTTGTCTTTTGTGATACCGTACGCCCAAAGCATTATTTCGACGTTGAACACATCGCGGTTGTCGGAATAATCGTAAGTGCCGTTAAGATAATGCGCGGCAATAGCGGAGGGTATTTTTTCATCCTTGTTATAATCATAAAGAGCCATGCAAGCTCTGAAAAATACGACATACGGCCATCTGTAAACCGTGTCTCCGTTATTTTTCAACAGCTTTGATCCGAGAAATGAATCTTCGTCGGGATTATTTATTACAGAGTAAATTATATCGCTCGCCTTTTTTATCGCTTTTTCATCGCCGAGAAGAATCGCGGTGCGCGTAAAGCCGTCTATCCAATAAGCTGTTTGTTCATATGCCCACCATGAAGCATAATTCGCTTTCAAGGGAACAAAATCGGGATCGTCCCAAACATGGCGGTCAAAAGGATAGCCCGCCGCCTCTATATTGCCGGTGAGTCCCTCCATCTGTGTTTGAAGAAAGCTATACAAATGCCCGCAAGGTTTTATCTTGAAATTTTTCATTATAATCTTTTCCCCTCTTTGATTTTAATTTTAAGTTTTTAAGATATTTTTATTATATAATAAAAGCTGTTTTTGTCAACATTTCTTTGATATTTTCAGCAAAAGAAAAAGCGGCGCATACGCACCGCTTTTTCATATGTAAAATTACAAATTACATATATTGTTTTATGCTTTCCGGTACAGATTCAACAGGCATGGAAACCGTCATGACAACGCTTATATTCACAGCCTCTGCAAGCTTTGCCGTTTCCTGTACAAACTTTTCGAAATCTTCCATATTCTTATTGCATATTCTGAAAGTTCCGTCAACAAATATATGAGTTATATCGTGGTTGGAAGCATAGATACCGGCAATAAAACCGTAAAGCGACTGCGCGTCTGTAAGAGCGTATTCATCGGCATCGATAAGTCTTGCCTGATATTTTATATCAAAGCGAAGATTCGTACCCTTTTCAAGGCATACGACCGAACCGGCAGAAAGCTCTGCGGCAGCGTTTACCATGGAGATAAGCGTTTTGGTTTTTCCGGTGCCTTTAACACCAACAATCATTTTAAGCATAACTTAGCTCACTTTCTCGACGGATTTTTATAAAGACGGCGGTGCCTTTCCGTCGCAGGCACGCCGATTTTACGGCGCCGTCTTTATTCTATCTTTATAATACACATTTTTTTACCATTTTTCAAGTGTATTATTAGATAATTTACATCAGAGACAAAAAATTTGTGCAAATTATACAATACCAAAAAGACTATGCCTTTTATTCAATAATAACAGATTTGATATTCTTTTCAAGTTTTACGCGCGGCACCGTCATATCCCTTCCGCAGGTCAGACATTTTACCCTTATATCCGACCCCGTTCTTAAAACTTCGAACTTTTTTCCTCCGCACGGATGTTCTTTTTTCATTTCGAGGATATTCCCCACATCGAACTTTATGATATTCATATTCACATTCCCCGCATATATTCCTTTTTTCTATTATACAAGCGAAAATGTTTGCTTGCAAGAACATTTTCGCGCCGTATTTCAATAAGAATGCGTTTTTTAAAGAAAAACGGAAGCGGCTTTAAGCCGCGAAACAAAAATTTTATTTTTGTTCATTCTGATGCTATTATAACTTAAAATATGCGGAACCGTCAATAAACAAAGTAAAAAGCTTATTGACTTTTTGCATTTTTAAATATATAATTTTAAAAAAATAATTGAGGTGACCATTATGCCGAAAATGATGCCCGATATTTTCATTGTCCGTCACAGATACGCACAACAAAAAACAAAAGCAAATATATGTTTCCACTTATCGCTGTCTTTACCGATATAATAATCTTGCAACAGCCGATGTAAACGATCTTCTTTCCCTTGTATTAAAATAATTTTTATTTTAAAGGCTTCTTTTTTAGGAAGCCTTTTTTTGTGAAAATTTGTAAAAAATTACAATTATACATCTATAAAAACAACAAAAAACAGCATGTTTTAACGAAATTGTCAAAATACTTTCTTATAAATGTAAAAACATGTTATAATATATTTAAAAAATACGCTCAGGCAAATTTTGAGTCGTTATTATACGCACATATCTTATATGAACCGTTAACATAAGAAAAGACATAAATTATAAAAAAAGACAAGATTTTATGTTAAGTATTTTTATAAAGCCATTCTATAAAAATATGAGATAAAAAAATCCCTTAAAAGGACTGCATATGAAAAATATTCTTCAAAAAACAGACAAAATTTTGACCACCATATCAAACGCTTCGGGACATCCGATGACAAGCGCGGTAATACTCGCCGCGGGAGAAAGCTCTCGCTTCTCTTCCGAAAAAACAAAACAAATAACTGAAATAAACGACATTCCGATAGTGGTACGTTCTGTCCTGATTTTTCAGAAAAGTTCTCTTGTCGACGAAATAATAATAGTGGCATCGGAAAAAGAGATACCCTACTATACGGAATATATAGATAAATATTCCCTTTCAAAAGTAAAAAAAGTCGTCACCGGAGGAAAAAGCCGTGCGGAATCCTCCAAAAACGGATTTTTTGCAACAGATAAAAAAAGCAAATTCGTACTGTTTCACGATGCCGCAAGATGTTTCCTGCGTGAAGATCAGGCGGAAAACGTCATAAAAGCCGCTTATAAATACGGAGCGGCAATCGCTGCCGTAAAATCCACGGATACGATAAAAAGAGCCGACAAAGACGGATTTATATCGAAAACAATCGACAGAAAGACAATATGGCGGGCACAGACGCCGCAGGCGTTCTTAAAAAAACTATACGAAATATCCCTTGCAAAAGCGGGAGAGGCATATATTTATGCAACAGATGACGCAAGTATTGCAGAAGCTTCCGGTTTTAAAGTAAAACTTGTGGAATGCGGAGAAAATAATATAAAAATAACATATAAAGAAGATCTTTCCCGCGCAAAATATCTTATAGAGGAAAATGAGGAAGTAAAATGAAAATCAAAGTAGGTCACGGATACGATGTACACCGCCTCGTACCGGAAAGAAAGCTTATTATAGGAGGGGTTTGTATCCCATTCGAAAAAGGGCTTCTCGGTCATTCCGACGCAGATGTTCTCTGCCATGCTATCGCAGATTCACTTCTCGGTGCCTGCGGTGAAAGAGATATAGGTTATCATTTTCCGGATACAGACGAAAAATATCACAATATATCAAGCCTTATCATTTTATCCGAATGCAAAAAAATTCTCGATTCCCATAACTTCCGAATTTCAAATATAGACGCGACGGTAATCGCGCAAAAACCCAAACTTTCCCCTTATATAGACAAAATGAGAGAAAACATATCTCACTGTCTCGGTATAGATAAGGAAAATGTAAATATCAAGGCTACGACAGAAGAAAAACTCGGTTTTACAGGAAACGGCGAAGGTATATCTGCACATTCCGTATGCCTTATCACCGATTAAAAATACCGTTCTTCGCTGTTTTTATACAAAATATAGTATAATATCCCCTCTTTTAATACTAAAAAATCTATTAAAGACGATTTATGTCATCAATTTTGTCAAGATAAACAAAATATCAGTATAAAATATTATGACATTTTTTTCCATTTTACAATTGCATTTATTTCCATAATATGGTAATATATTTATGCAAGGTTTTGAATATTCAAAAAAGCGACACAAAATAAATTACAAAAATCGGAGAAAGCATAATTATGGAACAAAAAATAAAAATTTTGATAGCAGACGAAAGTGCGGAGTTCAGAGCCGAACTCAAAGACAATCTTTTGCATGCCGGAATGAATGTGGTAGAAGAAGCATCAAACGGACTTGACGTTCTTACAAAAATAAAAAGAACAATGCCCGATATCGTACTTATCGATATATGGCTTCCTAAAATGGATACGGTTCAGATAATAAAGAAAGCAAAATCCCTGTTTCAGCCGGCTTCCCAGGCACCGGATTTTATAGTATTCACATTGTGCGCAAATAAAAATATATTCCTCGAAGCGGTCGATGCAGGAGCAGCTTTTTGTATGCAAAAGCCTTTCGATTATGCGACGCTTTATGACAGAATAATAAGAATTCAGAAAAACCGTCAGAATTCAAAGACGCAGATTCCGGATTTTCCGTACGGACAAGACCAGAACGATCTTGAAACGCAGGTAACGGCAATAATACATAAAATAGGCGTTCCCGCGCACATAAAAGGATATC
This sequence comes from uncultured Eubacteriales bacterium, assembly GCA_900544985.1. Taxonomy (GTDB): domain Bacteria; phylum Bacillota; class Clostridia; order Oscillospirales; family CAG-272; genus UMGS731. Next base: position 38,546 of record UQXK01000002.1, read on the forward strand.
AATACCTCAGAACAGCTATCATGATGACCGTAGAGGACAACGACCTTATAAATTCCGTAACAAAAATTCTCTACCCCACTGTTGCCAAAAAATATCAGACCACCTCATCAAGAGTTGAAAGGGCGATTCGCCACGCAATAGAAGTCGCATGGGACCGTGGAGATCTTGAAACACTCAATTCATATTTCGGATACACGATACAGAATGAACGCGGAAAACCCACAAACAGCGAATTTATCGCAATGATAGCGGACAACCTCCGTTTGAAAAATAAAATATGAATACATCAAAACGGCATAGCGAAAGTTATGCCGTTTTTTCTTCAAAATCTTTAAATTTTTTTATAAAAGCCTTGACTTAGAGTAAACTACAAGTTATATAATGAAAATACAAGGAGGCGTAAATATGGGATTAACTATAAAAGAAGTGAGCGAAAAGTATGATATTCCCTCTGAAACTTTAAGATATTACGAAAGAGTTGGCGTTATTCCGCCCGTTACAAGAACCGCAGGCGGAATAAGAGATTATTCCGATACCGATATACAATGGGTCGAAAATGCGAAATGTATGCGTGCGGCAGGACTCCCTATCGAGGTAATAATAGAGTATCTAAGGCTATTCCGAGAGGGAGATTCGACAATAAAAGCACGCCTGGACCTTTTAAGCGAGCAAAGAGAAATATTATTAAAGCAATATAAGCAATTGGAAGAAACAATAAACAGATTGGACTATAAAATCTCAAAATATCAAGAAGCACTTCAAACGGGAAAACTTAATTGGGACTGAAATTTTTATTTTTTAATTACAATAAAGGAGAAAGTATCATGAGTAAAAAATTAGTCGCCTTTTTCAGCGCAAGCGGCGTTACCGCAAAGCTTGCCGAAATATTTTCAAAAGCCGCCGATGCGGATATATTCGAAATAATACCGTCAAAACCGTATACTGCCGCAGACCTTGATTGGACAAACAAAGAAAGCCGATCCACGCTTGAAATGAAAGACAAAAATTCAAGACCGGAAATAGCAAGCAAAGTCGAAAACGTGGACGAATACGATACGATCTATATAGGTTTTCCCATATGGTGGTATGTAGCGCCGACCATAATAAACACTTTTCTTGAAAGTTATAACCTTGAAGGAAAAACCGTTGTTCCCTTCGCAACCTCCGGCGGCAGTGGTATGGGAAAAACAAATGAAAATCTTTTGCCCTCATGCCCGGGAGCAATCTTGAAGGAAGGAAAGAAATTTTCCGCAAACGCCTCGGCAGAAGAAATAAAATCCTGGATAGAAAGCATTTAAAAAAGGAGAATAAAAAAATGGCAAATGTACTTGTTATATCAACCAGTTTTCGCAAAAACAGCAATTCCGATATCCTTTCGGACGAATTTATAAAAGGCGCCGCAGAGGCGGGACACAATGTCGAAAAAATAAATCTTTCCGATAAGACAATAAACTTTTGCAAAGGGTGTCTTGCCTGTCAGAAAACGCAGAAATGCATCATAAACGACGATGCAAGAGAAATCGCGGAAAAAGTTCTTAATGCAGATATACTTGTTTTCGCGACACCGATATATTATTACAGCGTAAGCGGCCAATTAAAAACACTTATAGACAGATTAAATCCGCTCTACTCCGATGATTATAAGTTCAGAAAAGTCTATCTTATCGCAACAGCCGCAGAAGATGAAAAAGAAACCGTAAAAGGAACAGTTACAGCCGTTAAAGGCTTTGTAGACTGCTTTGAAAGATCAACGCTTGCAGGCGTTATCTTTGCAGGCGGCGTAAATATGCCGGGTGAGATAAAAGGACACCCCTCACTTATCGAAGCATATAACATAGGCAAATCTTTATAATCGTACATATATCAATTCTAAAAAGGAGGTCATGCTTTATGAAACGATTTTGTTGCTTAATTATAGCAGTTATAATAATTCTGCTGTTAATAGGATGTTCGACCACGCCAAATGATAGCGATAGTCTTCTTCAAAGTACGGATAATACGCTGATAAGAAGCGAAACAAAAATTTTAGTCGCATATTTTTCCTGTACCGGAACGACTGAAAAAGTCGCCGAAAAAATAGCCGATAAAACAAACGGAACACTTTACAAAATCGTGCCGCAAACGTCGTATACTTCCGAAGATCTGAATTACGGCAATCCGAACAGCAGAACAAGCATAGAACAAAACGATGAAAATTTCAGAACGGAAATGGTTGGAAAAATCGAAAATTTTGAAGATTTCGACGTTATATTTATCGGGTACCCAATCTGGTGGGGGAAAGCGCCGAAAATAATATACACTTTTCTCGAAGAATACGATTTCGGCGGAAAAACCGTAATTCCCTTCTGTACCTCAGGCAGCAGCGGTATCGATTCAAGCATACCGCCACTTAAAACGATTACACCAAATGCAACTTTTTTAAACGGAAAAAGGTTCTCATCCCGAGTAAGCGATGAAGACATAGCAAAATGGATAAATGATCTGAATATTATGAAAAACAAAGATACTCTATATATAAAAATCGGAGAAAATATTTTAGAGGCGGAATTGACGGAAAATTCAAGTGCCGCCGCACTTACCGAACTTCTGAAAGATAAAGACATAACAATAGAAATGCACGATTACGGCGATTTTGAAAAAGTCGGAGAAATAGGTATGAATCTTCCTGTAAACGACGAGAGGATAACGACCACAGCCGGGGATCTTATACTCTATCAGGGAGACAAATTCGTTATTTATTATGATACAAATTCATGGAATTTCACAAGACTCGGTAAAATAAAAAACATATCGGAGACAGAATTAAAAAACATCTTAGGGGAAAACAATGTAACGGTAACTCTTACACTGAATCCATCTAAGTAGAAATGAATTCCGATGAATGAGTTGTAAAAATCATCATTACATATAATTTCATTACACATTTGCATGCCGGATTCGGGAAAGAAAAAACACACCATATAAAGCACCGGTGTTTGCATATCTCTTTCGAAATTTTTCAATCTGCTTTTCTCTCTTTATAAAATTTACAACATAAAAAGGAGTGCCGAACGCTACCGTTTCTTGCGCACTCCTTTTTTGTTTTTTCTAAGACTTAATCCTTTTAAGACACGCCATATCCAAAATAAAAATTTTATCGATTTTGTCCCGAATTGCGGATAATCTCTACAATCTTTTCTGCCGCCACAAGAGGATCATCACCCACTTGAACTTCTTCATCGCAGATTTCCGCATTACGATATTCAAAATCCAAAGAGAGAATTCGATTAGTTTTATCATCCAAATCGCTTTCCCTCTCAATGATATTTTTAATAGTCTGCGACCTCTCCCGATTAGTAAAGATCAGCATGGCACGGGATCGATATAGATTTTTAAGTGTCAAAGCTCCGCATATGTCAATGGGAATAACCGCCACCGCTCCACGATTCACAACAGGAGCAATATCGCGATCGCAAGTGCCATAATGATGACCGCTGTACACCGTTGTTTCAATATAGTTTCCGTTTCGCCATTCGCTCAAGAACTGCTCCTCTTTAATAAAGCGATAGGCACTTTCCGATTCCCCCGACCTGCGAGGACGCGTGGTTGAAGTAACAGGTTTCTCAAAATGTAATCCGTCATCTGTCTTTCGTTCAACAAGAATTTTCGCAATATCGTTTTTCATTGATCCGGAAGGTCCGACAAGACAAAGAACTCCGCCATCTGTCAGATTCGGCGACTTTTCCGTAAAAGAATTGCACACCATTTCGCACAGATGAAGAAAATCATCATAACTGTTTACGGAAAGCAATCCTGATAAATTGGCATTCCATGGTTTGCGAAAAAGAACAGGATATGCCGCTCTGGAATTTGAAATATTATGCGCACCGTCATCCAGCATTATATCGAGCATCACAACATCCTTGCGCGTTCCAATAAGCAAGTTTTTCGGCGGAATCTCCGGAAAGTCCTCAATCAGGCGTTCAGCACGAGCGCTCATACAGCAGGCAGGTACAGCCGTAATAAAAAACACATCTGCAATCCGAGAAAGCTTGCGAACAAAATCTTTTGCACCGGGCATAATAGGCTGAGTACGAACAAATTCGGGATCGGAGTAAAGCGCTATTCTCTCGTCCGCATGTCTCCCGTAGCTCCCCCATCCCTTAATATCTTCAAGTTTCACATCTTCCTCATCCGGATATCTGCTGTTGATAATAGAAAGCGCGTAAGAATTGCATTCATACAGCGTATCATCAACATCCAAGCCAACACTTATTCTGTATTTTTTCATTTTTCTGCATCCTTAAAGCTCGTTTTTTATCAGATTTTTTGAATAAATTTCTACTGATAGAATAACATGCGGCGCAAAAATTGTCAAGCATCTGAAACGTCAGTTACACGCTTCTCTCTCTATGACAGACGGCAAAAACAGAGGGATGCGACTCTTGACATTTCGACAAAAAAATGCTATAAATTATGATAGAATACTTGTCAAGAAATGGAGAAAAAGCATGTTTGAAGCGGCATTACAATCAATTCAAAAATATAAGCGCATTATCCTGCATCGACATACAAATCCTGACGGAGACGCTATTGGCAGCCAGGTAGGACTCGCCGAACTCATCAGAGAAAATTTTCCCCAAAAAGAGGTTTTTCTAGTCGGAGACAGCCCCGCACGCTATTCATTTATAAAAGGTGCGGTTATGAATGAGATTCCAAATGAAGCCTATGATGGTGCACTTGCAGTTATTCTTGATTGCGGCGCCGGTCATTTAATTTCCGATTCCCGTTATGTTTTGGCAGATAAGACCATTCGATTCGATCATCATCTATTCTGTGAAAAAATTGCAGATATCGACATTGTGGACAGCACTTTTGAAAGTTGTTGCGGATTACTGACAGCATTTGCCAAGGAATGCGGTCTTCGCCTTTCTCTCAGTGCCGCTACCGCGCTTTATACCGGCATGGTCACCGATTCCGGACGATTCCGCTATGATGCCACAACATCCCGCACCTTTGAACTCGCCTCTTTTCTTATGACACAGCCTATCGACCTAAACGCTCTATCATACAATCTCTATTCCGAAGATTTTGAAACTATATGCAAGCGGGCTGATGATTTGAAACGCATTCGCCTCACCGAGCAGAATGTCGCCTATATTTATACTACTGCGGAAGAAGTTGCATCATCCGGAAAATCATCATTTGCTCTTTCCCGCGTACTCGTCGGACTCATGAATGATATTCGCGGTGTTTTCCTTTGGGCAACATTTACGGAGGAAGAGGACGGAATTCAGGTTGAACTACGTTCAAACCGTTATAACATCAATCCCATCGCCGTAAAGTATGGTGGCGGCGGACATAAAAAAGCCAGCGGCTGTAAAGTGCCGGACAAAGAAACCGCATTTCAGCTGCTTTCAGATCTGGATGCACTTTCACAAAGCGAGCCTATCGAATAATACTCTAAAAGAAAGGATAACGGCATGAACGTATCAATCAAACAGCAGATTCTCGATCGGATTGAAACGTATGATCGCATCGTAATCTGCCGTCACACACGTCCTGACGGGGACGCATATGGTTCCACTATGGGACTTCGCAAAATCTTGAAGGACACATATCCGTCAAAACAAATTTTTCTGGTGAACGATGATTATTCCGATTATCTCTCATTCTTGGGAGAAGAGGATACTCTTTCCCCCGAAGAATATCGCGGCGCGCTCGGAATCGTCTTGGATACCGGCACGAAAGATCGAATTTCCAACCAAAATCTAAGCCTTGTAGAGGAATTAATCAAAATCGATCATCACGTTGACATAAAACCGTACGGGGACATTTCCTGGATCGAGGACAATCGTTCCTCCGCCTGCGAAATGATTGCCGATTTTTGGTATACCTTTCGTGATAAACTTGTGATGTCGAGCGAGGCGGCTACTTATATTTATTGCGGCATGGTAACAGATTCGGGGCGCTTTCAATATGAAGGCGTCACAGGCGAAACGTTGCGTCTTGCCGGTGCATTGCTGGACTATCGGATTGATACCTCTTCTCTGTTTGCACATCTGTATATGAATGATTTTGGCATTTATAAATTCAAAGCCTATGTTTACGAGCATCTCAACATCACTCAAAACGGCGTTGCTTATATTTATGTAGATAAAACCATGCAAGAGAAATTCGGACTAAGTTACGAGCAAGCGAGTGCTGTAATCGGCGAACTCGGTTCAATCAGAGGAAGCCTCATTTGGCTTGCATTCATCGATAATGTGAGCGAAACGGACGGTTCCATACGCGTCAGACTCCGCTCCCGTTTTGTAAAAATAAACAAACTTGCAGAAAAGTATCACGGAGGCGGTCACGAAATGGCGTCGGGCGCCACAGTATACAGTCCGGAAGAAATGCAAGAATGCCTTGACGATGCTGATAAACTCCTTGCCGAATATAAATCAACACACGAGGACTGGCTATGAAAATTCTTCTGACAAATGATGACGGAATAAACGCTGAGGGGCTCAAAACGCTTTCAGAATGGGCAAAAACAAAAGGAGAAGTACATATTTTTGCTCCCAAAAACGAACAGAGCGGAAAAAGCCACTCTATCGATATTCATCTCCCATACGAATGTAAAAAAAGCTCAAATTACCCTGACATAGAGGCGTACAGTGTAGATTCCACGCCTGCCGACTGTGTCCGCGTAGCAATACTTGCCATGAAAAATAAATATGATCTGGTGATTTCAGGCATCAACCGCGGCTTCAATGTCGGAGGCGATATTTGCTATTCCGGTACGGTAGGCGCTTGTTTTGAAGCGGCAAAATTAGGACAAAAATGTATGGCGATTTCCACGCATTGGGATGGATTTGAACAGGTGCGCTCACAGCTTGATCGCATCTACGAATTTATTTGCCAAAATAAAATGTTTGACCACACCGATATTATCAATGTCAATGTTCCGGCAGAAGGAGAAAAGCTTCTTATCACACGGCAAGGTCCTCCAATATACGGAGATGAATTTCAAATTGAAAACGATATCGTAAAACCCAAACTTATCTCCCTCTATCAAAGCACTGCCGATCTGACACTCGACACCGACGCTACAATGACAGGACACATATCAATCACGCCTCTGCAAATCGACAGCACAAATATGCGCGCCTATCAAACACTGCAAAACATCACTTCTCCTAAAACACATTGAATTCCGATATACCGAAAACGTCCACACCTTTTTAGGTGTGGACGTTTTTTGCGCAAATCTATTTGCGTATCTTATTTTGTATAAGTGCAGCCTGTGTCAAACTCTATTGTGCCCTTGTAATTTTTAATAGTACCTGTAACGGTAATCTTATCGCCAACCGCAAGATCAGAACCGCCTTTCAAACGGAAGCACTGAATTGCATAATCACCAACCATTATGGTAACTGTGATATTCTTGTACTGTTCGCTGTAAGCGGAATCAATGCTCTTGATTGTACCTGTAAGCGTCTGAGCTTTCGCCATAGATTCGCCTGCTTCAAGTGCGTATGCGCTCTCTGCAATAACGATCTGTTTCATTTCATCAACAGTAGCTGTTTTGCTATAAGTACAACCCGAGTCAAATTCAACAGTGCCCTTGTAATTCTTGATTACACCGGCAACCGTAATAGTATCGCCAACCGCAAGATCGGAGCCACCCTTCAAACGGAAGCACTGAACCTTCTTGCCGGAAACCTCTATGGATACCGTAACATTGTTGTACTTGTCGCTATAAGCAGTATCAATACTTACAATCTTGCCGCGAAGAACCTGTTTACCTGCGATCTGTTCGCCGTCCTTCAAGGCAAATGCAAGTTCCAATATCTGTGCCTCGCTCAAATTCGAGGTATCAGCAGGGATAAGGTGTCTAAAAGAGCATGATGCAGTCGTACCGTTTGCATCTGTAATGGTAGCGGTAAGCGTATAAGGAACTTCTCCGGCATTGGGAACGACGCCGATTGTAACCATTCCGTTTTCTTTCTTTTCACCGATTGTAATTCCCTCTGTAATATCAACCGTCCAAACAACATCAAATGTGCTGTCGCCGGATTTTACAACACCGATTACCTCATAATCTTCTCCGGTCTTTTCCTGTACATCTTTATACAGAGTATAAACATATTCTTTTGCCATATCCAAAGCGCTGGGATCTTCTTCTTTTTCCCCGCAAGAGGTCAGAAGCAATCCTATTGCAAGCACCAGGACAAGTGCAAAACTTACCAGTCTTTTCATAGTTATTACCATACCTTTCTCGTTCATTTATTGATATGAAAAATGGAATTTTTCAAGGATTTTGGCTCTAAAATTTCTATATATAAATTGTGTCATGACATCCGTTTTTCCATTACCCCAATACGGTAATATGGATCGGACGATAACAATAAATCTGGCAACAGCCGTCAAAGATCGCTACAATGCCCTTGACATTTACCGTCTTGCCCCAATAAGCATCGCCCGTTATCAGATTGCCGTTTTCATATAGAACGGCAGTCCGAACTGTCACCTCAGTGCCATCCGGCGCTTCACATGTCAATGTCATCGCGCCGTCGCTGGAGCCGCCGGAAGACGTAGTATAAACGCTCTTAACCTTCAAATTGTCCACAGAAATAGTAGAACTCATCACTGCTTCGTGATAAGGGATCGTAACTTTTTTTGTGCTGTCATCTTCCGTTTCAATGGAAATTTCGACACTTCCGCCGACAAATGTTGCGGCGTCGGTTTTCGCAAAACCGGGTTCATATCCTTCCCCGAGTTTTATCGTGTTCGTCGGATCGTTCGGATCCAGGAATTTATATGTCAGCCCTGACACTTGATAGGTGCCACCGGCCTCATAATACTGAACCGTACCGACAACTCGCGCCCGATTTCCCACGGTCAGCGCATTCAATATATCACTGCCTGCACCAAATCCATAGTAGACCGTCATACCGAAATACAGTCCGGTTTCTTCATCGTAATCTTCCAAATAAGCCGTCTGGCTGTATTCACCTGTTACAACTCCCTCAAAAGAAACTTTCATGCCGTTGTAATCCGCAATATTGCAACGAAGCTCTTTTAAGGTAAGCGGTATAGCGTCTCCGTAGTAGAAATCCGGATCGGAAGCCTTTGACCAAACACGTAACTGCAAAGTTTTAGCTTGGTTCAGCGCCGCCATTGCGGTCGTACCATATCGGTTATTTGCAGTGGAAGAAGCAATGGCATAGCCATTTTGCAAAAGTTCCAGATTCAAATTCCGATATTCACTTTCTCCTTCCGGAATATACCAGATCCAAAGCAACAGGCGGGAGCCGGTCGAGTCAAGATTCCAACAGTCATCATCTGACTCGATGACAATAGAGGAAGCCTTTTCCAATCTTTCGCGAGTATAGCGCGCCGCCGCTTTTCCCCATTCCTCTATTTTTCCGGTGGATTCCGGGGTATTGACTGCCAAATAGCGAGCTTTCACATACCCTCCCTGATCGGCAAAATCATAATAACCTGTCACATCGGAATCCTTTACCGGATAGAAATGGGTGGTGTCCCCATCAACAAAGGTTTTCACCGTAACTTCCTGTTTTAAGGTATTACTGGTAAAATCCAGTTTCAGTTGCTTTGAATAGTCGGTCTCTGTAAATGGCTCTACCGGATCATCAGTGTTTTGGGAACATGATGAGAATCCCAAAAGTCCGATAATCAGACATGCTATAAGCAACCATAAAACGCTTTTTTTTAAAACATATATCATGCCTTTTTATGCCTCCGTGCAGAATTTCCGCAATGCTGTGGCATGCGGGAATGCGGAAAGAAGCGCAGTGCGTATCAATTAACCGCGGTACTCACACTCGTCGATTGCATCTTTGAATGCCTGATCGAGAGAGGAAGGATCAATAAGTACTTTCTGCATCAACGCGCCAACCTGGTCGCGGGCAGTGGAAGAACCGTTGAATGCGGGTGAAACATAATAAGCGTCAACCTGCTCCATGCAAACCTTAGCAGAAAGAAAAGCGATGTTGTCTCCGCCGTCAGCAGCATCAAGACGAGCCTTGTAGAATTCATTATTTGCCACGGATTTCAAAACCGGAACATAACCGGAAGCTGCGGAAAATTCAGCCTGGAAATCTACATTTGTTGTAAGATATTTAACAAACAACCAGCTTGCAACAACTTCCTGAGGATTGTCTTTCTTGAATATGCAGACAGACGGTCCCTGGGAAATTACTTTCGGTTTTTCCGGATTCATCTGAGGAACGGTTGCAATGCCTACTTCAAAAGGATATTTGCCGTCTACTTTGTCGGGACGCTGGTGCGTTGCACCGGCAGAAGAACCGATAGACATATAGCTGCGAGTACCTTCCTGGCTTACAAACAAACCGGATGTATAAGAACCATAGATAGCCTGTGTGGTAAGATAGCCTTTTGCATACCAATCGGCAAAACGCTGAACAAATGCACGGTTTTCCGCATTGTCGAACAAATAATGGTCGCCGGTCGCAGATGTGTAAGCGCTACCCTGCTGTTCGCACATTGTAATAAACCAGTTAGCTTCGGAGTCATATCCGAGCGGGATAGAGTTGGGATCGATTTCTTTTATTTTTGCGCAAACTTCTTCCATTTCGTCCCAAGTTGTGGGAACCTTTATGTTGTTTGCTTCAAAGAATGTTTTGTTGTAATAAAGAACTTCTGTGGATTTGGAGAAAGGCATGGTGTACATCAGACCGTCTCCGAACGAACGTCCTTCTTCATAATAACCGGTAATAAAGTCGTCTTTCTGATCTTTTGTAAGTCCGAGAACTTCTTTTGTACCATCGGCTCTGGTTATTTCGATGGTGCTGTCAATAAGGTTGTCCAGCGTAGCAACAGCGCCGGTCAAATTGTACAAAGCTACATGGTCCGGATAGCAATAAGCGATGTTGGGCTGATTGCCGACACCAAGCTCTGTGGAAATCTGGTTACGAACATCGTCATATCCACCTTGAACTACGTATTCAACATGAATATTCGGATAAAGTTCATTGAACTTTGCAATGTATGGATCCAGCACAGCAGTCAGGTTGGAACCCATGGTCGTATAAAAGGTAATTGTTACTTCGCTGCCGTCGTAACCGCCTTCCGGCACATCAAAGTTGGGGATGGCTTTCTTGCCGCAGGATGATAGTCCAACACATCCAATCAGCATGATAACCGCCAAAACAAGTGCGAAAATTTTAGTTTTCATGGTCTTTCTATTTCTCCTTTTGATTTTTTATTCAAAATTCCGTAGAATCCGAATCTAAATTAACCTTTGATGCCACTGCGTGAAACGCCCTTCATAATATACTTACGCAGGAATGTAAACACCAAAAACAGCGGAATCGATACGAGCACAACCGCAGCCATCTGTGCCGGATAATTTGTATAACCGGCTTCATCGAGAAACGTCGTTCCGCGCAATCCATTGGTAACCAGCTTGTGTGCATCGTCATTAGCCACCAGACGCGGCCATACATATGAGTTCCATGCGCCCATCATTTTCAAAATGGTAATTGAAATCAAAGTGGGAAGAGAGAGTGGAATCATAACACGCCACAAATATTTCAAGTCGCTTGTGCCATCCATTTTTGCAGCCAGATAAAGTTCATTCGGAATCTGCATAAAGTTTTGACGCAACAAATAAATATAGAATACGCTGACCAAGAACGGAACGATAAGAACCGTATATGTACCTATCCACCCGAAGTTGGCAACCGTCGCATAGTTTGTAATAGTAAAGAGTTCTCCGGGAATCATCATTGTCGCAAGCAAAGCGGCAAACATAGCGTTCTTTCCCTTGAATTCAAGTCTTGCAAAAGCGAAAGCCGCCAATACCGTTATAACTAAGGAAAGAAGCGTGGAAACAATTCCCACATAACAGGTATTGAGCAATAATCTTCCTAAATTAAGGGATTCCGGATCAAAAGCCGCCACATAGTTAGACCATTCAATCTGACGAGGCCACAAGGTGGGTGTACCGTTGTCTCCGTAGTTGTATTCTCTCGTTGTTTTCAGCGAGGAAATCAACATCCAATAAAACGGAAAAAGCACGATTACGGCCATCAAAATAAGGAAAGCATATAGGAAAAATTTCGCAAATCCCGTCATCACAGCCTGCTTTGCGGTGACATCCTTCATATTTTTAGCTTTCATCGTGATGTCGGGCGAGACAACATTTTCCCGATTCTTCTCTTCGGTTATATTGTTCTGTAAATGCAACATCTCAACCCCTCCTTAATAGTGAACCTTTTTCTTGCTGACATAGAGGTTGAGCATAGTTACAACAAAGATAATTGCAAACAAAATCAAAGCCGCAGCACTGGCTCGTCCTTGATTCTGGCTTCCTCCATTCATACCCAGCGCGTCATAAATAAATCCGACAATGGTATTCAGTCGTCCTGCATCGCCCGCAGGTCCCATGGAATCACCGAAAATACCGACAATGCTTGAATATTCCTTAAATCCACCGATAAAGCCGGTGATAACGACATATGCAAGCATCGGTGAAAGCAACGGAACGGTTATGCGCCAAAAGACACGGAATCGAGAAGTTCCGTCCACCTTGGCTGCTTCATAGTATTGTTTGTTCACACTTTGCAAACCGCCCAGCAAAACAAGAATTTTAAACGGCAAGGCGTTCCAGACAATGTATACCGTCAATACAAAAATATTTGCCCAATATGTAGAGCCGGGGTTAATCCAGTTGACTTTTGTGCCGCCGAAAAATTCAATGACATTATTGATAATTCCCGCCGTATGGACCAGTTCATTCTCTGTTCCGAGAAAGGAACCGACAATATTGAACATTGCAGCAAAAACCATGCCGATTGCAATAGAGTTTGTGACATATGGCAAAAAGAAGATCGTCTGCAAGCCCTTCTGCAAAAATTTGATGGAATTCAGACAAACTGCAACAAGCAATGCCAGGATAGTGGAAATCGGCACAGTAAGTACACAAAGTAACATGGTGTTACTAAGACAAGTCAGAAAACGCTTATATCCGATAACCTTGGCAAAATTTCCTATTCCAAAGTGATAAGTCGCACCGCCGATTGCGGCAAGCGAGTTGTAATCCTCCAAAAAAGCCATACGAACAGTGTTTACAATCGGCCACACCGTGAAAATAAGCAACAGCACGATTGCGGGTGAAAGATACAACCAGGCTTTCCATTGACGTTTCCCTTCTACCATTACTGTTTCTCCTTCTCATTTTCCGAAGAATTTGATGTAAGTTCTGCCGAAAGTAATTCTGTCAGCTTATTGTGCATCTCCATCTGCTCGCCGAAATAGATTCGTTCCTCTGTTTCTTTGCTGAAAATGAACACTTTATGTTGTTTTAAATTGTAGCGAACTGTTTCGGTTCCTACTGCTTTTACATCATCTGCCGAAATAATAGAGCGCACTACCGCGTTACAAGAGGCAGGATTGGACGAAACGACAGAAATATCACGTCCCATCACGTCAACGCCGGTCACTTTACAGCTAAGAGCACCGTCGGAATCCAGAACAAATCCCTCCGGACGGACTCCGATATAAACATTTTGATCCTCTGCATCGATTTTCTGTAACACTTTTTCATCGTTTATATAAAGATCGCCATCCTTGATTTCGCCTTCAAAAACATTGATTGGAGGCGTACCCAAGAACTTGGCAACAAACAAATTCACCGGATCGTCATAAACCCACTGCGGTTTACCGATTTGCTGTACCACACCTTGCTTCATGACAACGATATAGTCGGAAATCGACATCGCCTCTTCTTGGTCATGTGTAACGAAAATCGTTGTGATTTTTGTACTTTTCTGAATTCGGCGAATCTCTTCTCTTGTCTGCAAGCGCAAACGTGCATCCAAATTGGAAAGCGGCTCATCGAGCAGCAACACTCTCGGCATTTTTGCCAAAGCACGGGCAATCGCCACTCTCTGTTGCTGACCTCCGGACAGTTCAGCCGGCTTGCGTCCCATAAGCTCGTCAATCTGTACAAGCTTTGCTACCTCATGAGTTCTCTTTAACATTTCTTCCTTGGAGAGTTTGTCCTTCCCCTTTAAGTTTTCCAACGGAAACATAATATTCTGCTGAACCGTCATATGAGGATAAAGAGCATAATTCTGAAACACCAATCCGATTCCGCGGTTTTCCGGTGTCAGTTCCGTAACATCGTCATCTCCGAAAAAGATTCTTCCGCTTGTCGGCTTCTGCAAACCACTGATCATATAAAGAGTGGTCGATTTGCCACATCCGGAGGGTCCAAGTAGTCCGATCAGCTTTCCGTCAGGAATTTCAAAACTGAAATCATTGACAGCCACAACCTCTTCTCCTGATTTCTTATTGCGGCTCGGGAAAATTTTTGTGAGGTTCTGCAATACAACTTTCATATATTATCTCCCTTAAAACAAAAATTTTTGTGTATCAAGCAGGTGTATTTTCAACTTTATCGGCGTGAATACGTTTTTTTGTCTCGATCATCGCCTCTTCTGTCTCAAAAATAGATTGCGTCGAATAATCAACAACTACTGTTCCCGACATGAGGTCGTGAATCATGGTTTTATTCTTCGTAAACAGCAAAAGTCCGATTTCCAACACCAGCAAACCAATCAAGACAAAAGCACCGACCGGTCCGATTCCGGCAAAAATGATCAAATAAACAATAAACACCGGAACCATCGTTCCTATTGTATATTTGCCGAGAAAAGTTCTCACAAACAGAGACATAACGTTAATTTTCACGCAGTCGGGACGAACCAGGCAGATTCCGAAAATCTTTTTCCCGATTGTTTGACCGTTTTTGAAAAATAGCGGAACGATAAATTCCAGTGTTATATATGCAAATAAAATGCCCACAGTAGTCATCAACATCATAAGTTGATAGATCATCGTATAACAGTAATTGACCTCATCGACAGGCGTCAGAGCATGATAGGCATCGAAAGCAGCAGCATCCGCGACAGAAAGCGAGGCATAATCAGATTTGAGTAAATGTTCCAGCGCTTCATCAAACGGCAAGCCAAAAGAAGCCGACAGTGATTCTCCATATGTCGCCTCATAATTCGAATATTCCTCATAGTACCTTGTCGATAGATCAACATAATGATCATAATTGCAGACAAGAGAAACAAGAAAAGCAAATCCTACTGCCAAAATGGTCAGCAAAATCAAGTCCAGCAGAAACGCTGCGATTCTTTTTGATAGACTGCTTTTCTGCACGGTAAACATCATGCTGCCTCCCATTTGTTTTTCTTCTGCATTCATTAGTTTCAAATAAAAATTTTAACCGTTTGCCTTGACCAAAATTCAAATACCACCGGCAACTTCATACATATATCTATTTATTAAGTATAATGGAGTCTGTCGAAAAATGCAACCTTCACCTGTGTACATTAAAGAGAACAGTTGTTGAATTTATTTGCTATTATCAACAATATCCCCGAGCAACAGCTCCAAAATTGATATCAACCGCGCAAAGTTTTCATCATTAAACGAACAGCGGCCTTTTGCTCGGAAGTAAGTGCTATCCAATCGTCAAATACTCCTTTTAATTCGTCATCGACATCTACCAGATTCCCCTCGGAAAAGAACTGACTCAACGTTATTCCAAAAGCATCGCAAACCTTTTGGAGTGTTTCCAATGTCGGAACAGTATTGCGAAGATACCAATTATAAATGCATTTATCCGTCAATCCGGAAAGCTCAGCCAATCGGTAAACCGTCCAGCCGCGTTCCAAACGCAATGTCTCAATTCTGCGTAAAACGTCCATGCCTGTTTCTCCTTCTGATAATAAGTCACTGATTTTATTTACGCTCGCGAATTTTTTGCTGTTTTTTTAACTTTATTCTAAAATACATTTTATCACAGAGATTTTTTTATGTCAATTAATTCTATTAAATTGTAAATTTCGATTGTTTTTGACAATGTCAGATTCATGTCTGTTTCAAAAAATTACAAGTGTAAATTCCTTGCATCTTCCGAAAGAATATGCGCTCTCGCTATTATATAAAAAGAAGCATTCTTTATAAAAACAAGAATGCTTCTTTTGTTTTTGCAACAGGAATTTATAAATTTACATTTTCGCAAGCTTTTTTGCGAAGAGTCAGTTCTTCCGTTGTAAGTTTATATATCGCGGCAACGGGAACAGCGCACACAAATGTGGCAAGAGCGCCGAGCGCTTCATAAGGAAGATCAGACAAAATATACGCTATCGGATCGACCTTCCAGAGTATCACCGTGGCAACTATCGATGCCCAGAAATATAAAAGTTCCGAAAGAGATGCTATTGCAGCATAAGAAAACACACTGATATTTTTATGTTTTCGGTTAAGCACCTTGTAAAGTGCAAAAGGCATCATAAAGCCGATAAAAACTTCCAAAAGCCAAAAATGTACTCTAAACAGATCCGCCGGATTCCAAGCTATACAGCTGAGTTCGAATATGACAGAATAAATTGCCACAATTACAAAGTTCTTAATAGCGCTCATGCTCGCCGCGCAAACGACAAGTAACGGAAAAACAACGTTTGCAAAAGGTATATCAAGAACAAACTGATCTATACACATTGTTACCAAAACGGACAACAGCGCAATGAACCCCTTGTATCCTTTTGTTTTGCCGATTCTCTCTTCTTTTTCCAAATTTCTAATATTTTGCATAAATTTCTGTCCTTTTTATATTTTTTAATATAGCCAACCGCGGTAAACAAGAACTACGGTCTTAACATCGTCTTCTGTGCCCGCAACTCCGTCTTCTCCCAAAAGAGATTGATAATTCGCACAGTTTGCATAAACACCGTCGACGGCAATATATACAGTTTCAAGATTATATGTTTCCCCGTCACTTAATGTGCACTCATGAAACATATAAAACTTATGTTGAGAAAGACTGAATGTGAAATTTTCTTCGTTATCTTCAAAATATTTCACTACGGATTCGTAAAGCGTATTGCCGTATATCGGTATCTCCCAACTTTTTATAAGTTCACCATCCGTTTTTGAATGAGGATATATATCCCAACTTTCGGTTGTAAGTTCTTCCGTGGGTTTACGCAATTCCAAGATAAACGTAACTTTACGTTTATCTTCCCCTTCTTCTATATAATGATAAAGGGGATCGTCGCTCCTCCCATCGTCAAACCAAATCTTGCCGGAGCAACCGCAAAGCGAGAATACGAAACTTAAAATAAGTAAAAGCGATAAAACCGTCAACTTCAAGCGTTTTTGCATAAGCTATTGCTCCTTAAAATTTTATTACCGCTGAATCTTTACTGTAAACACCGAGAGGCGAAGGAGCTTCTATTCCGTTTTGCTGCGCCAAATAGGCGATCGCAACCGCCATGTCTAATGTGTTTTGTATTATATAATTACCTTCATCGTCTGTTTTAAGGTTATTTCTCCACAAAGTTATTATATTGAATACTTCGTCTCCGGTTTCATCCCCATACGGAACTTCTTTACGGTAATTTTCCATATCCAATCCATTCATCATGCCGTAAAGCAAACCGTATTGCGGAGCAACATTTGCCCCGGTATTCAGCGTATGATTATAAAAATTGCAGAGTCTGTCCATATTTATCATTTCGTCAAGCGGCTGATTCCAACCGTCGGTGTAAGGAAAATATCCCTGCATCGTCTTTTCGAATTTAACATCGTATTTTTCGTTATTACGATAAAGAGGTCCGCAAAGCGGTCTGCCTGAAAATCCCACCCAGTTAGGTGTTCCGCCGTCTTTTATAAATGCGCCGGTTTCATCCTTTTGATAATAGTCAAGCATATAGCTGTCGCAATACGGAGTAGCGTCTGCTATACCCAGATTTGCAGCTATCATAGGTAAAACCTCGAAAATATGGTATCCAAATGCAACCCTCGAAGAAGGACATATATCCTGAAAAAGTGTCATAAGCGTTCTGCCGTATCCGCTTAATTCGCTCTGTTGCAAATTTTCCGCCTCTTTATAGGCTTTTAAAAATTTGTCATGCCCTTTTGAAGAGCCTGTTCTCTCTGCAACGATTTCAAGGAATCCTTCCCACCATTCAAGAGGATATTTGGAATATCTGCTTCCGAAATTCATCAGTATATTGAATCCGGTCGAATAGGGATTGCCGATTTCCTCTCCGTTGTATTGCACTTTGTCAAAATAGCTCATTTTAAGCCATGAATCCATTTTTGACAAATATTCCTCTATCATGGGAATATAAAGCTGCAACGATTCGTCAACAGTATCTGTTTCAAAACACCACTGCAAATACTGATTGTATATAAGCGACCATGAATAAAGATAATCCACTATACTATACCAGCCCTGCGCCGCAACCGCGGAAGAGGAAAATTTATAGTCGCATATCTTACCGTCATCAACAAGATCATTTATATAGTTCAGATACTTTTTTAATCCGAAAACGTTGTCTTTCGTATAGAAAGTTCCGTCAACATAGCGCAAGTACAAAAGCGGAACTCGGGCTTGCGTCGTAGTCGCCGACTGTACCGTCAATGTGAAATTTTCGGAATTAAGATAATTTTTGAGCGCTTCGGTCAAATTTTTTTCAAGCTCGCTCGGCATTTTGGGCGGTTCTTCTTCTCTGCCCGTTGTCTCTTCGATAACAGTGGTTTTATCACTGCTTCCAATCGGATTTTCCGTGTTATTGCACGATGTAAAATTAAGAACCGCAGAAACGGCAATAATTAAACAAAGCAATAACGAAATAAGTCTTTTTGCTTTCATAATATCTCCTTAATCTAAAAAAATAAGGGCATGCGAAAAAATAGGTATCGCATACCCATTTTCGCCGGCATAAATCGTGCCGTACGACTTCAATTTCCTCTGGCGTGGCATTCGGACTTGTCCCTTCAAAAGAGGGCTTACCGTTGCGGTACAGCTCCGGAATCTAACCGGATTTCCCGTTTAATGCATATACGTTTTGGCGTTCTATGCAACCAAAGTCTATTAAATTAAAGATTTTATGCTTTAACAGTTCTCTCCCGGCAACAGAAATCACTGTTAAAACATTATAATTATAATTCTACAAGATAATTAAATCAAGTGAAAATGCAATTTTATATTCAATAGTGTAAAATATCGTTATAAAACAAGCATACTTCTTTTTATTTGTTTTAAACTTTTGAAATCATGTTCGGAAAACAGAAAAAGAAAAAAGCTTGCAGTAACTGCAAGCTTTTTTCTTTCTGGGGTGGGTAACCGGATTCGAACCGACGACCTCCAGGGCCACAACCTGGCGCTCTAACCAGCTGAGCTATACCCACCATAAAATAAAAATGGCGTGCCTTGGGGGATTCGAACCCTCGACCTACTGCTTAGAAGGCAGTTGCTCTATCCTGCTGAGCTAAAGGCACAAAAAATGGAGCGGATGATGGGAATCGAACCCACATGACCAGCTTGGAAGGCTGGTGTTCTACCACTGAACTACACCCGCATAGGCAACTTTTTCAAGTGCCTAATTATATTACCATAATACTTGGAATTTGTCAACAGTTTTTTTATATTTTTTAAGGTTTCGGACATCAAATTTTATCCTAAAACCATACTTCTCAAAAACTCCTTGTGAATGTCAAAGGAGGCGAGTTCACTTTTGCTTTTCTTTCCGGTAAATACAGAATCATAAGGGACGATCTTAATAACTATAACGGTATCCTCTTCCACCCATTCCATTCCGGGAGCGTTTTTCAAAAACTCCGTTTTGGAGAGATACAGCGCATACTCGTCATAAGAAATATCGGTTACATCTTCTTCGAAAATGCTCGAAAGCGGCGCAAACACACCGCTGTCCTTGTAATCGTTATAAGCTGTAAGATCCATAATGTATATATAATACGGCTGAACAAGCATGGAAGAAAGGGTTTCTCTTGCCACGGCATTTTTTTCGTTTTTATAAGGATTGTCCTCATCGGAAATATATGCGACCTGCGCAAAATTCACCGAGTCTTTTTTATCACCGGAAACGATTTTTTCAAGAGCCCCTGTCATGTCGTCGTATTGAGTGCCTGTTATTACAGAGTCCCCTACATACCGTATATAAATATTATAATCTTTTTTAGATGCGATTTGAACAATGCAGATAACGGCAACAGTTATAAAAAAGGCAGATATAATTGTAGCCCATTTATAGTGATACCAATAATTTTCAAGCCATTTTTTCATAGCGTCTCCTTAAAAACACAGAATTAAATGTTTTTTCTGTTTTATTATCGGAATCAGCTTAAATCTATAAATGCAACATTAAACTGCAAAAAGCAAAATTATGCCGGTCAAAGCCATACCAATATATAATTTATTATATTGATTTTCAGAAATTTGTCAACGTATTTTAGTTTCACTTAAAAAAGGTAAAAGGATATAATGCACATTAAACAATGAGACGCAGTTTACGCATAGATTCGCTCCCGCAACAGGTGAAGACCCCATGGCGGGAGCATTTTTTCTCTTAGAATATCCAAATAGCTTACTGCATTCTCTTATCGGGCATATTTCCGCGTTTAAAATTCACATTAAATATCGCAGATAGTAAGTCCTTCACACTTATTCAAGGCTTCATCGTTTCCGACTACGCATACACATCCTTTTTCTGCCATTTCATCAAACACTTTGCCCCACTCTTTGATGGAATCACGTGTCGTTGCGAGCATTTGACGTCTGATATTTATGTTGTCCTCTTCTGTTATACCTGTAAACCAAAATTCATCTGCCCTCGTGCCTTTGCTCGCAGGCGTCATAAGAGGATCTGTCGCGGCAATCGCGGAAATTATGAACTTATCTATTTCTTCGTCGCTGTTACAAAAATCATTTATAAAGTCGGAAATGTTGTCATACATTTCAAGACTCCTTGACGGAGACGGATCGCGATAAGAATAGCAGACAAAAGCGCCCTCTCGTCCTACCGGAAGCCCCGAGCCGTACGCGCCGCCCTGAACTCTTATAACATTCCAAAGATAGTTAAGAGAAATTATATTGGCTGCCACTTTTAAGCTTCCGTTCATTTTCTTACCGCAAAGCGAGAGATGATATCCTTTAACGGCAAACCCTATCGGAGCTGGAATGCGGATTCCCATTCTTTCGGGAAGGTTTATTTTATATTCTCTGCTTTCAGGCAAAGTTTTTCCTTTTGGGAATGCATTTGCAAGATCCGATACATCGACATCGTGCGACGCCGTTACGCTTATGGTAAGACCGTTTTTGATCAATAAATCACTGTTTACTCTGCCTACAAGAGATATAAAGTCTCCTATAACGGAATCAAAATCTTTTGCAAATTTATGCAGGAATGAGATGAAAGTATATCCGCCGATAGCCTCGTTTACGGCTCCTTTTGCCGTATAACGCGACTGGACAGAAGTTATGCCCAAAGATTGACCTCCGCCTATCGTTACCTGATGCGCCAATTCGTTTGATTGAAGAACAAGTTCTTTTATCCTTTCCCTTTGGTCAAAATTTGTCTTGGTCAGAATCTCTATCAGAAGCTCTTTTGCCGCCGAAAAGTTTTCTTCAAGTATTCCTATACGAACTTCAAGACATGGCGTACAGCGTTCCGAAACGCCTTTTTTACCGAATACGCCTATACCGAATACGATAGTTCCTATATAAGTTTTCAACTGTTTCTGTACTTCCGCAGCGCTGTACCTCTCTGTCGGAAGTTCAGTGTAAATAGAAGGCAGAAAAGCAAGTTTTGTAATCTCTTTGAGAGTGAAATTCGTCAACGGAAAATACATGGATATAAAAATTATTCCGTTAGTATCGACGGGATGATAAAGCACTGTAACGTCGTCCGCTTTTCTCTCTATCGTCTTTGTAAATTCTATTTTTTCATTTATTTCATCAAGAGTAAGCTTTGGCAAAAGAGCGGTTATCTCAGGAGAATCGGGAGTCTTCTGCCAATTTGAGAGAAGTTCGTTCTCGAAAATCAACTTGTCTATGTCTTCTTTTGTCCGAGCCGCCATTTCCTTTTGAAGTCTTTTTTCCTCTGCTTCGCGTTCTTCTTTTCCAAGTGTCACGGAAGGCAACATATGCAAAACAGCAACGCCGTTATCATCTGTCAAAAGTTCCGAAAGCAATTTCTCGAAACCGCCCGTTTCAGCCATTTTTTTCAAAGAGTCGATAGCTTCGTCGTACAAAATGAACGTAAGCGGGTCTCCCCCGTAAAGCCAACTGCCATATGCGGATAAATTTCTGTGAAGTCCCTGAGGCTCCGAAGACAGTTTTACGTGGAAAGCAAAGTTATTTATAGACGCCAATATGGATTTTTTGTCAATACCGTCTTTTATAAGCTTATTTGCGGTCTCTTTTATGATATCTCTTACTTTTTCGCTGTCGGAATCTTTTATATTTCTGGCGATAACCATAAAATACGGTTGGTATATGCCGTCAGCGACGGTCATGTCAAAATCCTCCACAAGACCGGAAGAAAGCACTGCGCGTTTGAAAACAGACTCGTTTGTATCGGCAAGAACATCGCAAAGAATTTGGGCAGCAAGCGTTTTTTCACGATCTTCCCAAGTCCCGATTATCTTACCGAGAGCGAGCATTGCTTTATTTTTGTCAGCTTCCTCTTCGGAAATCTCGTAATAACGGACGCTGTTTACGGACACGGGAATTTGCGGTTTTATTTCCGGAACGGAATCAAGTTTTTCATATTTTTCAAGATAGGAATTTATCAATTCCAGCGTTTCTTCAATCGGAACGTCTCCGTCAAGGAAAAATCTCGCATTTGAGGGATGATAGAACTCTTTATATGTTTCAACAAATTTTTCGTACGTAAGATCCGGAATAAAAGCGGGATCGCCCCCAGAATTGTGCTTATAGCAGTTGTCCGGGAATATAAGGCTCATCATTTCCTCGTCTATACGGTCGTCTACACTTGCCAAAGCACCTTTCATTTCATTGAAAACAACGCCTTTATATAACGGTTTCCCGTTTTCTATCTCGGTATGGATTCCCTCCTGATAAAATATGTTGGGATTTTTTAAAAGCATCGGAGCAAAGACGGCATCAAGATATACCGATGTAAGATTTAAAAAGTCACGTGTATTTCTGCTGGATACGGGATATACGGTTTTATCGGGATACGTCATTGCATTTAAAAATGTATTCATGGAACCTCTCATCAGATCGACAAAAGGCTCCTTGACGGGATACTTTTCAGAACCGCAGAGTACAGAATGTTCAAGTATATGAAAAACTCCCGTACTATCCTGCGGCAATGTTTTAAATGAAACGGAAAAAAGTTTGTTTTCCGCCTTGTTATCCACAAAACAAAGTTCTGCGCCTGTCTTTTCATGCGTCATCTCAATAAAAGACGCATTGAGCTCCTTTACGTTTCTCACTCTCTTAACGATAAATCCGTAAAGTTTTGTTCCTGTTTGAAAATCCATTATTTTATCTCCTTTAAAGCCTGCTCGGCTAAATACTTGATTGCCGAATGAACGGCGACATTTCCTTCTCCGACAGCCTTTGCTATCTGATACGGCGTTCCCGTACAATCTCCCGCGGCAAAACAACCTTTAATATTAGTTTCGAGTTTTCGGTTCACTTTCACATGACCGTCTTCCGATTCAAGCTCTCTTAACAATACCGTCGGAGAAATCGATTGCTTTAAAAAGAATATCCCGTCGACTTTTATCTCCTCTCCGTTTTTAAGCAAGACAGAGCTGACGCGCCCTTCTCCTTTGATTTCAACTATCGGAGAAGACAGTTTTATCATATTTTCAGATTCAACTGTACTCTCTTTGAAAAGAGGCAGATAATAAACATTTCCGGCAAGTTCCGAAAGATATGATACTTCCTCTTCCATTTCCGTATTGTCGCAAACAACGGCTATCGTTTTTCCTTTATATAAATTTCCGTCGCACGTCGCACAATAGCTTACTCCGCGTCCGAGAAGCTCTCTCTCGCCCGGAATGGGGCGGACTGTCTCCACACCCGTTGCCAAAATCACGGTTTTTGCATCAAACTCTTCCATATCCGACAAGAGAGCAAAATATTTTCCCATATTGTATATTCCGGTTATTCTCTTCTCGGTTATATTTATCCCTGATTGTTCAAGCTGTTTTGACAAAAGAGCATTAAATTCCGCGCCCCCGATATCCGGAATCGCAGGATAATTTGAAATACACTCAGAGCGCTGAACTTTGTCGCTAAGAGCCATGGAACCAAATAAATAATAACTTTTATTTCTGATCTTTGCATTAAGTGCCGCAGATATTCCGGCAGGACCGCTGCCGATTATTGCTATATCAACTGTTTCCATCTTACAATAATTCCTTTCTATATTTATCTTTCAATAAGTAAGTCCACGTAAATATTATAGACATGGATTTGCTTATTGAGATAAATATTTTTAAAGACGAAGTCGCTACGTTTTTTGCCAGGACTTTATATAATATTATACCATTATTTCCCTGTTTTTCAATAAGATAATTATATGCCTAAGACGCTTTGCTGTATACTGCGTCATAATAAATCGAATTTTATTGACATTTTTTGTATTATAACATTGCACGGCTTACAAAAATAAATTTTTGTATTGCTGTCGCAATTCGTCGTGAAAACTCCCTTGCAAGCAACATTTTCACTTGTATAATAACAGAAAAAACAACAGATGTTCAATACTAATCTTTTTCGGATTTATTCCACGCACAATCCGATTATTTTACATAATACCGACACAACGGCATATTCTGAAATTTTTTGTCGTAAAAATCCAAAATCAATAAAGTGCATAATAGAATATAATGCTATTGACGTGTTTTTACACTTCAAACCTTATAAACGGTATAACGGAATAAGCATGGATAATGCTTTTAATCTTTTATACCTTTATTTGACTAAATTAACAAGGAGATTTTTATATGGAAAACGATTTTGAGACAACAAAAGGACCTGAAAAAGAACAGATAGGCTGTACCTAGGTAGGATATCAGGATGTAAATGTATGTATCCCGATTTCCATCAAAGCATTCGGAGAGGTCGGAAATGCAAAAACACAGTGCTTGGGAAAAAGCATTGTTTCTTCCGGATACAGCGGCTATGAAGGTAAACATGACGAGATATGCAAATTTACAATAAGTCAAAAACTCCGTGTTGAAGTCCCCGTGATATTTGGCGCAAGAGCAGAAGCCGGAGACGCGATCATAGATTGCGGATGTGCCGAAAGCAAAGATACCTGCAATATGCACTGCGGAGACGATCAGAAAGCGTAACTCAAAATAACAAATCCGCATGTTTCTAAAAGCAGAAGCATGCGGATTTGTTTTTTATTCTACTATTTTAATGTAATAAATGAAAAATTTTTTAATTGAAAATTAAAGGTATATTTGCCGTTCTTCATTATACTGATTAAACGGCGATATTTTTTACTTTCATTCAGCGAGAGGCTTCATCGTCGGGAACAAAAGTACATCTCTTATAGACGCGGAGTCCGTAAGAAGCATAACAAGACGGTCTACACCGAATCCAAGCCCGCCCGTAGGAGGCATACCGTATTCGAGCGCTGTTATAAAGTCGTAATCGACTTCCGAATTGCAATTCGGATCTTCGGCTCTCTTTGCCGCAACCTGCTTTTCAAATCTTTCTTTCTGATCGATAGGATCATTAAGTTCGCTGAATGCATTGCCGAATTCGGTCGCATTTATGAAATATTCAAATCTTTCCGTAAATGCGGGATCGTTCGGCTTGCGTTTTGCAAGCGGGCTATTTTCAACAGGATAATCGTAAATAAACGTAGGCTGTATAAGTTTTTCTTCGACAAAAGCATCGAAAAGCTCTGCGAGAACTGTTCCCTTTGTTGCATTTTCGGGGACTTCTACACCCTTGCTCTTCGCTTCTGCGCGGGCATCCTCGTCGCTGTTCCAGCTGTAATAGTCGCAGCCGGAATATTTCTTTACAGCCTCTGCCATTGTAAGGCGCTCCCAATGTCCCATATCGATAGTCTTGCCCTGATATGTTATTTCAAGAGAACCGCATATCTTCTCTGCAAGAAGCTTATAAAGCTCTTCTACAAGATCCATCATGCCGTGATAATCGGTATAAGCCTGATAAAGCTCTATTGTAGTAAATTCGGGATTGTGCTTTGTATCCATGCCCTCGTTGCGGAAAATACGACCTACTTCATAAACTCTGTCCATTCCGCCGACGATAAGGCGTTTCAAATAAAGCTCTGTCTCTATACGAAGATACATATCCATATCAAGAGTATTGTGATGTGTCTTGAAAGGACGTGCGGACGCGCCTATCTCTATCGGTACAAGTATAGGCGTATCAACTTCGAGAAATCCCTTTTCATCGAGATAATTTCTTATCTCTTTAAGTATACGTGAACGTTTTACAAATGTATCGCGAACTTCGGGGTTTACGATAAGATCGACGTAACGCTGACGATAACGAAGATCGGTATCTTTAAGTCCGTGGAATTTCTCCGGAAGAGGAAGAAGCGATTTTGACAAGAGCTTTACAGATGTCGCGTGTATGGAAGTTTCCCCTGTCTGCGTTTTGAAAACAGTACCGGTTATACCGATTATATCGCCTATATCCCACTTTTTGAAGTCGGCATAACTTTCTTCTCCGACTTCGTCTCTTTTTACATATGCCTGGATTTTTCCGGCGGCGTCCGCGATGTGAGTAAACGAAGCTTTACCCATTATTCTGCGGCTCATCATTCTTCCGGCAACAGAAACTTCTTTTCCTTCGAATTTTTCAAAATCTCCGAGTATTTCGGCGGAATTTGCCGTAATATCGTATTTTACTATTTCAAAAGGATTTTTTCCTGCTTCTTTGAGAGCGGAAAGCTTATCTCTTCTTACTTGAAGAATTTCGCTCAACTTCTCCTCGGTCATTTCATCGTTAACGTTGTTTGTTACGTCTGTCATTTAAAACACTCCTAAATTTAAATTTGTTCTGTCTTTCTAACATCAAGTACTTTGAGCTTTATGGGACCGGAAGGAATTTCCACCGTAACCATATCGCCCGCTTTTGTACCGATAAGAGCTTTGCCTATCGGTGACTGATCGGATATCTTGTTTTCAAGTGCGTTTACTTCACGCGAACCGACGAGAGAATACTCAACTTCATCGTCATCATCAATATAAAGCACTTTAACCGTAAGACCTATATTTGCAATATTCGAATTTATCTCTTCATTATTTATTATTTTTACATGAGCAAGTGTTTCTTCAAGCTCGGCAATCTGTGCTTCTACCTTTGCCTGCTCGTTTTTTGCTTCATCATATTCGCTGTTCTCGGAAAGGTCTCCGTAAGAACGTGCCACACCGACAGCCTCTGCCGCTTCGCGTCTTTTTACGTTTTTGAGAAAATCGAGTTCGCTTTTAAGTTTCTGATATCCGGCTTCTGTTACTGTAAGTTCTTTTGCCATTGTAAAATTCTCCCTTTTAGTAATTCAATAGTTATAAATGTTATTTTATACGATAAAAGCGCCCGCCGTGCTTTGCAAAAACAAACGATTTTATCGCGATTTTCCGATATGATTTCACGAAAATTTGTTTTTATTATATTAAGTCATACTATACTGTATTACTCAAAAATACTATTCAACTCATAAAAACAAAATTTTTAATTTTCAAAGCTTCTTATTGCCGCCTTTATCTGTGCGTCGTCCTCATGCGGCACAAAGAAAAGATTTTTATCCTTATATTTTTCGGAAAGCTGTATTTCTATATTCGGATAGATGCCTATTCCGTCATAGTTTTTACCGAATGGAGGATTGTAGAAGAACGATGTCACATATATATATCCGCCGTTTGAAAGCGCATATGCGTTCTGTCCGCATCCCTTGCCGTACGTTTTTGTTCCCACTATCTTTGCTTTGTCATAATCGCGAAGCGCAGATGTGAAAAGTTCGGCGGCAGAAGCGGTATTTTCGTTTGCAAGAACCGCCATCGGCATATCTATTTCATTTTTATCGGAATCGTATCTGTCGATTTCTTTCTTGTCCGCGTCGAGAATGTGGACTATCGGTCCTTCCGGAAGAAGGAAATCGAGTATACTCAGTATCGCGGAAAGTTCTCCGCCCGGATTATCTCTTACGTCGAATACAAGACTTTCGCATCCGTCGCTTATAAGAGCATTTACAGCGTTTTTAAACTGGCTTACGGTTACAGAATAAAATTCCAATATCCTTATATAACCGACCTTTTTTCCGGTCTCGGAAACAATGGTTTCATAAAGTACCGTTTCTGCGGTATATTCTCCGCGGCGCACGGGGATAACTTTTCTTTCTCCGTCGCGTATAACGGTTATATTGACGATAGTTCCCGCTTCTCCGCTCACAAGGTTTACCGCGTTTTCGTATCCTACGGATTTTACGGAAACACCGTCTATCTCAACAATGCAGTCATTGTATTTAAGTCCCGCGATATAAGCGGGAGAATCTTTCATAACATGAGCGACAAGAATCCCCTCGCTCCCCTCGGAAACGTAAACGCCGATCCCGTAGGAAACGCCCTGGTGAGTATTGTTCATCTCTATCCATTCTTCCGCCGTGTAATAACTGAAATATTTATCCTGTGAAGCAAATGTCATTAACATTATGTCCACAAGATTTTTATCGTTTATTTGATATATATAATTTTCATCGAAAATCTCGTATGCTTCGAAAATTGCGGCAAATTTCGAAACGTTGTCGTAGGCTTTGTTCAGTTTAACCTTGTACGAGCTTGTAAGCGCAATATATGTTGTCTGGAAAGCAATGAGCGCCGCAAGAAGTACAAGCACTATTGTCATGCCGACGGAAACTTTTTTCGGGGCACGCTTTTTTCGTTCAACATCTTTTTCTTCAAAAGATACGGGGGCGTCGGCGACGAGATTATCATCACGTTCGCTTTCGGATTCATTCTTGTTAAAATTATTCTGATCCATATCGACCTCAATTTTTTGAATATACACAGAAAAGCGAACCTGCCGCATACTATGAAAAAGGTGCGACGGGACCGCTTTCTTTATGTTAATTACTGCAAAAATAAAGTAAAATCAATATCTGTTCGGTTTATAAGAAAGATAGCTCTTGACCATCAAAGCAACTTTGAACGTTATAGCGTTTTCGAACTCGCGAAGATCAAGACCGGTTATCTTCTTTATCTTGTCAAGACGGTATACAAGCGTATTTCTGTGTACGAACATTTTTCTCGACGTTTCAGAAACGTTGAGGTTGTTTTCGAAGAAGCACTGTATAGTAAGAAGCGTCTCACGGTCGAGAGAGTCGAGAGAGCCTTTCTGGAACACTTCGTTCAAGAACATTTCGCAAAGTGTTGTCGGAAGCTGATATATAAGACGACCTATTCCGAGGTTTTCGTAGCTTATTATATTCTTGTCCGTATCGAAAACGCGACCGACTTCAAGAGCAGCCTGAGCCTCTCTGAAAGAACGGGATACGTCTTTTATATTTGATACAGGAGTGCCGATACCTATCGATACCTTTATAAAGAAATCGGAAGCGATAGTATCCGCAATCGTTTTTGCCATTTTCTCGGCATCGTGTATCTCCGGCGACGAGGATTTAAATTCCCTTACGAGAACGACGTCGTTTTCTCCCATACTGATGACATAATCCTGGTTGGCATTTGGAAACATATTAAGGATTATATCGTAAGGAGTAGACTCGCCGTTACCGCTGAATTTCATCAGAAATACTACATATACAGCGTCGTTTGCGAATCGGAGTTCTCTGCTCTTGACGTATATATCGCTCGGAAGAATGTTGTCAATGAGCACATTTTTGATAAACGAGGTTTTGTCATACTTGTCATCATGAAAGTTCTTGATGTTGTTAAACGATATAGCAAGTATCATTGCATATCTGTCCGCAAGCGAATCCTCACCCTCGACAAAAACTATATACTCCGGATGAGTATCCGAAGCCATGGAACGGTAAGTGTAACCCGAATAAACAACGGAATCCGAAGAATAAATCATTTCCTCTTTTGCGGATTGACGTGTCTCTCCGATTTTCATAAGATCGCTGCACGCGATAACTATACCGTTTTCATCTATAACTCCGATTGTACGACCGACGGCGTCTTTCATTTGATGTATAATTCCCTGAAACAATCTTCCTGACATTTAATTGTTTCTCCCTTCGTTTTATGCATAAAAGCGGCTTTTCATATATCTGACATATATTTTAACTCAAATTTTGTTTGATTTCAATAGTTTAATTGTAAAAATATATAAAAATTCAATATTTTTATCGTATATATTATACCATGTATAAAAAAACAAGCAAAAAATACATAAAAAATGGAAAAACAAGGAAAATATTTCAAAACTATCACGAAAAACAATGAATATTGCAATCGTTTTTTTGGAATATATCAAGGCATCTTTCTTCCGAAAAATCACAAAAACCGTCATTTCGCTTTCCGATATTTCTGTTACAAAGCGTCAGACAACATTATTGAACTTAAACACACTGTTTATCTAACAATCTCTTTCTTGCGAAAAACGCCTGCGCACCAGCCGTTATCGTATTTTGATTCAAGTCTTTCGAATCCGCCGCTTTCCATTGCATTATTGACTTCCGCTTCTCTTTCGCATATAACACCGGAAGTTATCACAATGCCGCCGTCACATACAAATCCGCCTATATCCGGCGCCATCTTTATTATTATGTCCGCTACGATGTTTGCGGTGACGATATCGTATTTTCTGCCGTCTTTCAGTTTCACGTCGGAAAGAAGGTCGGAAACAAAGCAGTCGATATTGTCGCACAGATTTACGGAGGCATTTTCTTTTTCGGTCTTTACGGCGATGGGGTCTATATCACAGGCGGCGCAATATTCGGCACCGAGCTTTGACGCACATATTGCAAGAATTCCGCTCCCCGCGCCGACATCGAGCATATAATCGCCTTTTTTGACATTCTCTTCGAGAAGTCCCGCGCAAAGACGCGTCGTTTCGTGCGTTCCCGTACCGAAAGCAAGCCCCGGTTCGAGATCTATGCGGATATCTCCCACTTCTTCTGTATATTCCTCTTTGAGAGGAACGATCATAATGTGCTTGCCTATTCTTGTGGGCTTATAATATTTTCTCCAAGCGTCGCGCCAATCTTTTTCATCGGAAGATATAATCTCTATATTATATTTTCCCGAAAGTTCCGAAAGATGTGCGTGCAAAAACTCGATGTGACCTTCGAGATTGACATCCTCCGGCACAAAAACGCTCACTGCCGCGCGTGTTTTGTCGGCAGTGAGTATTTTTTCATCAACGAGTTCTCCGTAAACCTTATTGGCGCCCTCCATAGCGTCGCTGTAATCGTCTATCATAAGGCTCTCGTCTATCATAGACATGACGGCGGCAACGGTTTCAAGCTCCTTTGTATCGCAATTTACTTTGAGTTGATTCCACTTCATTATTTATTATCCTTTCCGAATATTTTAGAAAAGAACTTCTCTTTTTTTGAATAATTTGATTTTCCGCACAGATCGGCAAATTTACGCAGAGCGTCTTTCTGCGATTCGTTAAGTCCCTTCGGCACTTCTACTGCGACCTTGAATATAAGGTCTCCTCTGCCTCTTCCGTTTATATTCGGAATACCCTTTTGTTTTATTGTAAACGATGTACCGTTCTGTGTTCCTTCCGGGATATCGAAATTAGTATTTCCTTCGAGAGTCGGAACGGATATCTGCGCGCCGAGCGCGGCGTCCGTAAACGTTATCGGAATTTCGCAGTATATGTTGAATCCGTCTCTTTCGAAAACAGAGTGCGGACGCACCTGAACGGATATGAACAAATCTCCAACACCGCCTCCGCGCGCGCCCTCATTGCCCATACCGCGAAGAGTTATTCTCTGACCGTTGTCGATTCCCGCGGGAATGGATACTTCAAGGGTTTTGTTTACACTGTGAAGTCCCGTTCCGCGGCAGCCTTTACACGGATTGGAAATTATCTCTCCCGTACCGCCGCACGCGTCGCAGACGCGAGAGGTCTGCATTATGCCGAAAGGAGTGCGCTGTTGAGCACGCATCTGCCCCGTTCCGCCGCATTTCGTACAAACTTTCGGAGTTGTTCCTGCGGCAGCTCCCGTGCCGTTGCAGTCCGGGCATTTTTCAACTCTTGAATATTTGATCTCTTTTTTACATCCGAATGCGGCTTCGTCGAACGATATAAAAACGCGCTGTAAAAGGTCATCGCCTCTGACAGGACCGTTTCTGCGTTCTCTTGCGGCGCCGAAACCTCCGCCGAAAATATCTCCAAAAATGTCTCCGAGATCGAAGTCCATTCCCGAAAATCCGCCGTATCCCGCGCCCGCTCCGCCGTTTTCGAAAGCGGCCGAACCGTATGTGTCATATTTTTTTCTCTTATCCGGATCGGAAAGAACAGCGTAAGCGTCGTTCACCTCTTTGAATTTTTCTTCCGCCTCTTTGTCGCCGGGATTCATATCGGGGTGATATTTTTTCGCAAGCTTTCTGTATGCCGATTTTATTTCGGCATCCGTTGCGCTTTTGTTAACCCCGAGAACCTCATAGTAGTCTTTCATGCAAAGTTCTCCGTCCTGTATATTTGCTAAGGGCGGACTTATGCCCGCCCTGTTTATTGTTTAACTGTGAATTATTTCTTTTCGGTGAAGTCAGCGTTGAAGCTTCCGTCCTCGTTCTGCGTTCCCGCACCGGGGTTGGCATCGGCTCCGCCCTGAGCCGCATTTGCTTTATAGAGCTTTTCTGCTATTTCATAATAAGCCTTTTTAAAGGATTCTATTGCGGCTTTTATCGTTTCGGTGTCATTCGATTTGAGAGCTTCGCGAAGTTTATCCGCTTCCGCCTTTGCGGCTGTTTTGTCAGACTCGCTTATCTTGTCGCCTGCTTCTTCGAGAGTTTTGTCGCTTTGATAAAGAAGAGCTTCCGCTTCGTTCTTTACATCAACGGCTTCTTTTACTTTTTTATCTTCGTCCGCAAACTTCTCTGCTTCGGCAACGGCGCGATCGATGTCTTCCTTGCTCATGTTCGTGGAAGATGTGATTGTTACATGCTGTTCCTTGCCTGTTCCGAGGTCTTTCGCCGTAACATTAACGATACCGTTTGCGTCTATATCAAATGTTACCTCTATCTGAGGAACGCCTTTGCGAGCCGCGGGAATACCGTCGAGGGAGAATCTGCCAAGCGTGGTATTTGCGCTTGCAAGCTCACGTTCGCCTTGGAGAACGTGAATCTCGACAGAAGTCTGGTTGTCTGCCGCTGTGGAGAATACCTGAGATTTCTTTACCGGGATCGTCGTATTACGATCAATTATCTTTGTGCATATGCCGCCGAGCGTCTCGATACCGAGGGAAAGAGGCGTAACGTCGAGAAGAAGAAGGTCTTTTACTTCTCCGCCGAGAACGCCGCCCTGAATAGCCGCGCCGATAGCAACGCACTCATCGGGGTTGATACCCTTGAAGGGTTCTTTGCCGATAAATTTCTTTACAGTGTCCTGTACTGCGGGGATTCTTGTAGAACCGCCGACAAGGAGAACTTTGTCTATCTGAGAAACACTAAGTCCCGCGTCGGAAAGCGCTTTCTTGCAAGGCTCTATCGTAGCGGCGACAAGGTCTGCCGTAAGTTCGTCGAATTTTGCTCTTGTAAGAGTAGCGTCAAAGTGCTTCGGTCCCGTAGCGTCAGCAGTGATGAAAGGAAGATTGATATTTGCGCTTGTCATGCCGGAAAGTTCGATCTTTGCTTTCTCTGCGGCTTCTTTGAGTCTTTGAAGAGCCATTTTGTCATTGCGGAGATCAATACCGTTTTCTTTCTGGAAAGTATCTGCTATCCAGTCGATGATTCTCTTATCGAAATCGTCGCCGCCGAGCATGGTATTGCCGTTTGTGGCAAGAACTTCGAAAACGCCGTCGGAGATATCGAGTATGGATACGTCGAATGTACCGCCGCCGAGGTCGAATATCATGACCTTCTGCTCTTTTGTATCTTTGTCTACACCGTAAGCAAGAGCTGCTGCTGTCGGCTCGTTTATTATACGAAGAACTTCAAGACCGGCGATCTTTCCCGCGTCCTTTGTAGCCTGTCTTTGAGCGTCGGAAAAGTATGCGGGAACTGTTATTACAGCCTGAGAAACAGTCGTTCCGAGGTAAGCTTCCGCGTCTGCTTTGAGCTTTTGAAGAATCATAGCGGAAATTTCCTGAGGAGTGTATTTCTTTCCGTCTATTTCAACTTTATAATCCGAGCCCATTTTACGTTTTATACTCATAATTGTTCTGTCGGGGTTTGTTATGCTCTGTCTTTTTGCTACCTGACCGACCATTCTTTCTCCGTTCTTGGAAAAAGCCAGAACGGAAGGCGTTGTTCTCGCGCCTTCGGGATTTGTGATAACGGTAGGCTCGCCGCCTTCAAAAACCGCCACACAAGAGTTTGTTGTACCAAGATCAATACCTATAATTTTTCCCATAATATATAATCCTCCGAATTAAAATCAATTTTGTTTTTTATATTTATGTTTATACGGCAAAACTTATGTTTAACCGCAGTTGGCAACCTTAACCATAGCGAATCTTATTATCTTGTCGCCGCGTTTATAACCTTTTTGCAAAACTTCCGCTATAACGTTTTCGCCCAAGGTTTCGTCGGTGACGTTCATAATCGCATTGTGTATATTCGGATCAAAGTTTTCTCCGACTTTTCCGAATTCCTCTATACCGAGCTTTCCGAGGGACGACTTAAACTGATTCAAAATCATTGCAAGCCCCTCTGCTATTCCCTTGCTGTCCGTAAAGCTGTTTGCTCTTTCTATGTTGTCGAAAACGGGAAGAAGAGTTTTTATCGCGTCCGCATATGCTTCCGAATATGTTCCTTCACGTTCTTTCTGAGAACGTTTACGGAAATTATCGTATTCTGCAAGCATTACAAGATATTTGTTTTTCGTCTCTTCGAGTTCTTTTTTCAGATTTTCAATCTCGTTTGCTGTCTTCTTGTCTTCCGAATCCTTCTTGTTCTCGTCGTTTGACTTTCCCTTGTTTTTTTCATCGGGTTTGTTTTTTACATCGGATTCGTTTTCTGCCTTTGCAGAGCTGTTTTTCTGCTCCTTTTCGGCATTATCTGTCATGTTTTTGCTCATTATTCATTTCCTTTCGGTTGTTTTTTCGATGCATTAAAATCTATCGTTCCTTTTCCGTGTCAAAATCGCCGCCCGGCAGCGCCTTGTTTTCGATTATACCCGTTATTTTCTCCGTTAAATATTCAACGGTAGATATAACCTTTGAATAATCCATTCTGGTCGGACCGAAAACGCCGATCGCACCGACGACTTTTCCGTCGACGGTAAGCGTTTTGAAAATAAAAGCGGAATTGGAGGCAAATTTATGTTCGTCGCTGTTTCCGAGAAATACATTTACTTTATCTTTTTCGGATTTCGAAATTATGTCTATAAATTCGTCCTTGTTTTCCAGCATGGAGAAAACTCTTTTGAGCTGTTCCACATCGGAAAATTCGGGATATTCGAGAAGCTTGTTGACTCCGGCGAAATTCACTTCGGAATCGGAAGATGACGCGACCGTATCATAAAACGCTTTTATCGCAGGACTTACAAGCTTATAGGAAGCTCCCATGGCGTTTTCAAGCTTTACAATCACGGAATAAGGAATTTCGTCCGGTGCTATATCTATGCAATACTCATTGAAAAGAGACACCAGGAGAGACAAATTGTTTTCGTCGGCTACAATATCCGTATACACCTGTTTTGTCTTTACGTTATCGGAACTCATTTTCATAACAAGGAGAAAATTATGTTCATCGAGAAGCATATACGAAAAAGCCTTGACGGTATCTTTGTCGCTCGCCTTTATGGCAACGGAAGTATAATTCGTGAGATTCGCCACAAGCTTTGACGCGCTCTGAATTATCGTATCAAGCTCGCCTATCTTGCTTTTCAGCATATTGTTGAGCGCCACTATTTCAGAAGCGGTAAGTTTATAGCTATCCATGAGCGAATCGACATAGAATCTGTATCCGAGAGTCGTGGGGATTCTTCCCGCAGAGGTATGCGGCTGTTCAAGATAGCCCATTTCTTCAAGCTCCGCCATCTCATTTCTTATAGTAGCGGAAGAAAAAGGAATTTCCGCAGAAGTAACAAGATACTTCGACCCAATAGGCTCTCCCATGGAAATATGAGCTTCGATTATGGAGCGGAGTATGCGTTTTTTTCTTTCACTTAAAGGGCCGCCATAAACAAGTTCACCTGACATTTTATCACCCTGAATTTTATTTTTAGCACTCATATCTTGCAAGTGCTAATCTATATTAAGAATTTACCACCGAGAGCGCTTTTTGTCAATAGGTTTGAGGTATTTTTTTGTTAATAAATTGTTAACTCCGTCACTTTCTTTTATAGGTTGCCAAAAATTCTGTTTTTTATATCACAGAAAATTTCACAGAATGTACTTGCAGTCTCACCCTATTGTAATATAGCAAAATCAATATATAACGCTGCACAACCGCTCTTTTTATATTCGTTATCTTCTTCCCTTTTATATAAACTATTGACTTTTGTCATAAACTGTATTATTATAGTAGCAAACCGCAACTGAATAGTCAGGGGTGCTGATAATTTATTCGGCTGAGACGAGGATATTTTTCCGAAAACCCTTAACCTGATCTCGGATAATGCCGGCGTAGGGAGGATTATAGTAATTATTTTTCTGTTATATAATTGCCGCACGTAGACATTTTTCTGTGCGGTAATTTTATTTACAGGAGGTTTTTCTTAAAATGAAAAACAAAACAGCCAGAGTGCTGACGGAAAGCGCCATAATGATAGCGCTTGCGACAGTGCTGAGTTTAATCAAAATCGTACATCTGCCGTACGGCGGATCGGTCACGGTTGCATCTATGCTCCCGATAGCGATAATAGCTTATCGTCACGGTGTATCGTGGGGACTTCTCGCGGGATTTGTTCACGGTGTGATACAAAATCTCCTCGGATTGTCCGATATCACAGGACTTCCCACATGGAAGAGCGTTCTTGTAGCAGTGCTTCTCGACTACCTTGTAGCGTTCGCCGTTATAGGTCTTGCGGGAGCATTCAGAAAAGCAATCAAAAATCAGGCATTTTCCCTTTCTCTCGGTTGCGTGCTCGCATGCGTTTTAAGATACATATGCCACGTTATAACTGGCGCAACAATATGGGCAGGTCTTTCCATTCCGAGTGCAGCCGCACTTTCTTTCTCCTTTATATATAATGCAACATACATGCTTCCCGAAACGATCATTCTTTTCATAGCCGCTCTTTATGTGGGAAGCACGCTCGATTTCAATGCGGAAATGCCTACAAGACTTATCAGAAAAGAAGCTGTTCCCGCAAATGTATCATGGATATACCCTGTTACGGGACTCATCGCAGCCGCGGCAACGATATTCGATGTGGCAAAAGTATTTGCAAAATTGCAGGACGCAGAAACCGGAAAATTTGCAATAACGAATATATCCGAAGTAAACTGGCTCCCGATAGCAATAGTTACGGCGGTAGCAATCGTTATAGATGTTGTTCTTGTTCTTATAAGACGCGCCGTTGTAAAAAAAGACGCTCAGAAATAAATATCTGAAATTTTATCGGAGATAAAATGAAAGCGATAATAATCACTCCTTTTTTAGAAAATAAAATCAAAGACTCCGTAGAAATAAAAGACGATGATTTCATAATATGCGCAGATATTTCCTTCTCGGAAGCTATCCGCCAAAATATAAAAATCGATCTTATCATCGGAGATTTTGATTCGGGTCATCCGCAAAGCTTCCCTACGGGGATAGAGACTATAACAGTCCCTGCCGAAAAAGATGACAGCGACACGCTTCTTTGCATAAAAGAAGCGATAAAACGCGGTTTTGATAAGATAGTTATTGCGGGAGGTATCGGCGGCAGGCTCGATCACACTTTCGCAAATATCCAAACGCTTTATTACGGAAGAGTCAACGGTGTTGACATAAGCATTTCCGACGGCAAAAACGAAGCGATGATCTTATACCCCGGCGTTTATGATTTTGAAAAAAGAAACGGATTTTATCTTTCTGTTTTCGCTTATTCGGAAAAAGTCGCGGGATTAAATTTAAAAGGAGTAAAATATCCGCTTGAAAACGCGGAAATAACGAATTTCTTTCCGATAGGACTCAGCAACGAGATAGTATCGGAAAGCGCGGAAGTGTCATTTTCCGACGGAGTTGTTCTTGTAATATTCTCAAAGAAAATATAGTTTTAAATCAAAACAATCAAAACGCTTTTTCTTCAATAAAATAGTAAATCAAAAAGTGCGATGTTATATCGCACTTTTTATTTTATAAATATAAAACATTTTATAATTCCACGGAACTGCTTTTACCTTCTGACAACTCAAAGCTTTATTGAAAAATCCCCGTAATCAAAAATACCTGCTCCGTGACGCAGTCTTCCCTGTGCTTTCAGTTCGCGGAAAGCCTCTCTTGTTCTGACAGCTGCAATAGGTTCGATATCAAGCGAAAAATGTCCCGGAAACAGCTTTTTTGCCGGCAAAGCGGCTATTATTTCAAGCGAATTCAGATATTTATCCGGATCCGTCGACGGATAAAAACAAAACAGCGTGCCGTTATAAATCAAATCTCCCGTAAATATATATCCTCGCTTTTGCTCCCAAAAACAGAGATGCCCCGGCGAATGACCGGGAGTATGTAAAACTTCTATTTTTCTGTCTCCGATATCGATAATTTCGCCGCCGTTCAATATCTTTGCGGGACTCCCATGAAATATTTCATAAGAATCTATCAAGAAATTCTCAGGTAGTTCACAACCGTCCGTTATCATTTTCCGCACAGCTTCTACCGAAAGAGGAAATTTCCCGCACAGCCAGTCAAGCTCGTTTCTGTGAACATAAAAATCGGGAAAATATTTATGACCGCCTATATGATCCCAATGCGCGTGTGTTGCAACAGCTGTAATCGGCTTTTCGGTAATCTTTTCTACCTCTTCTTGGATATTGCAGATTCCAAGCCCTGTGTCTATCAAAAGAGCGCGCTCGCTCCCTATCAAAAGATAGCAATGCGTTTTTTCGGGATGTCGGTATTCGCTTATAACGTATGTTTTATCATCGATATTTTCAACCGTAAGCCATTCTTTCATTTTTCACCTGATAATAAAGCTAAAATATCCGTTGCCAAAAGGCAACGGATATTTTCATTATTTATTTTCCAAATAAATTCGCCTGTGGGATCAGTCGGGATATTTTACCCAGTTTTCACGGACTTCTCCGCTTTCTACTTTTTCAAGAACCCAAGCTTCTGCAACAGAGCCCTCTTCTACATAATATTTTCTGAGAAGAGTGCAGCCCTTGAATACATCCTTGCCAATAGCAGTTATTCTGGAATCGAGAGTAACGCTTGTAAGCGATTTGCAGTCAACAAATACCCAGCTTCCGATTTCGGTAATGCTTTCGGGAAGTTTAACTGTTTGAAGCATATCGCATCCCTGGAACATTCTGTCAGACAATTTGGTTATGGATTTGGGAAGGAAGTTTATATCCGTCAGGTATCCGCAGAACTGGAATGCGCTGTTACCTATTTCCGTAACGCTTTCGGGAATATAAATGTTGTAAAGGTTACCGCAGCCGGAGAACGCACCTTCACCTATTTTTGTAATGCAGGAAGGAAGGATTATTCCGCGGATTTTCGTCTTTGTGAAGCCGGCAGGAGCGATTTCCGTAACGAGTTTTCCGTTTATATATGCAGGAACAATAATAGTTTCGGGAGCGTCAGCCAAGATACCGACAATAGAAACTGTTCCGTCTGCATTATCTTTTGTTTTAAAATATTTTTCTTCCGTAGGTTCAGTAACACCCTCGGGAAGGTGTCCGTCATACGGATCTTTTCCGTCGAAAGGATCAACGGGAGTTTGAGTAGGCTCTGTTGTTGTGTTGCTGTTATTGCCGCAGGAAGCGAATGCAAAACAGGAAACCATCAACATGGATAAAGCTAAAACAATGGTCAAAAATCTTTTCATAATTACCTCACAACAAAATTTTTTGTTCTATAAATATAATACCAAACCTATGTTAAAAATTCAAGTGCTTTTAGACAATTTTTAACAAAAAGTTTTTGCTTCAAACGTACAGTGTCTGAATTTTCAACAACATTGATAAAGAAATGACTTCTCGCTCGTATTTTTCAAACCACATTTTTCAATTCCAAAAACGTTTTATTATATTTATAGGCAACAATTTTCAAATAATCATCTGTTTTTTCAATGCGATTCTTTACAAAAAACAGTTTTATTTTACCTAACACATCAAAAACTCATTAAAATAGCACTTCACTCCGCAAACACAAAGTGAAAACAGCGATATAAAAACGGAAACTTACGTTTCCGTTTTTCATCATCGATTTGATTTTGGTTTTCTGCAACAAATTTATTTCGAAATTATTTTAAAGACCTCGCTTGCCAGCAACAGTCCTGCCGTCGAAGGAACAAATGATATGCTTCCGACAACAGCCTTGCCGCTTTTTACGTCGAATATCTTTTTTTCGCTTTTAGGCTCTTCTTCCGAATATACCACCGTCAATTTTTGTACACCCGCCGCGCGAAGTTCTTTTCTCATCACTCTCGCAAGCGGACAGACTTTTGTATCGTATATATCAGCTGTTTTCAAAAGCCCGGGCGAAAGTTTGTTGCCCGTTCCCATAGAGCTTACTATACCAACGCCCGCAAAGTATGCCCTTTTTATAAGTTCTATCTTAGCCGAAACGGTATCTATCGCGTCGACAATGCAATCGTATCCGGAAACATCGAACTTATCCGCGTTTTCGGGAAGATAGAACATTTTAAGCGTTTCAACATTTGCACAAGGATTTATATCGAGTATTCTCTGCTTCATGACGTCCGCTTTATACATTCCGACAGTGGAATGAAGCGCTATAAGCTGGCGATTCAGATTAGATTCCGCCACCTTGTCGGGATCGACAAGAGTTATATTCCCTATACCGAGTCTCGCAAGCGCTTCCGCGCAGAAGGAGCCTACTCCGCCCACACCGAAAACAGCGACACGGCGCTCTGAAATTCTTCGCACCGTGTCATCTCCAAGCAAAATTTTCATTCTGGAAAATTGTTCTTCCATTTCAATCCTCTTGCTTATTTTCCTTCTTTTTTTATCTTTCCCGCCATCTTATAGCGCAGATC
This sequence comes from uncultured Eubacteriales bacterium, assembly GCA_900544985.1. Lineage (GTDB taxonomy): Bacteria > Bacillota > Clostridia > Oscillospirales > CAG-272 > UMGS731. The sequence goes on from UQXK01000002.1 coordinate 79,644, forward strand.
GTTCGAAAGCACTCTTTTTCTCAAACGTATATTCTTCGGAGTAACTTCTATAAGTTCGTCGTCCGCAATAAACTCTATTGCCTCTTCAAGGCTCATTATTATCGGAGGAACAAGTCTGAGCGCTTCATCGGCGCCCGTAGAACGTACCGCTGTAAGATGTTTTTCCTTGCAGACGTTTACCGCAATGTCGCCGGATTTCGGGTTTTCACCGACTATCATCCCCTCATATACGGGGCACTGGCTTCCTATAAACATAGGACCGCGGTCCTGCGCGTTGAACACACCGTAAGATGTGGAAACGCCCGCTTCGCTTGCAACAAGAGAACCTGTAAATCTGCGGCTTATCTCGCCTCTGAAAGGCTCGTAGGTATCAAACACGGAGCTTATGATTCCCTCGCCGCGCGTGTCAGTCAAAAATTCGCTTCTGTAACCGAAAAGGCATCTTGTCGGAATTCTGAACTGCAAGTGCATACGCGTTCCTCTCGGAGTCATGTTTATAAGGTCGCCCTTGCGTGCACCGAGTTTTTCCATTACGGTGCCGCAATAATCCTGAGGAACTTCTATTTCAACATTTTCTATCGGCTCGCAGAGCTTGCCATCTATCTCTCTGTAAAGGACTCTCGGCGTGCTTACGCAAAGCTCATATCCTTCGCGTCTCATGGTTTCAACAAGTATAGAAAGGTGCATCTCTCCTCTGCCCGCAACCTTGAAGGAGTCTGTCGTCTCTCCGTCGGAAACACGAAGAGAAACGTCTTTCAAAAGCTCCTTGTAAAGGCGCTCGCGAAGCTGACGGGATGTTACGAATTTGCCGTCCTGTCCCGCAAACGGGCTGTCGTTTACGGAGAAAGTCATCTCCATTGTCGGTTCTCCGACCTTTATAAACTCTATCGGTTCTACGCAGTTTATATCCGTTATAGTATCGCCTATCGAGATATTCTCGGCACCGGAGAAGCAAATTATATCGCCCATTTTCGCTTCCGTAACGGGAACACGGCGAAGACCGTCTATCTGGCTGATACTTACAATCTTTGTTCTTACGGGTGCCTTGTCGCTGTCATGGAAGTTGGATATCATCGCTTCCTGGTTCTGGCGCATTACACCGCGCTCTATTCTTCCTATGCCTATTCTGCCGACATAATCGTTGTAGTCGATGGACGAAACAAGCATTTGAAGGGGACCTTCCGCATCGCCTTCGGGAGCAGGAATATATTCGAGTATCGTATCAAAAAGGGGAGTAAGATCTTTTCCCGGCTCATGAGGAGAGAAAGAAGCGGTTCCCGCTCTTCCCGAGCACCAAAGCATGGGGGAATCGAACTGTTCGTCGGTGGCACCGAGGTCAAGAAGAAGTTCGAGTATCTCATCGCCGACCTCGTCGAGTCTTGCGTCGGGTTTGTCTATCTTATTCACCACGACTATAACCGGATGATTGAGAGCAAGCGCTTTTTGGAGCACGAATCTCGTCTGGGGCATAGGACCTTCCGCCGCGTCTACAAGAAGTATAACGCCGTTTACCATTTTAAGTATACGTTCAACTTCCCCGCCGAAATCCGCGTGTCCGGGAGTATCGACGATATTTATCTTTACATCTTTGTAATGGACGGCTGTATTCTTCGCCATTATCGTTATACCGCGTTCGCGCTCGATGGCGTTGGAGTCCATGACTCTCTCTTCAACGACCTGATTTTCGCGGTAAATTCCGCCCTGCTTCAACATTTCGTCGACAAGCGTCGTTTTGCCGTGGTCGACATGGGCTATTATAGCAATATTTCTTAAATCTTTTCTGATCAAAGGATTATCCTCGCATTTCTTTAACGGTTTACAAAAATCCGTTATTTTATCACAATTTGTTATTATATCACATAGTTTATGAAAAAGAAATATTTTTTCAAAAAATTTTCATTTTTTACAAAAAAACTCTCCCTTTTTTATAAAGAGAGAGCTTTTAATTGTTTTTACATCAGATCACTGTCAATTTTATAAGACCTTTGTACTCGAAAATATCGGGAATATTTTCTTTTCCGTGGCGTTCACCTTCGCGTTCGACATCGAAAATCAGATAATATTCGCCGTTTTCCAAATCCGAAAGATCGATTTCGATAAAATCGGTTATTTGTTTTACGGAATTTTCAAATTCGATATCATCCGCGCTGTATATGAAGCATCTTTCTATCTTGCTGAAATCATCGAAAACAAGGTCGTATCTTTTTGTTTTATCGAAAGTTACATCCGGTATATCTTTTTCGTAGTCGGTCGTTTTAAAAGGCACACTGCCCTCGCCGTTCAATACCGCATTTCCATCTTTTTCATCATAAAGTCTCGCTTTGGAGAAAAGCAAAAACGGATCATAGTTTGCCGCTGTTTTGGCGTCCTCTATATTTACAAGACCGATATTATAATAAATCATATTTTTATTAGAGCGATTTAAAAAAGAAGTCTTTGTCGAAGGAACCATCACCCTTCCGAGCTCATCAGTCATAACGGGCGCCTCGGTGGAAGAATCGGTATTTTTGCCGCACCCCGCAAAAATAACAAGTGAAAATACAAGTACAATACAAAAGAATAAAGAAAACGCTTTTTTCATTTTTACCTCCGTTAAAATACTTTAATACAGCCCGAAAAATATATAAAAAATGAAGATAATATCGATGTTGAAAGACTTTTTTATATCTATTTAAAACCAAAAATAAGTTTTATGATTTATAGTAACATATATTTTCATTTTATGCAATATTAAATATTTTTTGCCACACAAACAAAACATGCACCGAAGAAACGTAAAAGCGTTCATCGGTGCGTGTTTTTATGAGTTTTATTTCCCGCAAAACAGAATATTAAATCCATGCTTTTCGGAGTGTAAAAAGGTAACAAAATTCCTTATCCGCGGAATGTTTTTCAATAATCAGTTTTTGTTGATAAACTCATCGATGTCGCCCGTTCGTATATCTACGTATACGTTGTCATCGGCTTTGGAAACAAGCAGTATATATTCGGGAGACGTCTCTAAACTTCCTCCGCCGACCGACAAATAATAGTTTTCATCAACGTCATAGCGGAAAATATAAAGTCCGGAGCCTATATCTTCATGCGGGTACTGTTCAAAATCGCTCCATGAGAGTTCCTTGCCTTTTCCCGAAAGCGCTCTTATCTTTTCTATTGTCAGTTTGGAAGATACATCGCCGAGATGTTGCGGAACAATATTCAAAGCGACAGCACATTCATAATAATAACTATCCGTAAAGAATACTCCCGTGTCGTCTGTGTGACTGTTTCCGAGTCTTTTTATACCGAACATGACATAATATTCCCCTGCTTCAACATCGGAAAAATCGATATCGGAAACATCGTCGAATGTTTTTATCGGCTCTTCATGTCTGCCGTCTTCCTTTTTATAAAGTTTGCAGCTTAGTACCGTTGTAAAATCATCGAAAATTATAGATGCCTTTGAGCCTTTTTCAATCTCTATAAGCGGCACATTGTCGTAGTACATTGCGATATCGAAAGGAAATACGCCCACGCCGTCCATATTTAAGGCATTCTTACCGTCCCATATCTTTGCGGAAGAAAACAATCTCCAAGGGAAGCATTTTTCGCCTCCGGAAACAAACTGCAAACGATATTCGGATTCATTTACGTTTTCCCAGATGACCGTTGTCATGGGAGTAGTGGGAATTTTATCGTCTGCCTTATCTTTTCCGGGTTCGGTGGAATGTACGGCATTTTCCTCGGGAGAGGTATTATTCGTCTTTTCCGTAGTTTGAGCGGGAATATTTTCTTTTCCGCAGCCTACAAATACAAATATCGAAATGCACATCATAATAACGATTAAAAGCGATAAGATTTTCTTCATAAGAATCACCTCATTTTTTTATTTTCACTTATTAGTCGCATTGAAAATAAATTTATCTCACAAAAAAATTCGTATCGCAATCGCAAAAAAATCACGGATGAGCAAAATCATCCGTGATCTGTAATTATCGGTTATATCAGTTGTCGCTGTGCATACTGTAATTGGGAGCTTCCTTCGTGATGTTTATATCATGAGGATGAGATTCGCGAAGTCCCGCATTTGTTATCTTTACAAACTTGGCGTTGTTTTGAAGCTCTTCTATCGTATGGCATCCGCAATATCCCATACCGGAACGAAGACCGCCGACGAGCTGGAATACAGTATCGGAAACAGGTCCCTTATAAGGAACTCTTCCCTCTACGCCTTCCGGAACGAGCTTTGTGGAGTTCTGCTGGAAGTATCTGTCTTTCGAGCCTTTTTCCATAGAAGCAAGAGAACCCATACCGCGGTAAACTTTGAAACGTCTGCCCAGATAAATTTCGGATTCGCCGGGGCTTTCCTCGCATCCTGCAAGAAGCGACCCTACCATTATGGAGTCTGCGCCCGCCGCAAGAGCTTTTACGATATCTCCGCTGTATTTTATTCCGCCGTCCGCGATAACGGGGATATTATATTTTGCGCCTACGCAAGCCGCGTCATAAACGGCTGTTATCTGGGGAACGCCTATTCCCGCTATTATACGTGTCGTGCATATGGATCCGGGTCCCATTCCGACCTTTACAGCGTCGGCTCCTGCTTTGATAAGATCTTCCGTGCCTTCTGCCGTTGCGACGTTTCCGCCGATGAGCTGGCAGTCCGGGAATGCATTTTTAACTTTGTATATAGTATCGAGTATACTCTTGGTATGACCGTGAGCGGAATCGAGCACGAGAACATCTGCTCCTGCTTTCAAAAGGGCGCCCGCTCTTTCGAGAACGTCTTTCGTTACGCCTATGGAAGCGCCGCAAAGAAGTCTGCCCTGAGCGTCTTTTGCAGAATTGGGATATCTGGAAGCTTTCTGAATATCTTTTATCGTTATAAGACCGTAAAGACGACCGTTTTCGTCTACGAGAGGAAGCTTTTCTATTCTGTGCTTGCAAAGTATTTCACGCGCCTGCTCATGCGTCGTGTTTATCGGAGCCGTAACAAGGTTTTCATGAGTCATGACTTCGCTTATGGGCATATTCATGTCCGTAAGGAAACGCATATCGCGATTCGTTATTATTCCGACAAGATATCCTTCGTGATCGCATATCGGAACACCGGAAATTTTATATTTGTGCATAAGGTCTTCCGCTTCATAGACCTTGTTTTCGGGATGAAGAGAAAAGGGGTTTCTTATTACGCCGTTTTCGCTTCTTTTTACTTTTTCGACCTCATCGGCCTGCATGGATATGGGCATATTCTTGTGGATTATACCGATGCCGCCTTCGCGAGCCATAGCTATTGCCATCTCGGACTCCGTAACGGTGTCCATGGCGGCGGAAATGAGCGGTGTATTGAGTCTTATCGAATTTGTAAGACGCGTAGAGATGTTGACACCCGACGGAACAACATCGCTTTTTGCGGGAATAAGGAGAACGTCATCGAACGTCAGACCCTCTTTAACAAATTTTTCGCTCGGATTAGTGTTTACCATATACTCTCCTTCAATATTAAACAGTTTTTTCAATGTATTTTTATAATTTTACAATATGAAATCGAATTTGTCAACAAAGTAACGGATAAAAAAATAAAATAAGAAAAATATAATTTTATAAGAAAGAAAAGAGGTGAAAAAATGAAGAAAAAAGATAAAAAGTCGCCAAGCGCGGAAGAGCTTTCGGAAAAAGCCATGTTCTATAATCCCTGCGTATGCACGACGGAGACCACGGGATATGTCCAACAAATTCCGGAAGATAAAGAAAACGCGGAATCTCTCAGCGATATCACAGAGGTCCCCGTCGCAGCGCTCGACGGAAGCAGCGCCCACGGCAAGGCAAGATAAAAAAAGGCAGGGATTTCCCTGCCTTTTTTAATTATTTGTAAAGAGGACCGTATGCCGCACACGCGCGATAGTCTGCGCCTTCGAGATCCTTTGTGCCGAAAGCATTCCATGCCGTCGGACGGAAGATCTTATCTTCGGGAACGTTGTGCATGCTTACGGGTATGCGGAGCATAGAGCAAAGCGTTATAAGGTCAGCGCCTATATGACCGTAGGAAATTGCACCGTGGTTAGCACCCCAGTGGTTCATAACGTCATAAGCCGATTTGAACGCGCTTCCCTCTTTGCCGTCGCAGCGAGGTGTAAACCATGTGCAGGGCCATGTGGGATTTGTGCGCTCCATAAGAGTATCGGAAACTTCGTCGGGAAGTTTAACAGTCCAGCCCTCTGCTATTTGAAGCATCGGTCCGAGCCCCTTGACAAGATTGAGTCTTATCATTGTAACAGGCATTTCCGCTCTTGTCGTGAAATGAGAGGAGAAACCGCCGCCGCGGAAGTTGTCAAAGCCGGCTTCGCACCAAACGGTAGCGTCCGTCATCTTCTTTATGTCTTCGTCCGTTACATCCCACCATTTTTTCATTACGGCATTGCCGTTTTCATCCGTGCATTCGCCGCACGCGTCAAGGCAGGCAGCGCCGGAATTGAGAAGGTGTATAAGACCTCCGTTTTCTTTTGCGAGCCCTTCGAGCTCATATCCGGTAACTCTCTTTGTAGCTTCGGGAGACCAGAATGTACGCACATCGGCAAATATCTGCGCTCTGTTCGTAAGAAGCTTGCAGAAGAGCATTCCCAGACCGTTGAGCACGTCGTTCTCTGTCGCAAGAACGATAGGCTCTTTCTTTCCTTCGAAATCGAAAGAAGAGTTGAGTATAGCTTCGGGATAGTCGCAGTTCGGCCAGTGGTCTGTCCATTGACGCTGTCCCTGGAAGCCTGCGCATATAGCATTATGTCCGACCATTTCTTCCTTGAACTGTTCGGGAAGATTGGGATTGCCCTTTATAAGGTCTTTTATAATGCAGTACATTTTTATTGTAAATTCCCACTGTTTGTCTTTCTGTTCACGGTTGAACTTGACAAAGTCGGGATTGTCGTCTCTGCCCTCTTTGCAGTGTTCACGGGTCCATGCAAGAGCTTTTTCATATTCTTCTTTATTATATATGCCCTCTTCCATGCGGCGAAGTATCTCTACTTCATCGACGGATTCCACTCTGAGTCCGAGATATTCTTCCATGAAAGCCTGATCCATTATAGATCCGCCTATACCCATGCAGACAGAACCTATTTGGAGATATGATTTACCGCGCATGGAAGCTGCGGCAACGGCGGCACGGCCGAATCTCAAAAGCTTCTCTTTTACGTCTTCGGGAATATTGGTAACGTCGTCGCGGTCCTGAACCTCATGACCGTAGATACCGAATGCGGGAAGCCCTTTTTGCGCGTGCGTCGCAAGTACGGATGCAAGGTATACGGCGCCGGGTCTCTCCGTTCCGTTAAATCCCCAAACGCCCTTTATTGTCATCGGGTCCATGTCCATCGTCTCCGAACCGTAGCACCAGCAAGGAGCAACCGTAAGGGTGATAGCAACGCCCTCTTTACGGAATTTTTCGGCGCAAGCGGCGGATTCGGGAACACGGCCTATCGTCGTATCGGCAATAACAACTTTTACAGGCGTACCGTCTGAATAGCAAAGATTTTCCTCAAAAAGTTTTTTTGCGGCAAGAGCCATAGCCATTGTCTGATCTTCAAGACCTTCGCGGAGCTTCATAGGTCCGCGGCGTCCGTCGATCGCCGGACGAATTCCTATAACAGGATAAGACATATTACAAAACCTCCATTTTGTTTTAGCGATATTTCAAATCGCCTTTATTTTTCTTTAAATAAATCATCTATATTTTATAAATACAAATGCTTTACATTTGTAATGGTATTATATCATGCACAATTTAATAAATCAATAAAATTCCTTTAAAATACAGAAGAAGTTGATAAAATTTTCCCTTTCCGCTTCAAAAAACGCGGCTGTAAAAAAACAAGGTGAAAGACGCTCTTGAAATTCCGGCACAAATAAAAAAAGCGAAACTTATTTTTCAGATAAGCCCGCACTTTATGTAAATCGCTCTATAATCGGGAATTTGCTCCTATACGCAGGAAAAACAAACCCGATTTTTAACATAACCCCATACAAGGATCCTTTTTGAGACAGAATAAAATAATCTTCCGAAACACGAAAAGCAACATTATCAAAACAAACGGCAGATAGAAATTTAAAGACCGTTATCATTCAAAAAATCATCTATTACATTGCGAAAATGAAGATGTGGAATCTGAAAACCGTTACATAACATTGTCAGGATTTCAACCCGGTGTATATCAAAAGAAATATCGGGTACCGAATCCAAAATTGTGTGCTCATCATTTTTATCCACGACCGCGATACCGTAGCTTTCTCTTTCCTCACCGCCCAAAAAATACGTATTTTTAATAATTATATACAAGATGTCCATGTTAAAATTCCTTAAACAATTTACTTTACGGCAAAGGAAATAAACATAAACAAAACATCATTTCTCTCGGTCGTGTGAATGAGTCTACCAAAACCGATTTGACTGAACAATGAATCAAGATTCCATTTAATCCGAAAACAACCAAAAATCTATCGTATTTTGTCATTTTTTGTTGAATTATAGATTTTTTTACAGAAAAAAGTCAAAATTTACAAAATAAAAAAGAGAGGTTTTTTCACCTCTCTTTTTCGGAAAATATGTTAAAAAGATCTTGTCACACCGTAATTTTCGAAGTCGACGGCAACTTTTTTAAGCTCGTTTAAAAGAACGGAACGCGCTTTTTCCGACATCTTATACAGCGGCAGACGAAAATCCCCGACTCTTCCGACTTCCGGAAAATCTATAATGTTCATTGCGGTTTTTATCGGTATGGGATTGGGCTCTGCAAAAAGAGCGTGTATAAGAGGTTGATATCTGTGCTGTATATCGGATGCTTTTTGCATTTTTCCGGATACAGCGCATTTTACAAGTTCGGCGCATTCACGCGGCAAAATATTTGCAAGAACGGATATTATGCCTCTGGCACCGACGCAAAGCGCCGGCATGTTCATTTCGTCGGAACCGCAATATACGGTAAATCCCGCATCGGCGCATTCGCATACATCGGTAAAAAATCCGATATTTCCGCTCGCCTCTTTTATTCCGCAGATATTTTCGTGTTTTTTCAGTCTTTTTATCTCATCTATGCTTACGGAACATCCTGTTCGCGACGGAACGTTGTATATTATTATCGGTGTGCTTACACTGTCCGCGCAAGTTTCGAAATGTTTTATCATTCCATCTGAATTTGTTTTATTATAATAAGGAGTAAGAAGAAGTATCGCGTCGGCACCGAGACCGTCGGCGCTTATACATCTTTTCTTCGCACGAAGCGTGTCGTTTGATCCGCAGCCCGCTATAACGGGAATTTTCCCTCCCGCGCGCCTTACCGCAAAGCCTATGAGCGCCTCCGTCTCCGCGTCATTGAGCGTCGGAGCCTCCCCGGTTGTGCCGAGCACGACTATACCGCCCGAACCGTTCTGTATATGAAAATCTATTATTCTTCCGTAACAGTCGAAATCTATATCTCCGTTTTCTTTAAAAGGAGTGACAAGAGCGGCTATTGAGCCTGCTATCATAAAAATCACCTCCGTTATATAATATACAAAAAAAGAAAAAAAGCTCCCGATATACGGGAACTTTAAAATATTTTCAAAAGCGCGGAAATATACTTATAATATTCAGACGGACGATTTTACCGAAAAAACCGTATGCGGCATATCCATATTATAATAATGTTTTACGATTTCTCCGACACTTCTCATTCCGACTCTCTTTGCAACGTTTTGAGAAGCTGTGTTCGCATCTCTTATTATAGAGTATACCTCCTTGAACGAAAGGACCTCGAAAGCGTATTTTTTCATGGCGAGCGCCGCTTCCGTCGCATAACCGTTATGCCAGAAATCCCGATTAAGCAAATACCCTATCTCGGGTACCGATTTTCCGCTAAAATCCTGCATCGTAATTCCGCATTGACCTATAAACTCTCCCGTTTCCCGAAGTATCATTCCGAAAAGTCCGAATCCGTATGTTTCATAATTTTTCAGCTGTTTTTCAAGCCAATACATAACTTCTTCGTCGGAAAAAGCGTGTTCGTATGCATACATTGTTTTTTCGTCCTGCAAGATTTTATTTAACGACGGTATATCGTCATACGTCATTTTTCTCATGAAAAGGCGGTCTGTCTCTATAATAATATTTTTCTCCATATCAAACTCCGTATCAAAATATATAAGGCGATTTTTTCATAATATCCGAAGTGCTCTCGGTATTTTCAAGCGACAATCCCCATAGTGCAGAAACTCTTCGTGAAAGAGAAAATGCGCGTTTTACCTCGTCGTTTTCTTTTATATAGTCGGCGGGTTTCGTTATTATCGGTATCGAAGATTTTTTCCTCGCCGACGCAAGAAGCTCTCTTCCCTTTTTATTCGCCGCCAAAAGAAGCGTATACGCTGGTCTTTGCGAAAGCATATACGGCATAACGCCGAAGAAAGAAAAAACAAGAGCGCGCCGTATACGCGACATGGAATATTTCTTTGTCGCAGTTAAAGAATAAAGCTCCTCCATCGAATGCGCACTCCTTGCGGCATTTATGAGCCTTTGAGAAAGAGTCATATCATTTTCCGCAAAAGAAGAAAGCTCTTCCGCCGTTTTTGAAGTGAGAAACGCCGAAAAAACAGGAAACAATCTTTCCGCGTCGGATATATTTCCCCTGTCCTTCTGTTCCGCAAGGATTTTGTATGAATAATCCGGCAGCATAAAAGGCAATTTTTCGTCGCCGTCTGCGAGCGCGCGCCTTATCGTCGACGCGGAGGATATCCCATTTCCCGCACCGTTAAAAGATTCTCCTTCACGTCTGACGCAGGAAAAACCGATCTCGGATTTTCTTTTTATAAGTTCCGAAACGTACGCAACGGCAAGAATATCGTTTGATCCGTTAAATGAAAAATCCTCGCCGTAAAGCTTTCTGTATGTGTCAAAATATACAGCGCCGTACGGATTTCCCGCGTTTTCCTTTATGGAGAGTGATAAAGAAGCGGAAAAATTCTCGGAAAGAATATTTTCGGCGGCGGTCCTTATCTTTTCCTTGTCGGCACATTCGCTTCCGAAGACGATCTCGTCTATAAATCCGAGTCGCGATATTATGTCAATACCTCCGAAAGCAAACTTTTCGCTTCCCGAAACAGAATACGGAAAAGGAAGCTCTAAGACAAGGTCGGCACCTCCCATAACGGCGGCGCGCGCACGTTCGTATTTTGAAATAACGGCGCACTCTCCCCGCTCGGTAAAATCTCCGCTCATTATCGCCGTTACGGTATCTCCCTCTTTTTTTACGGAGGATATCAGATATTCATGTCCCTTATGAAAGGGATTGTATTCGCAAATCACGGCATAATTTTTCATTTTCTGCTGTTTCTCCGTCACAATCATCAAATTTATCGAAAATTTCTATTGAAAAAGTACAAAACATCATTTATAATATGTTTTTAGTAGCATTTAAATCCATGTTGTTTATATTATATCATGCATTTTCAAAAAATCAAATAAGAAGTTGAATCGGAGGTTTTTTAAATGAAAGTATTGGTGGTAAACGCCGGAAGTTCCTCGCTTAAATACCAGCTTTTCGACACGGCAAAAAACGAGGTTCTCGCAAAAGGAATATGCGAAAGGATAGGAACCGACGGAAAGATCGACCATAAATGTTTCGACGGCAGAAGATGGACGAAAGAGATCGATATGCCCAACCATTCCGTCGCAACAAAAATCGTCGTAGACACACTTACAGGAAAAGACTACGGATGTATTTCCTCTATGGATGAAATAGAAGCCGTAGGACACAGAATAGTTCACGGCGGACCTTTCTTCTTTGAGAGCTGTCTTCTCACACCCGAAGTTCTTGACAAGCTTGAACGCTGCCGCGATCTCGCTCCTCTTCACACAGGCGCACATCTTATGGGTATAAAAGGCTGCACGGCGGTCATGCCCAATGTTCCCCAGGTTCTCGTTTTCGACACAGCATTCCACCAGACTATGCCCGCAAAGGCTTGTACATATCCTCTTCCCTTTGAAATTTGCGAAAAATATCACATACGCCGTTACGGCTTCCACGGAACAAGCCACAAATTTGTTTCGAGAGAGATGATAAAGCTCCTCGGCAAACCGGCAGAAGAAACCAAGATAGTAACCTGCCATATCGGAAATGGTGCTTCCATGGCTGCGGTAAAAGGCGGCAAAGTAATCGATACGACAATGGGCTTTACTCCCCTTGACGGTGTTGAAATGGGCACACGCTGCGGCTCTATCGACCCGGCCATAGTAACCTTCATCATGAAAAAAGAGGGATATACTCCCGATGAAATGGACAATTTCATGAACAAGAAATGCGGATTCCTCGGAGTTTCCGGTGTTTCTTCCGACAGCAGAGATATTGAGCAAGGTATAAAAGAAGGCAACGACAGATGCGAACTTGCCGCAGATATACTCGCTTATCAGGTAAAGAAAAACATCGGCGCTTATGCCGCCGCAATGAACGGACTTGATGCCGTCGTATTCACGGCAGGAATGGGAGAAAACAACCCCGAACTCCGCCAGAGAGTATGCGAAGATATGGAATTTTACGGAATCGAAATAGATAACGAGATAAATGCAAAAACTCTCCGTCAATCCGATATGGTAAAGCTTTCCACGGAAAATTCCAAAGTTGCGGTATACGTCATACCCACGAACGAAGAATATATGATAGCCTCCGACACAGAGGAAATCGTAGCAAAAATGAAATAAAAAGAACCTTTGAAATAATCGTTCTTTAAAAATCACAAAGGCAGGAAGACCGAAACAGGCCCCTGCCTTTTTTATTTCCAAAGTTGTGACTATGCTAATATTTTCGACAGAATGATTTCCAAAGGTTCGTCGGGAAGCAATAGCGAACCGCAGTCCCTATACCCCAGCTTTCTGTAAAAGAACTGCGCTTTCTCGTCGGCACGCGTAGATGTCATCACCATTTTATATTGATTTTTTAACATTTCATTTTCCCAAAATCCCACTAATGTGCGTCCGTATCCTTTTCTTCTCTGCTCCTCGGTAAAATACAGCATATTCATAAACGGAATGCTGTCCCAAAACAGATTGAATCGAAGCCAGCCGACAAAAACCCCGTTTTCGAACATGAGTAAAATTCTTTTTTCCGCTATGCAGTTTTTAAGCTCCTCTTTGCCGATATGTTTATCATATCCGCTCAATAATTCAAAATCATTAAAATCCGCGTATCGAATCATATTTATAAAATCTCTCTTTATGTACAGATTTATAATGTTTTAATTATAAAATAACCGTTACCGAAAAGCAGCATCTTTAATCCGTATCGGATTATTCCCGCGCGTTTTTGTATGATCGGAATTTTGGAGAAATATCATTATTATGATATCGCCAATATATTATTTTTATATATTAAATAAATATAAAAAGCTATTGATATTTTTATAACGGTATGATAAAATAATGTCATAAATTTTAGAATGGGATAGAATGGGAAAATATGGGTCAACCCGAATTTTCCACACTTTCTTTTTCTGAAAAAAGACACAACTTTGTTTTGACCTTTTTCATACAAAAAGGTCGGAAAGGAATTATAAACAATGGCTGAAAAAAATATTTTTTCATCGCGCATGACGGCGTCCGAGCTTCGCGCGGCGCTTTCAAAAGAGCAAGCCAAGGCGGACGAACTTCTCGCAAAAGAGGGCAAGCTCTCCGGCTCCTCCCGCATGGCTTCCCTTTTCGATGAAGGCACATTTGTCGAGATCGGCGCTTACGTCGGCGTAAAGACGACAGAGCTCGATTCCGGCAACGACGACGCATTCGAACCCGTAGTAACAGGATACGGTGCTATCGACGGAACGCTTGTATTCGCATTCTCGCAGGACTTTTCAAGACTTTCCGGTGCTCTCGGAGAGATGCACGCAAAGAAAATCAAAAAAATCTATGAAATGGCTGAAAATTCCGGCTCTCCCGTCATAGGAGTATTCGATTCCGCCGGCGCGAAAGTGCTTGAAGGCGTTGACGCACTCAACGGTTACGGAGAAATAATGGCTTGCGCAGCAAACGCAACAGTTCCTCAAATAGCCGTAATAGCAGGTCCCTGCACAGGAGAAGCCGCCGTAATCGCCCAGATGTTCGATTTTATAATCACGGCAAAAACCACAGGAAAAATGTATATGTCCGCGGCAGGCGAATCTCTCGGAAACGCAGACGAGCTCGCGTCCTCCGGCGTCTCTGCGATCACAGCGGAAAACGACGCGGACGCTCTCTTGAAAGCAAGAAAGCTCGTATCCTACTTCGAAAATGAAATCGCTTCAAACGACACGGTCAACCGTACCGTAAACGTAGAAAACACAATATCCGAAGAAAATTACGATATACACTCTGTCATCGCAGAAGTTTTTGATAACGGAAGCTTCACAGAGCTTTATGCGGAACACGCAAAATCGCTCGTTTGCGGTCTTGCTTCTCTCGGCGGCACTCCCGTTGCGGTAGTTGCGAACAATCCCGCCGAAAAAGACGGAAAGCTCTGCACTTGCGCCGCCAAAAAAGCCGCTGACTTCATAGAAAAATGCGACGCTCAGGATATTCCCGTAATAACTCTCGTAGACAGCATGGGAACACCCAATGTTCCCGAAGCGGAAAAGAAAAATCTCGCCGCACGCCTTTCGGAGCTTGCAAAAACATACGCGCTTTCCGTTGTTCCGAAGATAACGGTAACGCTCGGACGTTCTTACGGCGCCGTATACACCGTTATGGGTTCCAAATCACTCGGAGCCGATGTATGCCTCGCACTTGATACAGCAAAAATCTCCGCAATGGAGCCTTCCTCGGCAGTAGCTTTCCTCGGTCTTGTAGACAACGAAGCAAAACACGAGGAAATCGCGGCAGAGTGGGCAGAAAAATGCGCCACTCCCGTTGCCGCCGCAAAACGCGGTTATATAGACGATATAATATCGTCCGACGAACTTCGTATGAGAATCGCCGCAGCACTCGAAATGCTTTTATAAATCAGAGGAGGTAACCATTTATGATGCTTTCTCAACCGATAGCGGATTCTACGGCAGCCGCTACAACCATAATAAATGAGAATTCGACGTTAGGAGATCGTTTGGGACTCGGTTTTCAGACGCTTCTTCAAGGAATGCTCACCATATTCGCAATACTTTTTATAATCTACATTTTCATTTTGATTTTGGGCAAAGCAATGACAGCGGCAAAAGGCGACAAAAAATCAAAGAAATCCAAGAAAAATGAAGTTGTTGCCACGGAAAAAGCGTCTGAATCAACCGCAAATACGGTTTCGCCCGTTTCCGCAAACAACGACGAAGAGCTCGTAGCCGTAATAGCCGCGGCAATATCGGCGTATACAAAAGAGCCCGCAACAAAATTCCGCGTAGTATCTTTCAAACACATAAAATAATTTCGGAGGATAATATATTATGAAAACATACAATATAACCGTAAACGGTAACACATATCTTGTAGAAGTAGAAGAAGTTGCAAACGGCGCAGTTACATCTCCCGTAAATACAGCTCCTGTCGCAGCAGCCCCCGCCCCTGCCGCAAAGCCCGCAGCTCCCGCAAAAGCAGCAGCCTCTGCCGGCGGAAGAATCAAAGTTTCCGCGCCCATGCCCGGAACAGTAGTAAAAGTATGTGTTGACGCAGGTGCCGCAGTTAAAAAAGGCGACACGCTCTGCGTTCTTGAAGCAATGAAGATGGAAAACGAAATAAAGGCTCCTGAAGACGCAACAGTAAACTCCGTTCTTGCAAAAGCGGGCGCTTCCGTAACAAGCGGCGAACTCCTCGTCACACTTGATTAAGTTTCCGCTGTATTTTTGTAGAACGGCGGTGATTTATTCTTGTTAGAATCAATAAAAGAATTCCTCAGTACGACCGGAATTGCAAAGTTCGGATCGACGGAATTACTTATCAAAACACTTGTAATGTACATTATTGTCGGGATACTTGCATATCTTGCAATAGTTAAAAAGTTCGAGCCGCTGCTCCTTTTGCCTATCGCTTTCGGTATGCTTCTCGCCAATCTTCCCGGCGCGGAACTTTTCCATATGGATCTTTTCATCCACGAAGACGGCTCTGCGCTCGTTATACAGGAAGTTATCGAAAGAGGGGGACTGCTCGACTTCCTCTACCTCGGAGTAAAGCTTGGTATATACCCTTCGCTTATATTCCTCGGTGTCGGTGCAATGACGGATTTTGCGCCGCTTATTTCCAATCCTAAAACGCTCTTCCTCGGCGGAGCGGCACAGTTCGGCGTATTTGCGGCGTTTCTCGGCGCACTTCTTCTCGGATTCAACGAGAAAATTGCTGCGGCAATAGGAATAATCGCAGGAGCCGACGGTCCTACCGCAATACTTATAACAAAGACGCTTGCCCCCGCATTCCTCGGAGCAATAGCGATAGCGGCATACTCTTACATGGCTCTTATCCCTATGATACAGCCTCCGCTCATGAAGCTCATGACGACAAAAAAAGAGCGTGCGATAAAAATGGAAACACTCCGCCCTGTAAAAAAGGCAGAGCTTGTTATCTTCCCGATAATAGTAACGGCTGTCGTATGCCTTATAATCCCCGACGCCGCTCCTCTTATAGGCTTCCTTATGTTCGGTAACCTCCTCTCTGTTTCAGGTGTAACGGAAAGACTTTCAAAGACGGCGCAGAACGAGTTTATGAACATAGTGACGATCTGCCTCGGCGTTTCCGTCGGAGCTACCGCGAGTGCGGAAAACTTCCTTGATTTCAGCACGTTGAAAATAATCCTTCTCGGACTTTGCGGATTCGCGTTCTCCACATTCGGCGGACTTTTAGGCGGCAAGATAATGTGCTGGATCACCCACGGAAAAGTCAATCCTCTCATAGGCTCGGCAGGCGTTTCCGCCGTTCCTATGGCTGCGCGTGTTGCTCAGAAAGTCGGACAGGACGAAGTTCCGGACAACTTCCTTCTCATGCACGCGATGGGACCTAACGTTGCAGGCGTTATCGGCTCTGCAATAGCCGCAGGCGTATTCTTGGCAATGTTCAGATAAAAGATTTTATCGAAAGGAAATATGATATGGCAAAGGTAAAAATTTGTGAAACCGTGCTCCGCGACGCGCATCAGTCTCTTATAGCAACGCGTATGACCACGGAACAGATGCTCCCCATTTTGGAGCAAATGGATAAAGTCGGATATTATTCTCTCGAAGCATGGGGCGGCGCTACGTTCGACTCCTGTCTCCGTTTCTTAAACGAAGACCCGTGGGAGAGACTCCGCAAAATCCGCGACAAAGTAAAAAATACAAAGCTTCAAATGCTCTTCCGCGGACAGAATATTCTCGGATACCGTCACTATGCGGACGATGTCGTTGAATACTTCGTACAGAAATCGATAGCAAACGGAATAGATATAATAAGAATATTCGACGCGCTCAACGATCCCAGAAACCTCAAAACGGCAATAAATGCAACAATAAAAGAAGGCGGCCACGTTCAGGCGGCTATAAGCTATACCACAAGCCCCGCGCATTCCAACAAAGGCTTTGCGGAATATGCAAAACAGCTCGAAGATATGGGCGCAAACTCCATATGCATAAAGGATATGGCAGGTCTTCTTACTCCCTATAACGCATACGAACTTGTATCCATGCTCAAAGAGACTGTAAAAGTTCCGATAGAGCTCCATACGCACTATACATCCGGTCTTGCTTCCATGACGCTTCTCAAAGCTATCGAGGCTGGCGTAGATATAGTAGATACGGCGATCTCCCCCATGGCAATGGGAACGAGCCAGCCCCCCACAGAGTCTCTCGTAGCTACTCTTGCAGGCACTGAATACGATACGGGGCTCGACCTCAAAGAGCTCGACAAAGTATGCAAATATTTCATGCCTCTCCGCGAGAAATACTTAAAAGACGGACTTCTCGATCCCAAGGTGCTCAAAGTAGACGTAAACGCCCTTCTCTATCAGGTTCCCGGCGGTATGCTTTCCAACCTCGTTTCCCAGCTTAAACAGGCAGGAAAATCCGACAAGCTCGACGAAGTTCTTGCAGAAGTTCCGCGTGTTCGCGCAGACGCAGGATATCCTCCGCTCGTAACTCCCTCTTCGCAGATAGTAGGAACACAGGCAGTGTTCAACGTAATCGGCGGCGAAAGATACAAGATGTGCACAAAGGAATTCAAGGGACTTGTCCGCGGCGAATACGGCAAGACGCCCGTTCCGATAGACCCGGAATTTGCCAAAAAGATAATCGGCGACGAAAAGCAGATCACATACCGTCCCGCCGACGATCTCAAACCCGAACTTGAAGAACTTCGCGAAAAAGTAAAACCGTGGGCGGTTCAGGACGAAGATGTGCTTTCGTATGCACTTTTCGAACAGGTAGCTCTTAAATTCTTTGAAGCGCGCAGAAACAAAATGTACAACCTCGACGGCAAGAACGCAGATTTCAAAGAAAAAATTCATACGGTCTGATTTAAATAATTATGTCTCTCTCCTTTGAAATTTTCGAATTGACGGAATTTCCGGTGGTAGTGACAACCGCTGATTTTAAAATAATCTACAAAAACAGCGCGGCGTCCGTGTTTTCCCCGAAATTCCGCCAAGGGTCAAAAATAACGAAATACATCGCATATCAGACAAAAAATTCGAGTATTTCCGAAATAAAGAGAGCGGAATTTGTTACCGGCACGCCTTATAAGCGTGCCGTTGTAAGTTCTTCCGGAATCGACAATACTCTGTTTTTTCTGTTTATTTCAAGAATACAATTCGATGATTGCGAAAAATTCATAAATTATATCGAAGAAAATCACAACGGTGATTTTGTAAAATTTTATATCTCCGCATATACAGAGTACATAAATTCCGCAAAAATAAATTTTCCCGATTTCGAAAGAAAAATTCCCGCAAGACTCGGCAGCGACCTTATATATCTTTTGAATTCGACCGCCAAAGTTCCGAATTTTATAAGAAAAGACGCCATAGACATTACATATATGCTGAAAAAGACGGTAAACCGCCTTTCATCCTCGCTAAGAGTATTGGGCATACACATATCGGAAGTCAATATTTCGGAAAAGGCAAGATTTATGTGTATATGCAAAGTAGATCCGTACGACTTCTCTTTTATAATAATGAGAATGATATATCTCGCTCTTAAATTCTCTTCAACTTCGAAGATATATATTTCCATCGACTATATAAACGAAGACGGGAGCGCGGATATATGCGTATCGACAAAATCATCTTTTGAAGATATTGAAAACGAAAAATTTATTGCGGAAGAGCTTTCCAGAATAACAGAGCTTTCTTTCGAGTATAAAATATTCAGGGAAATATACAAAACTCAGGATTTTCTTTCGTTCGATTTGAAAAATTCTCTTTTAAGAATAAACTACACTCTTCCCTGCGCAGACTATTCGGAGCTCCTGAAATTAAAAGCCGCGGCTTCTGTTTCAGAAAAGAGAAAAACACGGCGCATACTATCTGTATTCGCCAAAAACACAAAAGAGCTTATTGAAAAAAACATCGTTCAAAAATGAACGGTGTTTTTTGTAAAATACGTTTTTTTCTTATATTTCCAAACAAAAAATCGCAAATGTTAATATTCGTTGCTTGCGGCAACGGGCGTTTTATCGTAAAATATCGGTGACAAATAAAAGAAAGAACGGTGTTCACAATGTTAAACGAAAATATCAAAGCAATAAGAAAATCCAAAGGACTTTCGCAGGAAGAACTCGCAGTAAAGCTGAACGTAGTGCGTCAGACCGTATCAAAATGGGAACAGGGACTTTCTGTCCCCGACTCCGATATGCTCATATCTATATCGGAAAAGCTCGAAACGCCAGTAAGCGTTCTCCTCGGCGAAACTATTGTTGAAGAAAAAGCAGATGAATTAAAAGCGATTTCGGAAAAACTGGAAATTATAAACTTACAGCTTGCCAAAAGAAATGAAACAAAAAGAAAAATCCTGAATTGCCTCTTTATATCATTGTTTGCGGCAACAGTAATGATTTTCGCGGTTTTAGCGGCATTGAACAGCCCATATTTGAATTTGGACTATAATGACCCCGAAAATGCTGTTTTCGGAGCGGCTTTTCACGTGTTTGAATGGCTGTTTGTAAGATCTGCGCCGTTCCTCCTTATAGTTTCGATTATAGGATTTTTTCTTTCACGAAAAAAAGGGTGACACTTTATTTAAAGAACTTTAAATAATACGTTTTTGCAAATAGTGGTTTCTTCGCAACAAGGAAAATTTCTGCGCATTTCACAAATGCGTCTTTTCCCATACTCGATTTAAAATCTGTTTCCATTCAAATATTTGACGTTCGAAAATAATAAAAACACAAAAAAATGACGCATATAAACTTTATATGCGTCATTTTTTATTTATAAATCCACTCTTTTACATTCTTTCGGAGCGTTACACGATATGGAAACATTGCCGTCGGAGTCTTTTCTCCATTCAACATTTATTTCACCGTAAGGTGTAGGTACACTGCCCTTTGCGAATTCCAATTTTTCAGTCACGGGAGTTACGGTGAACTCTGTAAATCCCGGTTTCAACGGTTTGATTCCCAGAACATCGCTGATGAGAAACAGCGCAGGAGAGGACGACCAACCGTGTGCAACGCTTCTCGTCTTCCATTCTTTCGGAGAATTAAAAGATTCCGTACACGTCGTAATGCCCGAATCCAGCATATTCCCCCATTCGCGTCTTATAGAAGAAATGGCAAGATCTCCGTAGCCGTTGTCGAACAAAGTTTTGAGCGCAAAATACATAAAGAAAGGCGAACCTATGCGGACGATTCCGCGCGGAGCCTCAGATTCGGAGGGCACTCCGATACTTCTTCTCGCGGGAGTTCCGTCTATAAAGATTCCCTCTTCTATGCTGTCTTTGAGAATTTTAAGCGCGCTTTCTTTTCTCTCGCCATCGGCGATTTCAAATAGCACCGCAAATGTATTTGTCTGTACACTGATTCTGGAAAGCGCCATATAATCTTCAAACAAAAGCGGAGTTTTTCCTATCGTTTTATAATACTCCGTGTATTTTTCATATCCGTATTCGTCGCGGACCATGTCGGAGTAGGCTTTTCTCTCTTCGTTCCAGCAATATTTGTTTATCGCATTCTTTATATCTTCCGCACGCTTTGCATACGCCGCCGAACGCGCTTCATTGCCGACAAGCGCTTCAAGCTTTGAAAACTTTTTGAAGCAATAAGCCAATATCATATTGTTTGCGGTAATTTCTCCGTATTCCGAAACGTCGTTGTAAGCCCACTCGATAAGGTTCCATGCGCCGTCTATCGAAAGAAGTACCCTGTCGTTAAGGAAAAGCTCTTCCGATCTTCTCAAACTCTCCTCTACCGCGGGAAGCATACGGAGCAAAGCGTCTTTGTCCCCGGTATATTCAAAATGATCCGCAACGGAAAGTACCCACGAATAGCTCCAAATCGGTATATTTCCCTCGGGATACGTCGGGAAAGTCGCGCAGGTAAGATATCTTCCCGAAATATATCTCGGATTCCTCGTGCGGTATACCTTGCGAAGTCCGTCGGAGATAGATTCGGAGATAAGCTCTATATATCTTTCGTCAAAATCATAGCTTCCGAAAGTATTGAGATTTACAAGAGAAGTCACCCTTGCATCTCCCGTCCAGATATTCTGCTCGTATCCGGGGCAATCAACATACGCGTCTATCATGCAGGACTTTGCCGTATCGACCGACATTTTGTATATCTCGCAAATTCTCTTGTCCGAGCAAGAGAATTTCGCCCTGTCCTCCGTCGGAAAACGCCACTCCGAAAGTCCGAGCTCGTTAAAAGTAAGAGAGCCCGATTGAGTTTTCACATTCACAAGCATATATCTGAATCCGCGGCGCACGTGTGAAAGATACGTGTTTCTTCCGTCCTTGCAGATGTATTTCAGCGTCTGACGCAAAGCTCCGTAGCGCGCGCCCTCATTATTTATAACTTCAAATGTGTTTATAGTTATCTCCGCGCCTGCGCTTGCCGTGACATCAAAATAAACTCCGCCTATTTGTACTACACCGAAATCGAGAATAAAAGTATATTCGTTCTCCGAAGGCGAAAGAGTCATGCTTGCGTTTTCGGAAAAAACGGTATCGCGCCCGATAACATCAAGATTTTCATTGCAAGATATTCTTTTTTCGGAAAGTCTTCTGTCCGTAATCGAATCGTTGAATACAAGATATTTCTTTTCCGAGAGAAGTTCATTTATATTCGGGTCGGAAATAACGTCTGTTTTCTCTCCTTTTAGTCCGTCTTTTAAAGAAGAAAAACTCTTTGAGAATAGAAACTCTTCAACATTTTCGGGAAGCTTCTCGTTCTTTCTATAACCGTTCCACGGGAAAAACGGTGTCTCAATCTTAAATTCCGTAAAAGAAGACACCCATTCTCCGTCTCCGAGCGGAGATGACAGAGAAAAATCAGAACCTTTTATAAAAATATTCGGAGCGGAACCGTATATAGCAAGCCTGTGAGAGCCCGCTTTCACATCTATATTTTCTTTAAAAGCTATGATATTGCCGTCAAATGTGGCAATCTCGGTACCGCCGAAAGAATCAAGCGCAAAGAAAGAATCGTTTTCAAAAGAAATCACAGTTTCCGCCATGATTTTCGAATCTTTTTTGCCTTGAAATTTTACAAATGTACCGTCCTCGGAAAGGCTTTTTTCAAAACTTACAAAGCTCTTGGCATAAACGGCGTTTTCCGTCTGCAATTCGAGTTTATCCTGATGAATGCTGTCAAAAGGCTCGTGATTCAATTTCTCTCCCACAATCGAAGCACTCTGCCATTTCGAATCGTCATATCCGCAAAGAAAAGACGGCGCAAAATCATCGAGACGCGCATCGAAAATTTCGGGATAGTGCGCTCCTTCTATATAAAAGTTTGCCTTGCTTTGAAAAGGAGTGTATTTGCTGAATTTAAAAGAAGTATCGCTTACAAGCACGGTTTCATTGTCGCTCGTTATTTCCGCGGCAAATCCGCATCTTTTCGATTCTCCCGTCTCTCTGTACAAAATTACAAGCGTATTATTTCCGTCAGTTACAAAATCAGATATATCGATAACCTTATACTGTATATCAAATATATAGGATCTTTCGGAGAATCTCGCCGCAAGCTTCCCGTTTATATACGCCTCTGCATAGTAAGAAGGAAGAAGTGCAAGGAGCGTTTTTTCTCCGTTTGCGGAAAATTCACGTCTTGCAATATACCATTCTCCGCTTTCCGCTCCTTCGGGATGTATCCAAGAAACTTCCTTTGAAAATTCAAAATCCGCCTTGCTTACCTTCGCGTGTGTAAGAATCATAATATGCTCCTTTTCCCTCTATATCCTTGTATCGAGTATCTTGCGATATTTATTATAGAAATCTTCAAACTTGTCATTTTCTATCGCTTCGCGTATTTTCGCCATAAGTTCGTTGTAAAAATATAAGTTATGAAGAACGCAAAGGCGCATACCGAGCATTTCTCCGGAGCGTATTAAGTGTCTCAAATACCCGCGGGAATATCTGCGGCAGGCAGGACATCCGCAAACCTCTGAAAGCGGTTTTTCGTCGGATATATATTTTTCGTTGTTCAGATTGAGCGTGCCGTCCCACGTAAATATATAGCCGTGGCGCGCGTTTCTCGACGGCATTACGCAGTCGAAGAAATCCACGCCCAGATGCACCGCTTCGAGTATATTTACAGGCGTTCCCACGCCCATAAGGTATCTCGGCTTATCTTTGGGCATAAACGGCTCTACCGCGTCTATTATCCTGTACATATCCTCTGCCGCTTCGCCTACGGCAAGCCCGCCTATGGCGTATCCGTCAAGGTCAAGCTCCGCTATTCTCTTCATATGATCTATACGTATATCTTCGTATGTGCTTCCCTGATTTATGCCGAAAAGAAGCTGATTTTTGTTTATTGTTCTTTCAAGAGAATTGAGACGCGCCATTTCATTCTTGCATCTTACAAGCCAGCGTGTCGTACGGTCTACGGAAGCTTTTACATAATCATAAGGCGCAGGATTCTCTATGCACTCGTCAAACGCCATAGCGATAGTAGACGCTATGTTTGACTGTATCTGCATACTTTCCTCAGGGCCCATGAAAATGCGCTTGCCGTCCACATGAGAAGCGAATTCCACGCCCTCCTCCGTTATTTTACGGAGAGAAGAAAGCGAGAACACCTGAAAACCGCCGCTGTCCGTAAGCACGGGCTTATCCCATACGAAAAATTTATGTATGCCGCCCATTTTGTATATAACGTCATCGCCTGGTCGTACATGAAGATGATATGTATTTGAAAGCTCTACCTGACATCCTATTTCTTCAAGGTCTTTTGTGGAAACTCCGCCCTTTATGGCGCCGCAGGTTCCGACATTCATAAACACGGGAGTTTGTACCGTGCCGTGCACCGTTTCAAATTCTCCCCTTCTTGCTCTGTTTTCGGTTTTTAAAAGTTTAAACATTTTATTTATCCTATCATTCTATTTTATTCGTCCGAAGCGTCTGTCAAGCTCGCGTTTCGTTATCTCAAACGCGACGGGTCTTCCGTGCGGACAATATTTTATACAGTCATATCGCAGGAGATTGTCGCAAACATACTTTACAAGGTCCGTATCGTAAGCGATACCGCCTTTTATCGAAGCTTTGCAAGCCGTCTGATAAAGCGCGCTTTCAAATATGCTTCGCCTTTTAAGTTCTATATTTTCGTGGTTTTCAAGAAGACCGCTAAGTAACGACACAAACATATCTGTTGCCGTCGGTATATCGAATCCCGACGGTATTCCGGATATAACGGCTTTTTTTCCGTCTTTTATTTCGAAGGTAAATCCGCAATCCGAGATTTCTTTTTCAAATTCAAGAGCATATGCCGCCTCTTCCGGAGAAATATCCGATTCTATCGGAGAAATAAGAAGCTGAATATTCGGATTTTTTTCGCTTATTCCCGCTCTCAAAATTTCAAAATTTATTCTTTCATGCGCAGCGTGCTTGTCTACAAGTATTATCTTATCTTCAAGCTGCATTATAATATATGTCGCATAGAGCTCGCCTATTATCGTGTATTCGGGAATTTCATTCGCGGTCTTTCCCGGTATTTCGGCATCTTTTACCTCTATTTTCGGAAAAACAGGCTCGCTTTCCGATACTTTTTCATCGGAAAATCCCGCTTTCGCCTCATTATTCAAAATATCATGTTGCAAAGCGGAACGATTGTTTGCCTGTGGCACGTATGTATTTTCGGAATCATCTTCGTTTATGCCGAAAAATACTTCTTTACTATCAGATTTTATATCTTGTTTTTCGGAAGATTCGTTCTTTTTTGTATTTTCGGAAAGTATCTTTTCTATCAGAGATTTATCGGGAAAATCGTTTGACGACCTCAATAATGCGTTTTTATCATAGACTATGTTTTGAATAACATTTTCATTTTCCGAGACCGGCTTTTCATCTTCTTCGCAAGATATATCTATATTTACTCTTGTATCGGTCTTTTCTTCTTCTTTTTTACCGCTCATGTAACTGTCAAAAATTTTTGTTCTCTCGTATTTTTCCGTTTTTTCCGACGGCACGAAAGCCGATACAACTTTTATTTTCTCGGCAGAAGTATTGGACGGCGAAAAAGTATCAAGAGTCGGCCGCATAAGAGAAGATTCGAGCACACCTCTTATAGCATAATAGACCGCGTCAAAAACGGCTTTTTCATCGGAAAACTTTACTTCAAGCTTTGACGGATGTATATTTACATCGACAAGAGAGTGGTTCAGCGAAATATCGAGAACACAAAGCGGAAACTTATCCGAAGGTATGTATGAACGGTACGCCTGTTCAAGCGCCGACATGAGAGTTTTATTTTTGACTGCGCGGGAGTTTATAAAGAAATGCTCCATCGCGCGGTTACCGCGGACCGTTTCGGGAGAGGATATGTATCCTTTAACAACTATTCCGGCGTGAGAATATTCTACCGCGTTCATCTTGGTTGCAACAGCGCCGAAAACCGAATATATCGCGTTTTTCAGGTTGCCGTCTCCGCTTGTGGAAAATTTCAAAACCCCGTCGGCGATAAATTTAAATGCAACGTCGGGGCGGGATATCGCCATGCGCTCCATGACAGAGGCAACGTAAGCCGTCTCCGTTGCATTGGATTTCATAAATTTAAGCCTTGCGGGAGTGTGCGCAAACATGGATTCGCAGACAATCGTCGTTCCCGTCGGGCACCCCGTCTCCGAAACGTCCGTAATATGACCGTAATCGCATTCGACTGTGATTCCCGATGTTTCCCCCGCTCTTGCCGTCATTATACGCATATTTGTAACGGCGGATATAGCCGCAAGCGCCTCTCCGCGGAATCCGAGAGTCATTATAGACGCAAGGTCGGACGCGTTTCTTATCTTGCTCGTCGCATGAGGTCGTATGCACATCATAGCGTCCTCGCGGCTCATTCCCGAACCGTTGTCGGTTATCCTGAGAAAAGAAAGTCCGCCGTTCTTTATCTCCGTCGTAACGCTCGTAGCTCCGGCATCTATTGAATTTTCGACCATCTCCTTTACGGCGGAAGAAGGTCTTTCTACTACCTCGCCTGCCGCTATGAGATTCGCCACCGATTGATCCAGAACATTTATCAGTCCCATAGAGATAAAATCTCACTTTCAATATTTTTTATCCGAGATCCTTTTTGAGTTCGAAAATAAGATTGAGCGCTTCAAGAGGTGTTATCGTGTTTATATCGACACGTCTTAATTTATCGCACACCTCTTTATCGCTTATATTATCGAATGACATCATGCCGATATTTTCTTCTTTTGCCGCCTTTGAAGGTTTTTCAA
This sequence comes from uncultured Eubacteriales bacterium, assembly GCA_900544985.1. GTDB lineage: Bacteria > Bacillota > Clostridia > Oscillospirales > CAG-272 > UMGS731. The sequence continues at coordinate 106,427 of UQXK01000002.1, forward strand.
GAGACGGAGCGCCCGAAAGTAAGTCTTCAAGTACTTTCTTGGCGTTTTTGACAACCTCCGAAGGAACCCCCGCAAGCTTTGCGACTTCGATTCCGTAGCTGTCGTCCGCGGCGCCCTTTACGATTTTACGCAAGAAAATTATATCGTCGGCACGCTTTTTTGCGGCTATATTATAGTTTATAACGCCCTTCTCCTCTTCTTCAAGCGTTGTAAGCTCGTGATAGTGAGTCGCAAAAAGCGTTTTTGCGCCCACTTTCTTTAAAGTATATTCGGCAACGGCGCGCGCTATTGCAAGACCGTCGAACGTGCTCGTGCCTCTGCCTATCTCGTCGTATATTATAAGGCTGTTCTTCGTGGCATTGTGAAGAATATACGCCACCTCGCTCATTTCGAGCATAAAGGTGGATTGTCCCATGGCAAGATCGTCCGAAGCGCCTACACGCGTGAATATTTTATCGACAGCGCATATTCTCGCTTCTTTTGCAGGAACAAAAGAGCCTATCTGCGCCATAACGCATATAAGAGCGACCTGTCTCATATATGTGGATTTACCGGCCATATTAGGTCCCGTTATAAGCATGAATTTGTTTGTGTTGCAATCGAGCATCGTATCGTTAGGCACAAAATAAGATTCTCTTGCATACTGTTCCACAACGGGGTGCCTTCCGTCCTTTATGGATATGACGTCTCCGTATCCCACCTCGGGACGCACATAAGAATTTCTGCTCGCGACCTCGGCAAGAGACTGGTATACATCGAGCTTCGCTATAAGAAAAGCCGTTTTCTGAATCCTGTGTACGTTTGAAGCTACGGTCTGTCTTATATCCGTAAATAATTTATATTCAAGAGAAGAAAGCTTGTCGGAAGCGCCGAGCACCTGCGACTCCATTTGCTTTAATTCCTCTGTTATAAACCGCTCCCCGTTCGTGAGCGTTTGCTTTCTTATAAATCGGTCGGGCACGCTTGAAAGATTCGATTTCGAAACTTCTATATAATATCCGAAAACGCGGTTGTATCCGACTTTCAGATTCTTTATTCCCGTTGCGGCGCGCTCTTCCTCTTCTATTCTCGTTATCCAGCCGTTGCTGTCGGAGACGATAGAGCGAAGATAATCCACGTCGGAATTATATCCGTCGCGTATAAAGCCCGCTTCCTTTACGGAAAAAGGCGGCTCGTCCACGATTGATGCGTTTATAAGCTCGTATATGTCACTAAGTGTGTCGAGCTCTTTGTATATCGATTCAAGCTCCTCGCTTTCAAATGAAGAAAGAAGGTGTTTTATATCGGGAAGACGCGCGGCGGTCTGCTTTATCGCCACAAGGTCCCTGCAATTCGCAGATCCGTATACTATTCTTGTTATCAGACGTTCCAGATCGAGTACGCCGAGAAGAGCTGATATTATCTCTCCCCTGTCGACAACACGTTCAAAAAGCTCCGCCACCGCTTCCTGACGCTTGTTTATATAATAAGGATTTTTGAGCGGAAAGTCTATGTATTTGCGCAAAAGGCGAGCGCCTGCCGCGGTTTTTGTCCTGTCGAGCACCCAAAGAAGAGTTCCTTTTTTTTCCTTCTGACGCATCGTTTCGCAAAGTTCCAGATTGCGGCGCGTGTTCTGATCTATTTCGAGATACTCCCCGTTCTGATAGAAATTCAGATTCTTTAATCCTTCAAGGTTGTTCTTCTGCGTTTCCGAAACGTAGTAAAGAAGTCCGCCTACGGCGCGAAGAGCGGGAGAATCGGGATTTTCGAACTCCTCCGGTGTGGAATCAAAGCGACCCGCTATGCTCTTTATCGCATACGACGCATCGAAACGTTCGGGCGTCTTGTCATTGATAACCGCCATCAGTCTGTCGCGCAAAAAGCGTTCGAGCCCGTCTATTGCGGAAACTTCTACGTTTATTACCACCTCGCGCGGCGCGTATACGCCTATCTCGCCTATAAGCTTTGATATACGTTCTTCTCCGAAAAACGCCGTCACGGATATCTGACCCGTCGATATATCGGCAAAAGCGACGCCCACGGAATTTTCCGTGTAATATATACCGCATATATAATTGTTCTTCTTCTCGTCAAGAAGAGAGGATTCTATAAGCGTTCCGGGCGTTATCATTCGTATTACGTCGCGCTTTACGAGTCCCTTTGCCGTTGACGGATCTTCAAGCTGCTCGCATATCGCGACCTTGTAGCCGTGCCCGACAAGACGTCCTATATATCCCTCTACCGCATGATACGGAATACCGCACATCGGGGCACGCTCCGCCTCTCCGCAGTCTTTTCCCGTAAGCACAAGGTCAAGCTCCGATGACGCGGTCTTCGCATCGTCGAAAAACATTTCGTAAAAATCCCCGATACGGTACATCAGAATATATTCTTTGTATCTGTCTTTTATTTCGAGGTATTGCTGCATCATCGGTGTCATTTTTCAAATCTCCGTTTCGATCGTATTACTTTACAATTTCTCCAAAAAGGGCGAACGGCGCCGATTTCGTTATTCTGATATAAGCAAAATTACCTGTAAGAGAATCGTCTCCGTCAAAAAGAACTATCCTGTTGCCTTCCGTTCTCGCAGACATTTTCTCTGTATTTGTTTTGCTTCTTCCCTCTACCAGAACACGCATGGTCTTTCCCACATAAGAAAGATTTTTCTCAGCCAAAAGCTCGTTTTGAAGCTTCAAAAGACGCTCCATACGTTCGCTCTTTATTTTGTCGTCTACCTGCTCCATCTTTGCGGCGGGAGTCCCCGTGCGGGGAGAATATATAAACGAAAATATCATATCGTATTTCACTTTACGCATAAGATCAAGAGTATCGAGAAAATCCTCTTCCGTCTCGCCCGGAAAGCCTACGATTATATCCGTACTAATCGCAATATCGGGCATTCGCTCCCTCATATATTCCACAAGAGAAAGATATGTTTCTCTGTCGTAATGCCTGTTCATTTCCTTTAATATCCTGTCGCTTCCGGACTGTACGGGAAGATGAAAATGCTTTGCTATTTTCGGATTTTCCGCCATAACGTCGATAAGCTCTTTCGACGCGTCCTTCGGATGGCTTGTCATAAATCTTACAATAAAGTCGCCGTCGATCTTGCATATGCGCGAAAGAAGATCCGCAAAATTGCATTCATCGGAAAATTCTTTGCCGTATGAATTTACATTCTGTCCCAAAAGCGTTATCTCGCGGCAGCCGCTTTTTGCAAGCTCTTCAACTTCCTCGATTATCTTTTCGGGGCGGCGGCTTCTCTCTCTTCCTCTGACATACGGAACGATACAATATGTGCAGAAGTTGTTGCACCCGTACATAATGCTTACCCAAGCGCGAAAATCGCTCTCGCGCACAACGGGAAGCCCCTCCGCTATCTCTATGTCTCCGTTGTTGGGCACAAACAATCTCTTTCCGCTGTCAATGGAACGGTACAGAATTTCCGGAAGATAGGAAAGCTTCTCCGTTCCGAATACAAAATCTATATACGGATAGCTCTTCTTTATTTTCTCCGACGTATCCGCTTTCGAAGCCATACATCCGCACATACCTATTTTTAGCCACGGGCGCGCTTCTTTTAAATGCTTGTACCCGCCTGTTATAGAAAATGCGCGTTCCTCCGCGTGCTCCCTTACCGCACACGTATTGACTATTATTACATCGGCAAGAGACGTATCTTTCACTATCTCATATCCGCTTTCGGAAAGCATTCCCGCTATTCTCTCGGAATCCGCCTCGTTTTGCTGGCAACCGTATGTAACGACACACGCAGAAAGCGCGCGTCCTTCGTTTATTTCTTTTAAAGCTTTCATGTAATCGAAAGCGCTTTTGTTCTCTTTCATCAAAAAATCTCTTTTACCGTAAGATTTCAACAAATTCGATTCTGCTTTTCACTATGATTTCAAGTAAGCATAACAAACTCATTATATATAGATTTATTATAATATATTTTGATTTTTACGTCAACATTATAGGTCAATAAAAGATGTAAAATAAAGCTTTAAAATATATTATTTTAAGTATTGACATTGCATTTGCAAGGAAATATAATAATCTCCGATATAAAACAAAAAACATGAAAAAGGCAAGCCTAATGAAACCGAAAGAACAAATTTCTTCCTCGTATTTCGGAACGCAGACCATTCCGAAAATACTTTTGAAAACTGCGCCGCCCGTAATGCTGGCGCTTCTGATACAGGCGCTTTACAATATTGTAGACAGCTTTTTTGTGGGAAAATATTCCGACGCGGGACTTACTGCCCTTTCGGTCATCTTCCCCATACAGCTTATCATTTCGGCGCTCGCCGTCGGAACGGGCGTAGGCGTAAATACATATATGGCGCGGCTCTACGCGGAAAATGAAAAAGAAAAAGCGGAGCGCGTCGCGGGCACGGGACTTGTACTGGCGATTATTATGTGGCTTGTTTTCTCTGTAATATCCGTGTTTATAATCCCGCCGTATGTAAAGACATCTTCAAACTCGGAATCCGCGCTCGGCTTTGCCGTAGAATACGGTATTATCGTATGCGTCGGCAGTATAGGGCTGTTTACCGAAAGCATCTTCACAAAAATAAGACAGGCGAACGGAGATATGTTCGTTCCCATGATAGCGCAGATCTCCGGCGCCGTTTTAAATATAATTCTCGACCCGATACTTATTTTCGGCGTGGGACCTATCCCGCCGCTCGGAATTGCGGGGGCGGCATATGCCACGGTAGCAGGTCAGATACTCGCCGCAGTAATAACGGGAATAAAATGTATAAAAAAGCCGCCGTCAATAAAAAAGATTCCAGCGTTTATCAAAAAAATTCTTTATTTTGGGTATCCGTCGATACTCATGCAGTCCCTCTATACCGTCTATATAATGGTTCTAAACATAATTCTCGCGTCTTTCTCGGACGAAGCCGTTACGGTTCTCGGACTTTACTATAAAATACAAACGTTTTTCTTTATTCCCCTTTCGGGGCTTCAAACATGCATAGTACCCATCATAAGCTATAACTTTGCAAGAAAAATGTACGACAGAGTCAAAAAAACAATGCTCTACTCCACATTTATAACGGTATTTTTTATGTTAATAGGCACCTTATGTTTTGAATTTATCCCGACACTCCTGCTTAAAATATTTTCCGATTCGGAAAAAGTCGCAGAGATCGGAAGCGTCGCTTTCAGAATCATAGGAATAAGCTTTGTTCCGGCGACATTTTCGCTTATGCTGCCTATATTTTTTCAGGCAGTCGGAAAAGGGCTTCAAAGCACGGTGCTCACTCTCATGCGCCAAATAATGTGCTTAATCCCTATATTCTATTTAATGTCGCTTATAGGATTGAATTACACATGGATAGCCTTTCCCGCGGCAGAAATAATAACGGGAACGACAGGCATTATATTATATTTAAAATACACACGCTCTTGGAACAAACCTCTTTAAAAAAAGCATGAACAAAATAATTGTTCATGCTTTTTCTATGCCAAAATCACAGTTTATACTCTATCTGACAGTCAAAAGGCTCTTTTTCCACGTGTTTTTTATTCGGAATCTTTGCGTCGACGCACCCGAGCCCGCGGTAAAATATCTGGCTTTCAAGCGCAGAATGGGAGGAAATATACAGTTTTTTCGCTCCTTTTTTACGGGCAAAATCCGCCGCCGCATAAAAAAGTTTTGTTCCTATTCCGAACCCTCTCGATTCTTCCGAAACATGAATGCTCGAAAGATCCATATACCTCTCGTTTTCATCGAAAATTTCCGATTCCACAGAAACAAATCCCTTAATATTTCCGTTGAGCAGCGCCGCATACACAAATCCGCCCGAATTTGCAGTCCTTCTTAAATCGGATACAAGTTTTTTGTAATCGTCTGGCGTCCAATCATCTATAAAAGGGGCGTCCTTTACCTTCCAGCAGGAGTTTTCGCGGCGATAGCATTTTGTCACATTCTGGTGACGTACAAAATCGGAAAAGATTTTGGTATTTATTTCTTCTGTATTCAGACATCTGTATTCCATAATTACCCCGAAAATTTATATAATACGAAAAAGCTCTCTTATATCAACATAAAAAGCTTTAAATTTCAGCAAAAAGAGACTCCGTAACGGAGTCTCTTTTTATAAATCACTTAGTCGATTGTATAAGCGCCGTCAAAAGCTGCGGGATTTGTTATCTTTACGCGGGAGTTCTTGTTATCTGTCATATCGCCTGCATATCTGAATGTTGTGATATAAACGATATATGTTTCTGTCTCTGCGTCAAAGAAATAGTCAAATATCGGGAGCTTTGTTTCTTTTTCAGCTTCTTCTGCTGCTTTAACATCGAGATAAAGTCTTGTGGAAGCTACGTCGGAAGACCAGTATATATCGTCCTGATAGTACATAAGGTCTTCAACAACCATCTCACAAGCTGCAATTGCGAGATCAAGCGCGCCCTTAGCTGCTTCCTTTTCTTCGTCAGTTGCATCTTCTTTTGCCATAATAGCGTTGTAATCGCCAAGCTTTCTTGCGTACCAAGCCATAGGAATTTCTTTCTGCATGCCGTAAACATAGATGAACTGTTCATCGCCGCCAGTGCCTGCATGAGCTTGAAGATCTGCTGCTTTTTCAAAGAAATCAGCCGTATGACCGTAAAGTTTGATTATGTCATTGTAAGAAAGAACAGGAAGAGAGTTTTTCTTCTTCTTTGCCACATGAATTTCATTTCCGTAGTAATCAAAATAAACAAACTGCCATTTGTAGTTTGTTATATCTACGTTCTCTTCTCCGTCAACCGTTGCGAGTATGGAGTCAGCCGTAACTTTTGTTATCTCCATTGTGCCGAATTTGCCGAGAGTTTTGCCCTCTGCAAGCTTTGTCGGGTTTGTAACAGCGGAGAAATTAGCGCAATCGTAGTCGTGATATTTGAAGCCATCTTTCCAAGAGCTTGCTATAAGCTTTCCTGCCATATCAATGGAGGTTCTGCCGGTCTTGCCTCTTGCCGTGCCGAGGTCTTCTACAACTGCAAGTGTAGTTTTGTCTACAAGGTAGAAATGACCGCCTTCAAGCTCTTCGGTAGATGTGATCTTTCCGACTTCTTTGCCGTTTGTAATGTTGAGAGCAACATCGTTTTCGTGTGTTACAGGAAGATAAACAATGGTTTTTGTTTTGTCGATATCATCTTCGGGAGGGGTAACTACAATAGCAGTTGTTCCTGTGGAAGGGGTCGTAGACTCCGTTGTCTTGGGGTCATCAGGTTTGTTTGTACTTGATGTTGTGCCGGAAGATTCCGTTGTGCCTGACGGTTCTGTTGTGACACCGGGGTCCGTGGTTTTCGGATCTTTGTTTCCGCCGCAGGCAAACATCATCATAGCCATTACAACAACGAGTAGTAACGCAACGATCTTTTTCATGGTTTCCTCCATAAATAATAAAGTATGAACAAAATACATTTTGTTAGTTATTATTATATAGCAAAATCATTTTTTGTCAATAACAAAGCATTTTTTATATTTCAAAACAATGTTTTTCAACATTTTTCACACATTTTGATTATTTTGTTTAGATGCTTTTAATAGTACAACAACCAATTTTTCACCTATCTTTTTGGGCAGAATGTCCACAAGCAAAGCACTTGAAAATTTGCATAACCCATATTAAAACAATACAAAGATACAATTCCGCAAGACAAAAAATCGCCTTAATCCATACCACTTTTTTATTGTATGTGAAAATACTTTTTTTGATAAAAGAAAAGCGGCTTAAAAAGCCGCTTTTTATTTTCAATATACGATTTTTACGTTCTTGCCCGTTCCGATTTCAAACGAAACAAATCCGTCGGAATACGAAAATTCAACAGCATTTCCGTCAACAGTAACAGTTTTCGGAGAAGCCGTAAGGCGAACCTTCGCGCTGTATGTACGTTTATCTGTCATACCGTTAAATTCGCCGCAACGATCGCCTATTACAAGCTCACATTCGCTTCCGTTGTCGTTCATTTCAAAACGCGTGGAAGCACGTCTGTTCTTTTCATAGTCGAACGTTATACCGTCGTCTTCGAACATGGTATACCCGCTCTTTCCGTAAGGATAGAGATTAAGTATAATATTTTCCGTGTTTTTATCGTCTTCGAATTGTTTGGGTTTCTCTGTGGGAATTATAGCGCCTCCGCGTATAAAGAGCGCTCCCGCACGATCTTCGGGATAAACGACGGGCACTTCTTCTCCGCCCTCATATTCCTTGCCGGTCCATGCATCGTACCACACGCTTCCCTGCGGCAAATATATCTTATCCGAAAAAGCGCCTACAAGCAAGCTGTCTCCGAACATATATTCCGTAATGAGATTTTTGCAAAGCTCATCATCAAACATAAGCGGAAGCGCACGGCACATGGGAGTACCTGTCATATTCGCCTCTATCGCGTTGGAATATATATAAGGCATGAGCGCATAACGCATTATATCATAGAATTTGAATATCTCGCAATGCTCTTTTCCCGCCCACCACGGATGTTCGAATCCCGACCAGGAGTTAAGCTGGCACCAACCCGTAAAGAAGGCATAATGAATAGCATTTGTCTTAAAAATATTCATGTCGCAGGTGATGTTGGAGATACCGGAAAGACCGCAGTTGAGTATCCACGAAAGCGTATTGAGACCGCCGCCCGTATCGCCCGTGTTCGTAGCCGTAAGAGCATTTGTTCCCGTATAACCGCCGCAATAATGGTGCATAGGTCTTACATTTCCGCGATGTTTTCTTGCGCCGTGATACATCTCTTTTACAAGAAGAGTCTGCAAAAGACTGTGCATTTCAGGCTCTCCGTGACCGTTTGCGTAAACTTTCGCCTCATCGGCTGTATCTACCATGCGGCACGGGTCTACTTTGAAAGAATCCGCGCCGTCGTTGCAGAACTGACGCAAATGATCGAAAAATGCGGGGATTTCGGGAGCGACTTCATTGCCCAAAAGTCTTTCTTCGTTTGCCGTAAAGTCGAACTGGCAGCACATCCAGAGGTGAAGTCTGAATCCCGTGCGTTTGAGAGCCGCGGAAAAGAAGCCGTCGCATATCTTGTCGCTCTGCTGCCACTCGTTTACGTAATATCTGTCTTTATTCCACTTCTTTTCCGTGGAAAAATCGTATCTGCGGACTGTCCAGCCCGGTTCAAGGCTTATAGCACTGCAAGGGATACCGAGATTTCTGAAATGCTCGGCATCGTTCATAACGTCGAACTGATTCGCCTGACAGCACTCTATAAATGTAAGTCCGTACGCCCATTTCGGCAAAAGCGCGGGGCGTCCCGTAACATATGTAAAGCGTTCGAGAATCGCTCTCATATCATCGCCGGCGAATATAAGAAAATCTATATCTCCCTGCGGCAAATACCAAACTATCTCGTCGTTTCTGCGCGCGCAGACATCGACCCCGTGCCAGAAAGAAGTATTGGCAAGGATTCCGTAGCCCTTGGGCGTCATAAGGAAAGGTATCGGAATTTCATATTTCTGATATACGACACGTTCGCGATATGTTTTTCCGTTAAGTATGAGTCTGTCCTCATTGCTTTCGCCCAGACCGTAAAATATATCTTTTTCGGTTTTGACGGTTATATATTTGGGATCGGTCTGAAAATCAACTGTTTTTGCTTCGAGCTGTTCTTCGTCTTCCGAACCGATTATAACGACTTTTTCATCGTGAAAACCGTTAAGGCGTTCATTCATATAACCTTTTATTTCCGAAAGTTCGGAATTTTCAAGCTTTATCTCTCTCGAAAATTTATCGGAAGAGAATTTTATAGCGCCGTCCTCGAATTTCACGGTAAGTTTTCCCGTTGTAACACCGTTTTCCGAAAGTGTTCCCGTCTCTTCCGCCGGCTTGTATATTCTATACTTTTCAAAGAATGTCGGCTCAAAAGAATCGCTTATTCTTATGCGGACTATATTTTCCGCATAAACGGAAATTTGCAGTGTTTTTCCGGCATATCCCGTCTCAAATTTAACCATCTGTTCCTCCGTTTTTCGTTTTGTACTGCGACGCACAGTAAGAACACGGCTTGTACCCGTCCTCTATTATAAGTGCAATGTCGCGGCACGTAATTATTTTTTTGTTCTCATCTTTCATAGCGGAAACATAGCGGCAATTTTCATCTGCATGAAAAACGCCCGACGATATATTTATAATTATTTTCATACCGTCGCTTATCGTGTTTTCGGTGCTGATATCCGAATTTTTCACGGAATCATCGCGCGATATCACGATATCGGCTTTCCCGCAAGAGAAAAACATTGATATGACAAATAAAATTATACATATAAGTAAGAAAAAATCAACATATTTCGGATTTTTAGAAAAATTATTTTTCATATTCTACCGTGATTCCGTATTTGATTTCACTGTTTATTTTAAAACAAGCACACGACAGAGGTCCGATACAGAATTTTTCTCCCGTTTTTTCTTCAAAAACATCAAACGCATTTTTGTCGCACGTAAATTTAAAGTTCCTATCCGATCTGTTTACAATGCAGACAAGCGTTTCTCCGCTCTTTTTTCGCTCAAACACCAAGAGTTCCTCATCGGCGAAAGCCACTTCGAAATCCGCATCTTCGAGCATTTTCTCTTTGCGTCTTACAGCGCCTGTTTTTCTGTAAAAACCGAGAAGCTCAGTGTTCTCCATACCCCATGGATACGGTCTTCTGTTGAACGGGTCGTCCTCGCCTTCCATTCCTATTTCGTCTCCGCAATATATGCAAGGAACCCCCGGAATAAACGAAAGAATAAAATATGCAAGTTTCAGCCTCATGACACCGAGCGAATATTCCTCCGACGTCATGATTTTTTCCGATAATTCTTTTTTCGAAAGTCCGTCGGAATCCGCCCCCGCAAGAGCGGTAATTATCCTTTTTGTGTCGTGCGTTCCGAGAACATTAAATAACACATTTGTAACTTCTCTCGGATAATTATAATAGAGCGTATTCGACGTAAGAAGAAATCTTTTATAATCTCCGTTACGCACGTAATCTATTATAGCGTTGCGCATGGGATAATTCATCACGGAATCGAGCTCTTTTCCCGAAAAATAAGAGCGTCTTTTCGAATAAGCGATTTTGTTGGAGGCGTCTTCCCAGACTTCACCTATAACGATAGCATCGCTTTTTTCCTCTCTTGCGGCACTTGAAAGTCCTTCAAGAAAATCGTCGGAAAGCTCGTCTGCAACGTCTATACGCCAGCCGCATATTCCCTCTCTTATATATTTTCTTATAACGCCGTCTTTTCCGAAAAGAAATTCACGATAAGCGCTGTTGTCGCTTCTTACCCTCGGAAGATTTGAAAAGTCCCACCATGACTCGTATTTTTCGGGGAACGAATAAAAATTATACCAATCGTAATAGGGCGATTCTTCCGATTGAAAAGCGCCGACGGAATCATAATTTCCGTATTTGTTAAAATAAATGCTGTCGTCTCCCGTATGATTGAAAACTCCGTCGAGTATTATATTTATCCCGTACTCTTTTGCCGATTTTAAAAGCGACAAAAACGCTTCGTCTCCGCCGAACATCGGATCAACGTGAAGATAATCCGCCGTATCGTATTTGTGATTAGAAGAAGAAACAAATATAGGATTCAAATATATCGTTGTAACACCGAGAGACGCTATGTAGGAGAGTTTTTTCTCGATTCCGCAAAGATCTCCCCCGAAAAACATGTTGTTTTTGAAATTTTCGTCCCCATTCTCACAATATGCCACTTTTCCGCCATACCAGTCATTATTCATGACCGCCCACGGCGCCGCAGGCTCATTGCCGCCGCGGAAAAATCTGTCGGGAAAGATCTGGTATACAATCCCCCCGCGGAAAAAATCCGGATACTTTTCCCTTTTTTTGTATATTAAAAGTTGAAAATATTCTCCGTCATTTTCGTTTTCGTATATTTTATCTGAGAAATCCTCCGGATCATGAAGAAGATAAAAAGTGCCGTATGAGTTATATATTTCATATTTATAGAAAAACAGCGAACCTGCAGAAGAAATCTCCTCCATGGAAAGAGTTACGGAAAAAACCCCGTCTTTTCCGCGCGACAAAGGATATTCGGCGCTATCTCCGCTTTTATCACACAAAAGGAAAAGAGAGACTCTTTCCGCCGTTATATTCTTTCCGAGAGAAAATTTCACCGAAACATCAGCAGGAAAAGCGCCGCAAAAAATTGCGGCGCTCTCCGTATTGTCGGAGGCGACAATATGCTTGGATTCTATTCTGTTCCATATTTTTGCGCCTTTAATAAATCCCGACATAAACACTTCATTCCTTTACCTGTTCGATTCCCCATATATTGTCGGCATATTCTTTTATGCTTCTGTCAGAGGAGAATTTTCCGGCAGCGGCGATATTCAGAAGAGAACGTTTGGTCCATTCGTTTCTGTTAGAATAATCGAGCATGATTCTATCCGATGCCTTTACATAGGATTCAAAGTCAGCAAGACACATATAAGGATCGGGGATTTTGTTGTTTGCAAGGAAATAGTTTACGATTCCCGTAAAGTCCTCTCCCGCAAAGCCCTCGGCAATTCTGTCGACGGCAGCTTTGAGTTTCGGATCGACTTTGTAATAAAGCATAGAACTGTATCCGCGGCGCCAGAGATCGTCTACTTCCGCCGATGTAAGTCCGAAGATATAGATATTGTCGTTTCCGACAGCCTCTGCCATCTCCACATTGGCACCGTCAAGCGTTCCGAGAGTGAGCGCGCCGTTTATCATAAATTTCATGCAGCCCGTGCCCGACGCCTCTTTACCCGCAAGAGATATCTGTTCCGAAATATCGGTCGCAGGCATAAGTATTTCCGCCGTGCTCACGTTGTAATCTTCAAGGTAGATAACGCGGAGCTTTTCGCGTATTTTCGGATTTTTATCTATCTCATTTCCGAGCGCCCAGATAAGTTTTATTATATCTTTTGCAAAATAGTAGCTCGGTGCGGCTTTTCCGCCGAACAGGAATGTTTTCGGCGTGACATCGGCATCGGGATTTTCAAGAAGGTCATTATAATAAGATACTATTTTAAGAACGTTCAGAAGCTGACGCTTATATTCGTGCATACGCTTTACCTGAACGTCGAAAACAGAGTGCGTATCGATATTAAGTCCCGTAGTCTTTCTGTAATATTCGGCAAAACGCTCTTTGTTGCGGTGTTTTATTCCGCGAAGCGCATCTATTACGGACGAATCATTGTAGAAATCGGCAAACTTAGAAAGTTCTTCCGGATTTTTGATATATCCGTCGCCTATCGTGCTGTTCAGAAGTCCCGCAAGTTCGGGGTTGGAATAGCAAAGCCAACGTCTGTGCGCTATACCGTTCGTGACATTGGTAAATCTTTCGGGGAAAGCCGTATAAAAATCATGGAAAACGGTCTTTTTGAGTATTTCGCTGTGAAGCGCCGATACGCCGTTCGTCTTATGAGAGCCGAGAACGGAAAGATTTGCCATTCTCACCTGTCCGTTCGCCATTATAGACATACGCGATATTCTGTCCCAGTCACCGGGATACATATTCCAGAGGTCTGCGCAGAAACGGCGGTTTATCTCGCAGACGATACCGTATATTCTCGGAAGTCTGAGTCGGAAGATATCCTCATTCCAGCATTCGAGCGCTTCGGGAAGCACCGTATGATTTGTATAAGAAACAGTTTTTGTAACAACGCTCCATGCGGATTCCCATGAGAACGAATATACATCCATAAAGATACGCATAAGCTCGGGTATACAGAGAGCCGGATGAGTATCGTTTATGTGTATTGAGTTTTTCTCCGCAAAATTGGAAAGAGTTCCGTAAACAGCGAGATGATCCGCAACAATATTTTGAAGCGAAGCGGAAACAAGAAAATACTGTTGGCTGAGTCTGAGTATCTTTCCTTCCATATGCTCGTCGGAAGGATAAAGAAGCTTTGTAAGGGTCTCTGCATTCGTATTCTCCTGGACCGCCTGCATATATTGTCCCTGCGTAAACAGATTCATATTGAAATTCGTCATATCATGCGCGCGCCAGAGACGAAGATTGTTTACTGCGAAGCTGTCTCTTCCCGATATCATCATATCATACGGAACAGCCTGAACTTCTTCATAATCCGTGTGGATTATGTTCAGATGGTTATTTTCCCATCGTTCCGAAACCTTTCCTCCGAAACGGACCGTAAAAGTCTTATCGTTTCTCGGAACGAGCCAGGATTCGCCGGAAGGCATCCAGACATCGGGCATTTCCACCTGTGAACCGTCTACTATTTTCTGCTTGAAAAGACCGTACTCATAGCAAAGAGAAAAACCTGTCGCAGGATAATCGAGCGTTGTGAGCGAATCCATAAAACAAGCTGCAAGACGCCCGAGTCCTCCGTTGCCGAGTCCCGGGTCGCGCTCTATATCGTAAAGTTCGTCAAGATCAAATCCCATGGATTTCAGAACTTCACGGTACTCGTTGTCAATACCCAGATTCATAAGATTATTACGGAGCGATTTTCCTATGAGAAATTCCATGCAAAGATAATATACACGTTTTTTCTTTTCTTTTTTCACGGTATGGCGAAATACCGATCTTTTACTTGTAAGAGCGTCTCTTACCGTAAGAATAACCGCCTTGTACATCTGCGCGTTCGACGCCTCTTCCGGAGAAACGCCGAAATAGCGGGAAAGTTTGCTCTCTATCGACGCGCTGATTTCTTTGACTTTTAATGAATCTGCCATTTTTCCTCCTTTAATTTTCCGTGGGAGTTATTTTTTCATACAGTTCTGCGTATTTTTGCGCGGATAACTTCCACGAGAAATCTATCTTCATAATTTTTTTTGCAAGTTTATCCCAATTTTCTTTGTCGGAATATACGCCTTCCGCTTCCCTTATAACGTAAAGCATATCGTGCGCATTGTATGCGGAAAAAGTAAAACCGTTACCGCTTCTGTCCCACGAATACGGTTTTATGGTGTCGAAGAGTCCGCCCGTTTCGCGAACTATCGGAACCGTTCCGTATCGCGACGCTATCATCTGCGCAAGACCGCAAGCCTCCGATTTTGACGGCATAAGGAACATATCCGCGCCCGCATATATAAGTTTTGACAATTTTCTGTCATATGTTATTTTCACTCCGACACGACCCGGATATCTTGACGCGAGAGAAGAGAAAAATCTTTCAAGATAAGGCTCTCCCGTGCCGAGAAGCACAAACTGAATATTGTCCCCCATGAGTTCGTCCGCCACACTGCACAGAATATCAAATCCCTTGTGCGACGCAAGGCGGGATACCATAGCTATTATCGGAACATCGGGATTTATATCCAGCCCGAAGCGCGCTTGCAGCGCCGCCTTGTCTTTCTTTTTCCCGGCAAGACCGCGGTAAGTGTAGTTATACGGAATATCGAGATCATTCTTCGGGTTGTACGCCGCTTCGTCTATGCCGTTTAATATTCCGCCTATCTTATAGGAATACTTGTTTATTATGTGATGAAGACCGTGAGAATAATACTCTGTCTTTATTTCATCGGCGTATCTCGGACTCACCGTCGTCACATAGTCTGCGCAGACAATGGCGCCCTTTGAAAGGTTTATGTCTCCGTTATATTCAACTATCGAAGAAATGTTAGCGTTAAGACCGAACACATCACCCAAAATTCCCATGCCGTAAACGCCCTGATAATCTATATTGTGTATCGTATACACGGCTTTTACTCCGGAATATCCGGGCAAGAGTCCGAGTTCCTGCTTTAAGACGATGACGGAAAGCGCCGTCTGCCAGTCGTTGGCATGAAGTATATCGGGATAAAAGTCCATCGCCTTCATGAGAGCGAGGACCGCACGTGAGAAAAATGCAAAGCGTTCCGCGTCGTCGAAATGACCGTAAAGCCCTCCGCGTTTAAAATAATACTCGTTATCTATAAAATAATACTTTACGCCTTTATAGTCAAGAGAAAAAATTCCGCAATATTGTTCTCTCCAAGCAAGGCGCACCGTTATCCATTTTTCAAACTTCATTTTAGAGCGCCATTCGTCGGTGATCTTATCATAAAGCGGTATTACCGCACGCACATCTGTATTTTCATCAAGAGCCGCTATTGCCGGCGGAAGAGCGCCCATAACATCCCCAAGTCCGCCCGTTGCGGCAAAAGGCATAGCCTCGGAAGCCGCGAAAAGAATTTTTTTAACCATAAACATCCTCCGTTTTTCTACACATCAATCTGAATGAAAATCTTTTTTGTCTTTGATCCGATTTCTTTATATCAGATCATCTTTCCTTTGTCAATATAGAAAGGAAGCGTCGGAACTCCCGCAAGAGTTACTCCGTCATGTACAACTACGTTCTTATCCGTAACAACGCAGTTCATTGAAACATTCTGAGAAACAAACGTATCCTGGAAAAGTATGGAATTTTTAACGACAGCGCCTTTTCCTATACGCACGCCTCTGAAAAGTATGCAGTTTTCAACTTCTCCGTCTATAACACATCCGTCTGCTATCAGCGAATTTTTGACAGACGCTGTCTCGCTGTAATATGTCGGAGGCGAGTTTCTTACTTTTGTAAATATCGGACGTTCGAACACGTTGAAAAGCGAATCGTATTTTTGGCTGTTTTCTATAAGCTCCATACTGTGAGCGAAATATTCGGACATAGAAGATATCGTCGCCGCATATCCGTCGTATCTGTAAACTCTGAAATTGCGCCTGCCGAGGTTTTTAAGTATAACGTCCGTAGACATGCTCTTATAATCGTGCGCCACGGCGTCGAGGACAAGTTCCTGCAAATACCTGCGTCCCACAACTACTATATTCATATCGACGTCCGCTTCCCCTGCGACATCGCGCGGGACTGTCTCGATATCCGTTATTCTTCCTGTGACATCGGAATAAATTATCTCGTTCGTCTTAGCCATTTCAGGCGTCACATACATACGTTTTACCGCGATCGTCATATCTGCGCCGTTTTTTATATGATCATCTATCATAGCTTTAAAATCGACATTGCATATGACATTGCAGTCCGACATTACAACATAATCTTCCGTGATACCGGAAATAAGATGATTTATGCTTTTAAGCGCTTCAAGGCGTGTATGATAAAGCTCGTTTACATTGTTTGCAAAAGCCGAAATATACGGAGGCAATATTTTTATTCCTCCCGAACGGCGGGCAAGATCCCAGTCCTTTCCCGTTCCTATATGATCCATGAGCGAATGGTAATTATAGTGGGTTATGACATTTATATTGTTTATATCAGAATTTACCATATTCGAAAGCGCAAAATCTATAAGCCTGTATCTGCACCCGAACGGCACCGACGCCATCGTCCTCACGCGCGTAAGCTCCGGAATATTTCTATCGTGTATATTGGAGAATATCATTCCTGCTACTGACATATCTTCTTCCTCCTCATTCTTTCGGTCCGAGCATTGCCCCGTGTTCGACCGAAGCGTTTGCCTCAATATTTGAATTTGCGCCTATGACTGTTATTTTGCATCCGTCGGCTCTCTTTCCGCCAACGCTTGCATTCTCGTTTATCACCGTGTCATGGTCGATTATCGAATATTCCAGATGCGCGCCGCTTTTTACGGTGACATTCGCCATTATAACGCAATCGTTTACATAAGCGCCCTTTTCAACGGTGACACCGTTGGAAAGCACGGAATTTCTGACCTCTCCGTTTATAATGCAGCCCTCTGTTATCATCGAATTTTCGATAATCGCGCTGTCTCCCGTTCTGTGCGGCGGTTCCGCATAGTGGCGGTAAAAAATCCTCCATTTTTTGTCATAAAGATTGAATTTCGGATTTCTTCCGAGAAGATCCATATTCGCTTCCCAAAGGCTCTCTATCGTTCCCACATCTTTCCAATATCCGTCGAAAAGATAGGAATACATCGTCTTTCCCTCTTGAAGCATCAGAGGAATTATATTCTTTCCGAAGTCGTTGCTCGATGTTTTATCGGCTTCGTCTCTTTTCAGATAGTCTATAAGCACGTCGGTATTGAATATATATATACCCATTGACGCTTTGTTGCTCTTCGGATTTTTAGGTTTCTCTTCGAATTCATATATTTTGCCGTCGGGCTCTATATTGAGAATGCCGAATCTGGACGCGCTTTCTATCGGGACCTCTATTGCTGCAATAGTGCAGTCCGCGCCGTTTTTCTTATGAAAATCAAGCATGGCGCGATAATTCATTTTATAAATATGGTCGCCGGACAGAATAAGGGTATATTTCGGAGAATAACGCTCGATAAAATTGATATTCTGATATATTGCGTTTGCGGTTCCCTTGTACCACGCGGAAGAAGATTTCGCCTGATAAGGAGGCAGCACCATGACGCCGCCGCGCGCACGGTCAAGATCCCACGGCTCGCCGTTGCCTATATATTCGTTCAGAACAAGCGGCTGATACTGCGTCAGAACTCCTACGGTATCTATTCCGGAGTTTACGCAATTTGACATAGGAAAATCAATAATTCTGTATTTGCCGCCGAAAGGCACCGCAGGTTTTGCGGTCGTTTCGGTCAGAGCATAAAGACGGCTTCCCTGTCCGCCTGCCAAAAGCATCGCTATACATTCTTTTTTCATGTACATAAAAATATGTCCCCCGATCTTAAATTTGATAATCTGTAACTAAACAAGAACTTTCGCTTATTGAACCTTTGCTTTATTGAACTTTCGCTTTATTTTTCTGTCTTTTTTGATTTTTGCAACTTCCTTTTGAATATCAATGCGCCGTAAGGCGGAACGCTTACAGAGAGTTTACCCGTCACTTTTCCGTTCTTTTTCACATATCCTGCTTTTAAAATACCGTTTGAGATTCCGTTTCCGCCGAAGCGTTCATCGTCCGAGGAGAAAATCTCTTCATAATTTCCTCTGTGAGGCACATAAAGAGTGAAATTTTCTCTTTTTACGGGCGCGAAATTCAAAAGCACGATATATTCATTTCCCTTGCTGTCACGCCTTATATATGAAATTATATTTTCATCCTTGTTGTCCGCGTCTATCCACGTAAATCCGTCCCATGAATCGTCTATCTCATAGAGCTCCGCGGAATTTTTATATAAATGATTGAGCGCCTTTACATATTCGCGCATTTTCGTATGTTTTTCGTAACCCAGCATGAACCATTCGAGCTCGTTTTTGTAATCCCATTCCGAAAAAGGTGCGAACTCTGTTCCCATGAACATCATTTTCTTTCCGGGAAACGTCATCATATAAGCCAAGAATGTGCGCATACCGGCGAATTTATCGTCATATTCGCCGAACATCTTTCCGAGAAGAGAGCATTTTCCATGTACCACTTCATCATGCGATATCGGAAGAACATAATTTTCGGAAAAAGCATATACCATAGGGAAAGTGAGCTTGTCATGCTTATATTTTCTGAAAAGCGGGTCTGTTTTCACATAATCGAACATATCGTTCGCCCAGCCCATGTTCCACTTAAAGTTGAATCCCAAGCCGCCCTTATCTCCGGGACCGGTTACCATGGGCCATGCAGTGGATTCCTCCGCTATCATAAATGCATAAGGAAATTCGGAGAAAACAGCCGTGTTGAGCTTTCTGAAAAAGGCTATCGCTTCAAGATTTTTATTTTCGCCGTATATATTCGGTATCCATTCTCCGGGTTTTCTGTCATAATCAAGATAAAGCATGGAGGCGACGGCGTCGATTCTAAGCCCGTCCACATGATATTCTCTCATCCAGAAAAGCGCGTTCGATATAAGGAAAGAACAAACCTGAGGATATCCGACGTCAAAACATCTTGTCCCCCAGCCTTTATGCTCCATACGGTCTTTGCCTTTATATTCGTAAAGCGGTTCTCCGTCATATTCAAAAAGACCGTGCTCGTCCTTCGGAAAATGAGCAGGCACCCAGTCGAGTATTACGCCTATACCGTTTTCGTGAAGCTTATCCACAAAATATTTAAAATCGTCGGGGCAACCGAAACGCGATGTCGGCGCGTAATATCCGCAAACCTGATATCCCCATGAACCGTCGTAAGGATACTCCGCTATCGGCATAAGTTCAACATGCGTATATCCCATTTCAAGTATGTACGGAACAAGCATATCCGCTATTTCGCGGTAACCTAGATATGCGCTTTTATCCGTTGTGCTCTTCCCGTCCCTTGTTTTCCAAGAGCCAAGATGCATTTCATATATATTTACGGGAGAAGAGCAAAAATGATTACTGTTTTTTCCGAAACGTTCCTTCGCGCTTGACCTCCACTCATCATCATGCCAGACATATTTCGAACTGTCATATATCAAAGATGCTGTATTTTCAAGGGTTTCCGAGTAGAAAGCATACGGATCGGATTTAAAATGCGTTCCGTTTTTACCCGTTATTTTGAATTTATAGCGTTCGCCGTCAAGACGGCGGTCGGAAATCAATGTTGTTTTCCATATTTCGGAATCATCTTCCTTTTCAAGAGGATGAGTCTCTCCCCAATCATTGAAATCGCCGCAGAGGAAAACGCTTTTTGCATTGGGCGCCCAAACGCGGAACGTATATTCATACTTTCCGCCATTTTCTTTCATATGCACTCCGAGATAATCATACGAAAAAAAGTTAGTCCCCTGGCAAAAAAGATATTCCGCAAGATTATTTTTAGATTTTGTCATTTATCAGACCTGCCTAATGTAAATTTAAAACAAATAAATTTTATATATATATT
>UQXK01000003.1 GCA_900544985.1 uncultured Eubacteriales bacterium
TGTGTTCGTGTGAAAGTTTTGCGGATTTTTAAGGGGCTTTTTTAAAAGCCCCTTAAAGCAAGGTTTGGAACGGCAGTTCCAACTTTTTACGACAATAATAAAAAACGCGGCATTGCCGCGTTTTTTCGTGTGCGTTATCAGTTGAGGCTTACGCCTCAAACTCCGACCAAAGGACTTTTCGTGAAAAGTCCTTTGGAATCTCAAAAGCTTTCGCCCAAATAGAGTGGTATTGCAGGTGCAAAGTTCTTTGGCACACCTTTCTCCGAAAGAAAGGTGTGGTCAATATTTTGAGACTTTATTTCTTGCAAAGTTTATCTGATTTTCAACCGATTTAGGAGATGTCGCGCCGAGAGAGATTCGTTTTTCCACACAGACATTGAGGTCGATGGCAGAATAAAGCTCTTCGTCGAATACATCTGATATTTTCTTATATTCGTCAAGCGGAAGCGTTTCGAGCGTCTTTCCTGTCTCGATACATTTTGCAACGATGTTTCCGACGATCTTATATGCCGTGCGGAAGGGAAGCCCTTTGCGAACAAGATAGTCAGCCAAGTCCGTGGCGCATATAAATCCGCCCGATGCCGCCTTTTTCATGTTTTCCGGTATGGCTTTTGCGGTTTCAAGCATGGGCGTGAATACTTCAAGACACATTTTCACCGTTTTGCAGGCGTCGAATACAGCTTCTTTGTCCTCTTGCATATCTTTGTTGTAAGCAAGCGGAAGACCTTTGAGCACGGTGAGCATTGTCATAAGATCGCCGAATACTCTTCCGGATTTTCCGCGGGAAAGCTCTGCCATGTCCGGATTTTTTTTCTGCGGCATTATGCTCGAACCTGTCGTGAAAGCGTCGTCAAGCTCTATAAATTTGAATTCCCAGCTTGCCCAAAGAATTATTTCTTCGGAAAAACGGGATAAATGTACCATTATAATGGATGCGGCGGAAAGAAATTCCACGCAGAAATCCCTGTCGGAAACGCCGTCCATGCTGTTCATGCAGACCCCGGCGAATCCGAGCTTTTCAGCTTCGAAAATGCGGTCTGTGTCGTATGTCGTTCCCGCGAGCGCGCAGGAACCGATAGGGGAGATGTTCATTCTCTTTTTGACATCGGAGAGTCTGTCCATGTCGCGAAGGAACATCATAGCGTAAGCCATAAGGTGCTGACCGAACGTGATGGGCTGTGCTCTTTGCAGATGAGTATATCCCGGCATTATGGTGCTTTTGTACTTTTTCGCTTTGTCGCATATTACAAGCACAAGATTTTTCAAAAGCTCCGATATTTCTTTTATTTCATCGCGCAGGTACATACGGAGATCGAGCGCCACCTGGTCGTTTCTCGAACGTGCGGTGTGAAGTTTTTTACCTGTATCGCCTATCCTGTCGGTCAGGACCTTTTCCACGAACATATGAATGTCTTCGCAGCTCTCGTCTATTTCGAGCTTGCCTTCGTCTATATCGGCGCGTATCTCCGAAAGTGCGGCGATAATAGTGCCCGCTTCTTCGGGTGTGATTATATTTTGTTTGCCGAGCATTGCGGCGTGCGCCATCGATCCTTCGATATCCTGACGGTACATTACTTTGTCAAAGCTTATCGATGAATTGAAATCGTCTGCTGTTTTATCGAGCGCTCCCTTGAAGCGCCCTGCCCACATTTTTTCCATTTTATTATTCCTTTTTGTTTTTGTGCTGTCTTGAAAAAGACAGAGTCCGTCGGCAAAAGCCGACGGACTTCACCGTTTTTTACTGTTGTATAATATTCTTTGTTTTGTGTCTTCAAGCGATGTTTTCGAGAATTATTTGGAGTTCTGCTCGTCTACCATTGCCTGAACTTTTATCGGAAGACCGAAGAGGTTTATAAATCCTTCGGAATCTTTCTGGTTGTAGTCGCTCTCGCCGAATGTAGCTATTTCTTCGGAGTAGAGGGAGTATTTGCTCCATGCGCCGGCTTTTATCATGTTGCCTTTGTAGAGTTTGATGCGGACTTTACCTGTTACTTTTTCCTGCGTTTTGTCAACGAAAGCGGAGAGAGCTTCGCGCAAAGGCGTGTACCACTGACCGTTGTAAACAAGGTCTGCAAATGTTATTGCAAGCTCTGCTTTCTTGTGAGCCGTCATTTTGTCAAGGCAAAGTGTTTCGAGATAGTTGTGCGCAAAGTAGAGTATAGCGCCGCCGGGAGTCTCGTATACGCCGCGGCACTTCATGCCTACAAGACGGTTTTCCACGATGTCGAGAAGACCTATTCCGTTATCTCCGCCGAATTTGTTGAGTTCGAGAATGATCTCTTTAGCGCTCATCTTTTTGTCGTTGAGAGCTACGGGCGCGCCTTTTTCGAAATCGAGCGTTATATATGTGGGGACATCGGGTGCGTCGATCGGGGAAACGCCCATTTCAAGGAAGCCTTTCTTTTCATAAAGCGGCTCGTTTCCTACATCTTCGAGGTCGAGACCCTCGTGAGAGAGGTGCCAGAGGTTTTTATCCTTGGAATAGTTTGTTTCGCGGTTGATTTTGAGGGGGATGTTGTGTGCTTCTGCGTATTCTATCTCTTCGTCGCGGGATTTTATGTTCCATTCACGCCAGGGGGCGATGATGGGCATTTCGGGAGCGAAATGCTTTATTGTGAGTTCGAAACGTACCTGGTCGTTTCCTTTTCCCGTGCAGCCGTGGCAGATGGCGTCGGCGCCTTCTGCTTTTGCTATCTCAACAAGGCGTTTTGCGATTATGGGGCGGGCAAATGATGTGCCGAGCATATATTCCTCATAAAGAGCGCCGGCTTTGACTGTGGGAACGATAAATTCGTCTACAAATTCGTTTGTGAGATCCTCTATGTAAAGCTTCGAAGCGCCTGTCTTTATAGCCTTTTCTTCGAGACCTTCAAGCTCGTCTGCCTGACCTACGTTTCCGGAAACCGCTATAACTTCGCAGTTGTTGTAGTTTTCTTTGAGCCACGGAATTATTATAGATGTATCGAGTCCGCCGGAATATGCGAGAACTACTTTCTTTATCTTGCTTTTATCTATCATTGTGATATCTCCTTTTGGAATAAATATTCATTTAACGTGAATATTATACATTCATAAGACGAATATGTCAATAGCTTTTTTGTAAAAATACTTTATTATATAAGACTTTTTTCTCTGTGCTTTTTTTCGTAGGCAAGAACTGCTGTTAAAGAGAAAAATATTATAATGGGGAATATTGCGGATACGAGTATTCCGGAGCGAAGTCCGAGCTGCTCCGTTGTAAGTGAAAGAGAATCTGCAACAGAGGCGAAAGCGGAGTTTCCCTCCACGAGATCGGAAATATTTCCGGAGAGCCACGGACCGAATGCGCAGCCTATATCTCCCGCGAATGCGAGGATAGAGAAAAGAGTAGTACCCGCGCCGTCAAAGTGCGCGGAAGCGACGGAAAGGGTGGCGGGCCACATGAGGCTTACGCCGAAGCCTGTGAGAGCGCATGTCGCAAGCGCGAATACTCCCGGAAGAAGAGCGGTTCCGATATAGCAAAGCGTGCAAAGTACGGCGCAGACGAGCATTATTTTTTCGATTTTTATCTTTTTGCTCAAAACTCCCGAGAGCATTCTTCCGGTTCCCATAAAGAAAGCGAAAAGACAGGGACCGAGTATATCCCCCGCAACTTTTGATATGCCGAGAGCTTTTTCCGCGAAGAGAGACGCCCATTGAGAGATAACAAGCTCCGACGCACCGCCGCATATCATTATTATCATAAGAAGAATGAAGAACGGGGAGCGCAATAGCTTTTTTGCGGGAACGCGGACGTTATCCTCAGTGGATTTTGCAAATTTTGCTCTCATGAAAGCCACTGAATTGAAAAGCGGTATTGCCGAAAGGCATATGGGAAGAATATACCACATATTGCCGAGAAGCTTTACGGCGACAGTGCCGACCGCAACGCAGAAAACGCTTCCCCAGCAATAAAACGAATGAAGAAAATTCATTGACGCGGATTTGCTCTCGTTCGGTATGGCGTCTACGATAGGGCTTATTATAACCTCTATAAGTCCGCCGCCGACAGCGCACAATAATGTGGCAATTACAAGACCTATCGACGGTGGCATTATTTTTGGGAAAATGCCAAGCCCTATAAGTCCCAGCGCGGATATGATATGGCAGGCAACCGATAATTTTCTGTACCCGAATATGTCTATAAGTTTTATCGATATAAGATCGAATACAAACTGAGTGCCGAAGTTTATAAGTATTATATTTGCGAGCATTTGCAGGGAAATGTTATATTCGCTCTGATATAACACGAAAAGGAGCGGAGAGGTATTGTTTACAAGCGCCTGAACCATATATGCGATGTAGCACGCAATGACGGTCCCTCTGTAACCCCTCTTCTCGTTCTGTTGCATTTTTAAAGACCTTCCTGTTAAGAAATATTGTCTAACCATTATATCCGAGCCGTATATTAAAGTCAACATAAAACACGATAAAATATCGTTTTATCGAAAAGCGGCTTTCGAAGCGCGAAATATCCGTCTGTTTTGATTGCGGAATGGATAAGACACTGTCGCAAAAATCCCGCGTTTCTCTAAGGGCGGTTACATAGAGATCTTCGATAATGATTATAATCTCTCCTACTGATGTCTTTGTGTCGTGGCTTCTTGCGTCGGTTGAAATCGTCAAAACATGATTAAGCTTGTTTTAAAATTTTGCTCCGATTTGAATTTGTCCGATATTTTTTACAAAATCGTTTGTATTTATAAATATTTTTGTATTATAATTATTATATTGGATTTTTGAGATAAATCTTACTTGTATGTGTAAAATGATATATCTGCAATATGATTATTCTATATTAAAAAAATCATGATAATATTGACTTTTTTTAAAAATTATGGTAATATAAATAAAAATGATAATCATTATTATTTTTGAAGAGGATTTTACAGATGCAAAAACATTCTTTGAAAAGGGATGCGATATGCGATGTTCTTTTATCGAGGCTTGATCATCCGACTGCCGACATGATTTACAGTCGTGTAAAAGACAAATATCCGGATATGAGTCTGGCTACGGTATACAGGAACCTCTCGTTTCTTTGTTCCGAGGGAAAGATAATAAAGATCGGCGCCCCCGGCAAAGAGCGCTATGATGTTACGCTGACGCCCCATTCGCATTTTTTTTGCGATGTGTGCGGGAAAGTGTATGATGTATTTTCTCCTGTTTCGGCAAGCGATTTTGATTATGCCGAACATGAAACGGGAGGAAAAATAAGTTCTGCAAGTATCGCCTTTCGCGGAGTATGCAAAAGGTGTCTTGATAATAAAAAACAATAATAAAATTTAATTTTTTCAGGAGGTCATTAAATTATGGCAAAATTCGTATGTTCCGTATGCGGTTACGTTTATGAGGGAGAAGCTGCTCCCGAAAAGTGCCCTCAGTGCGGCGTTCCTGCTTCTAAATTCGTAGAAGTTAAGGAAGAGAAGAGAACATGGGCTTGCGAGCACGTTGTAGGAATCACGGAAGGCGTTTCCGAGGATATCGTTAACGATCTTCGCGCTAACTTCAACGGAGAGTGCTCCGAAGTAGGTATGTATCTTGCTATGTCCCGCGTTGCTTTCAGAGAGGGATATCCCGAGATAGGTCTTTACTGGGAAAAAGCAGCTTTCGAAGAAGCAGAGCACGCAGCAAAATTTGCTGAAATACTCGGCGAAGTTGTAACACCTTCCACAAAGAAGAACCTTGAAATGAGAGTTGAAGCCGAGAACGGCGCAACAGCAGGCAAGTTCGATCTTGCACGCCGTGCAAAAGCCGCTAACCTCGACGCTATCCATGACACTGTTCACGAAATGGCAAAAGACGAAGCGCGTCACGGCAGAGCATTCGAAGCTCTTCTTGAAAGATACTTCGGAAAATAATAAAGAAATTTATCTGAAAATAAAGAGCGGTTTTCCGCTCTTTATTTTTATCTGTAAAACCCGCATTCTTCTGCAAAACATTTATAAATAAAAAAAGACAAGCCGAAAACGGCTTGTCTTTTTTATATTTGAGTTTAAAAAGTTTTACTCTTGTAAACGATTATACCATATCGTCTCTGTTGTTTTTCTGTTTGAGAACGAGAACAACTGCGATGCCTGCTATCGCTACGATTACTACGCAGATGATTATCGGAACAACGATGGAAGTGGAGCCTGCTTTCTTGTTGCTCGTCATAACTATGAATGTTCCGTCGGCAAATTTGCTGAAATCTTCTCCGGATATCTTTACAGATGAACCGTCGCGTTCTACGGGAACGTTTATTACCGTGTTGTCGGAGATGTATTTTACGAGAATTTCTTTCTTTGCGTAATCTTTGCCGAGGTCGATAACAAGATTTGTGTCTTTGTTCGGAGCAAGGCTCTCTTCGCCGAGTGTTATTTCGGTTTTGTATGCGCCGAATACTGTGCAATCGTATTTTTTGTCCGGATTATCGAATGCCTTGTTGAGGTAATCGATGTATTCAGTGTTTTCTTGTTCGAAAGCGGTATCTCTCTTTACGTTGAAGCCTACATCTTTGTTAGCGAGAACGCTGTCCGTTATATTGAGAGTGAATTTGTTGTCCACTGTTATATCGAGGATAGTCGTTTTGCTCTTTGTTGTTTTGCTGAATACCGATTTACATACAAGACAGGTCTTTGTCGTTACTTTGCCTTTGGTGGTGGGTTCGCCCCATGTGTGACCGGAAGTGGGGATTATTTCCTCTTCTTCATGAGCGCAATGTGAGCAAATGTGCTTTCTTATACCGGATGCGGTACATGTTGCTTCTTTAACCGTTATATATTCTCCATAGCTGTGTGCATTGGGATCTATCGCTATGTTCTCGGTTTTTGTTGTCTGGCAGACGGAGCAGGTGTATGTCTTTATTCCCTGGGATGTACATGTGGGTTGAAGAGTTACTTTTCCTTCGTCGAAGCTGTGTTCCGCAAAGGGAAGCTCTAATGTAAGAGTCTGATTACAGTAAATGCATGTTGATTGTGCTGTTCCGTGGGTCGTACATGTAGAGGGAGTTATGACAGTGAGATTTCCGGGATTTGCGGAGTGACCTGTTGCAGGGAGCGTCTGTGTTTCTGTCTTTCCGCATTTGGAACAAGATCTTGTCTGAACTCCGCTTTCGGTACAGGTTGCGGCTTTTGTGATTACCCATGAGCCCCATGTGTGTGAACCGGAGGAAGCTGCTTCTGTTTCTATCCAGGAAACACCGCATATCGAGCATTCGTATACGCTGTATCCGTTTTCACCGCATGTTGCGGCTTTGGAATATATTTTCTTCGCTGTGTTTGTGCCGTATTTTGTACTGCAAGTGCAATTATTCTTTGTTATGGAGAAGTTTACATCTGCATTGCATGTGGAGCATTTTGCATACCATGCATTTGCGGAAGCATTCCAGTATATTGTATTTACGTTTATTTTATGAGAAGCGGGAATCGTAACGGGAGTTCTTATTACGGCGTGGCAGTCTTTGCATTCGAAATACTGTACTCCGGGGGTTGTACATGTTGCCGCAATGTTGTTAACGCCTGCGGTTACTTTTTCTCCGGGGGTGTGATCCTTTGTGGGGATCATACCCATGTTTGCGGGAGCGCCGTCAGCCGTTGTGAGACGGCAACCGCATGTGGTGCAGAAGTAAGCGTAGATTCCTTCCGAAGAACAGGTTGCTTCTTTTATCGTTCTGCGTACAAGCGTTGTGGTCGTGCCGCTTTTGTGTGTGCAGAGATATGCTGTGTCATTTGAGTAGAAGGATTGAGATGTTTCTGTGTTTCCGGGATTGAGCTCGCCCGCAACTGTGAACGAAACCGATTTTCCGATAAGAACTGACGGTACTGTGTAAGAAAGGGTTATTGTTCCCGTATTGCTTGTTATATTGCTTATCGAAATCGTTGTATTTCCGCTTAATTGGGTTACTGTCGCAGTGCCTCCGAGGAGAGTAAATGTATACGATGTCTGGCTGTTATATGTTACCCAGTTTACCATTGCAAGTTGGAGGTTTGTGTTGGAGGGGGAGATATTGATAGTTGCGTTATTGAGTTTTGTGTTGGAGTTTATGGAGATTGTGACATCGAGTCTTCCGCTTGTGTAAGAATAAGTTACTTTAACGGCGGATTTTGTGTTATATGTTGTACGTGCCGATGTTATTGCGTTTATAAGACCGGAATCAAAATATGTCGTATATTTTGAAAAAGCCATCATGCGGTCATATATGTCGAGTATCTTGGCATTTTCAGAGGCAGTGGAACCGAGCGCGAAATAATCGCTTGCTATCTGGTATGCCGTTTCTATTTCTATAACATAGCTGTCGGATATTTTTTCGAAAAATGCTTTTGCTTCTTCCGAAAGCTTATTATATTCATTGTGTAAGTTTGTTATTTTTGTCGGGATAGTTCCGTTTGCCGTTATAGGCGTTACACTTTGTGATGCTTCTATAAGTCTTGCCGCGCTCGATGCATTTCCTATAAACTTTTTTTCGTCAGAAGTAAAATAATTCGGTTCTGCTTGGCTTTTAGTTAAGGCTACGTCTACCGCACTTTTAAGAGCTGCATATGTTGTGGCGTTATTTATCGCGTCTATTTCGGGTTTTCCCGTTGTGGGTTTGTATGTCGGTGCCGCAAGGGATTCAAAATTTTTATAACCTTTTACAAAGGCTTTTTCGCGGGAATCGAATTTATCGAATGCGGTTTTTGCATTGTTGTAAGCGTCGTAATACTCTTTTGTGGCAACGTTTGCATTGTTTGCTCCGAGAGCCGCTACGGCTGCATCATAAGCAGGGGCGTATTCATCTGTATAAACAGCCGCTCTTGCTCTGTATTTTGTGTGAACGCTGGTGAAATATGTGTAATCCGCTTCGTTCTTTACGCTTTCTGCAAGTGTTGAATTTGCTTTAAGCATATTATCTATTGCGGTGGCTTTATTGTTTACCTCGGCGTTTCCGAAATACACTTCGGAAAGGTCATCTTTTGCCAAATTTCTCAGCTCGGCTACTGCCGCGTGAAAAGCTTCGTGGCTTGTGTCCGTGCAGGGGTCTGCGGCAAGCACCGCCGGTGTCAAGCACGCAAACAACAGCAATATCGAGAGAAGGGACGAAATAATTCTTTTTTTCATTTTTTCCTCCAAAATTCAGATCAGAGTTTGTTTTGTTTTCCCGAAGTATTATGTACTTGTTTTTGGGAATATATGCCTTTGATGCCAAATTTTTCTTTTTTGATTTTTGTCGTTCCAATATAGGTTTCCATACTATCTATTATAGTAAATATTGAGTTTTTGTCAAGAAGTTTGAAATCGGTAATTTTATCCCGCAAGACAAGTAAATATAATGTTTTTCCTTTATATAAAGGGAGTTTTGGCTGTTATTTCCGTTTTGGAACGACGTTATATCCATAAAAAATATTTTTTTATGTTTTGTAAAAAAATTGATTTTTTCCGTGAACATGATATAAAAGCCGTATTTACCAAACTTTTATGCATATATAATATGTCGAAAGATAAAGATGTTTTTCTCATTGTAAAATATAGGCTTTTGTGTTTTTACATTTGTTTTTCATGTCTCTACTTTCCAAAGGACTCCGCTTCCACGACCTGCGGCACTCATATGCAACTCTAATGCTTCAAAAGGGAATAAATCCGAAAATCGTGTCGCAGATACTCGGACATTCTTCCGTGTCGGTAACGCTCGACATATACAGTCATCCTCCTGTCGACGTGCAAAGCGTATGTCTTGATGTGTTCGAATCCGTAGAAAAGAAAAAAGCACCCATGTAGTGGGTGCTTTTTTTGTGGCGGAGAGATAGGGATTCGAACCCTAGTTGGAGGATTACTCCAAACACGATTTCCAGTTTTCGCCGCAGGCGATAAAATCGCGGGTCTGGGCGCGAAGCCCAGTTTCACCGTGCCGCTTGCTGCGCGCGTGCGCATTATGCTACATATAAAGTTTTTTACCGAAATCGCCTCTTATAGCATAGCACCCGAAAGGGTGCTTTATGTATTCTTTATATTTATCTTGTTGTTATTTCCTTTTATATTTGTAACTTTGTTGTTATTCCCGTTAATCTGGGTCATATTCTTTATGCTGTAAGGTTTTCCATCTAATGTTCTTGGTACTTTTATAATTTCAGCTATATAGTCTATTGATACATTGTAATATCTTGCTAATTTTATTATGAAGTTGAATTTTGGTTCTCTTTCTCCATTTTCGTATCTTATGTATGTGTTTTTTGAAACATTTGCTTTTTTTGCGCATTGTTCTATTGTTAAGTCTGCGTCTTCTCTTAAATCTTTTAATCTTGTATACATATAAACTCCTTTTTTTATTTTTATTATATTGAAATACTCCAAATGGGGTTGACAAAATACCCCGTTTGGGGTATTATTTATTTGTACCCCAAACGGATTTTTAAATTTAACAAAAAGGAGATAAAAAAATGGCAAGCGAAGTAAAAGTATTGGCTCGTCTTGAAACGGAGCTTTGTAAAATGAGCGGAATTTCAAAAGCAGGTAATCAATACACAATGATAGTTTTCCGCTATCATGATCCTAATCTCGGAAAAGACGTTTTTTTGAAACCGTCAATGCAAAGTGATCAAAACATGATCGAGCTTATGTATCTCAAAGGCTGGACGCCACCTAAACAAAGTTAACTTGCAAGTTAAATAAAAATAAAAAAAGAAAGGAGAACAAATGGAAGAAAAGAAAAACGTACAGTCTGTCGAAGAGGTAAAGGAGGAACCCAAAGCCAAAAAGAAACTTGGTAAAAAGAAACTTTTTTCACTTGCTCTTTGCATGATGATGTTTGTTACCATTTTTTCAATATCGGCTTTTGCTGTTGACGGTACTACTGCCGTTAATCCGATAGGCGGACTTCTCGGCGGAATCGGTGACGGGCTTTCCGAATTTATGCCCGAAGTTGCACAAGCGGGTGTTACTACCGTCGATACTCTTTTCCTTAAAGCCGACGGCTCTTTCACCATTCTCGGTACATTTATTATCGTCGGCATAGTTATATCGGTTGGACTCGGTATTTGGGGCTTTATCAAAAAGCGTGCAAATAAAGTCTAAAAAATAAAGGCGGGAGAATAACTCTTCCGCCTTTAAAAATAAAAAGGAGTGTTTATGAAAAATAAAAAGATTTTAATCATTTTGATGATGTTTGTTCTCGTTTTGGCATTTTGCATTCCCGCCTTTGCTTTGACATCGGAAGGAGTTCCCGAAGCGACAGAGCCGAGCACAAACTTTTATTACATAATCGAAGGTTGTTGGCGGTACATCTTTCCCGCCGAGGTTATAGAAGCAAACAGCAATATCATTGCATTTTTCACAATGATACTTACTATGGCTTTTGTTCTTGTGCCGTTCATCATTATTTTCAGCGTTTTCCGCAAAAAGAGGTAGTAAATCATGGTTAAGTGCTTTATGTATCTTGTAACAAATTTACTTCCACAATTCGCAAATTTTATGCGTTATTTTTTCGATAGTATAGATTTGGTAGACTTCTTCACTTATGTGTTGCTTATCTCGTCTATACTTTTTGTCATTTATCTTATAAATCATTCTATAAGGAGGATAAATAAATATTGAAAAAGAAAATAATCATCACTCTGATCTGCGTCGTTGTTGTCTCTCTGCTTTCTATAACTTGTAGTGCCTATTTCACATCTGACTTAAATACAATTGATGTTTCATCATATTTCACGTCGTCTTCTGTTGTTGCGGCTCTTCCTCCTTATGGTGGAGATTACGGTTATTGGGAACTTGATAATTCTTTCATGCTTTCCGACGGTCAATATGTAAAATGTTCAAATGTGAATTATCTTTTATTGTGTCCTTTATATACTGGTGAAACTTCGTATTTAAATTTTGAAATTACTTTTAAACGTTCAGGTTATTCTGAAACCTATGGTATAAGTATAACTGTTGATTCTTCTTATACTTCTATATCTATTGATAAGATCGGTGATATTTTAAACCTTTATTCAACTTCATTTTATTATTGTGTTTCTGAACGTCCTAACATAGTTATAAGCTTTGCCAATTTGCTTAATGCTCTTTATTCTAATTCTTCATACTTTTCTTCATCTAACCCTTGTTACAGTTTTTCTTTAACTTGTTCAGATGATACTTGTTCTTGTGAATCTTATGTTTCTCTTTCTTTAAACTCATCCGGTGGAAGCGGATCCACTTGCACACGACCTCATATAACCGACTCAAACGGTGACGGTTATGACGATTCATCTTACAATGCAGGCGTTCAGTTCGGAAAAAATACATATGGAAAAGTAGACGCAAACGGCGACGGTTACGACGATCCGTCATATACGGCAGGATATAACGCAGGACTTTCCGCAGGTGGCGGAAGCTCTTCGGGCGGATCTTCTTCTGAATTTGTCGATATTGATTTTGACGGCTATGATGACCGTTCATATAATGCCGGTTTTGATTCAGGCGTTGAGTTAGGTAAGCAGTTGTATGGTATTAAGGATAATAATAATGATACTTATGATGATGATTCTTACAATGCCGGATATAATTCAGGATATAATTTAGGATTTGACGAAGGAGCTGCTTCATCTGACGGATATAACGTAGGTTTTGAAGCAGGGAAGAAGTGGCAAAAGAATAACGACGAAAGCACAGGCGCCGTATCTGACTTTGTAACGGACGTCGGCGGAACTGTCGTTTCTTCATTTTTGTACTTTGGAAAAAACGTTGAATTTCTCGGTATCTCTCTTCTTTCGCTTTTAGGCGTTCTCGTTGTCGGCTTTGTTGTATTCTTTATCTTCCGTAAAGTAAAGGGCGGTTGATATGAGCAAAATATTCATCGGCTTGATTGTATTTTTTTGCGTCATAGCTTTGATTTTCTCTTATGCTTCAAACTTTGATTATACCTATGATGAAAATGCTGATTTTTCCGCCGATTTTAAACAATCCGTAGACATTAACAGCGGAATGTTTAAAACTTCTTTCCATTCTGTTTTTGATACTCTTGATACCGTTATTTCTTTTGTTCAGAAATCGTTTAACGATATCCTTTATGCTCTTGACTCTTCACATCGTTACACGAGTGAAGAATGGGAAAACTTCTTTGAACAGCTCTACGAGCGTTCATATAATTACTGCAAAGAAAATTCGAATTTCTTTAACCGTGCTATTTGCTTTGAATACCTCGAAAAATTTTATCAGGAGCTTTCTATGTGTGTTAAATATTCTGATTATGTTCCCGGTAACATTATGCAAGGTGTTACCTTTGCCAACGATAGTTGGTGGCAGGATTGGTATAAAGATTTCAATTGGTCCGATAGCGACCTTTTAAAGATACATCAGTATCTTACATCTTTGAATATTCCCCATATGTTGTATGGTCAAAAATATTGTTTTGGAGATGAAACATGAAGTACGTTTTAATAGTTTCTTTGATAGTTTTTGCGATATGGTTTTTCTATTCGCTTTTCACATCTAAATCGATTCCACTTGAAAGGGAAAACCTTTTCATTGGCGGTGTCAAATGCGGAAAGACGGGAACGGGAAGCGTTTACCTTATCAAATGGTTTAAAAGCCGTTATAGACGCTACATCTTTTCTAAGATACGACATCCGTTTAATAAAAAGAAACGTGAGCCGAAGCCCGTTGTATATACTTCTATTCCTTTTAAGTTACCGTATAAGCAAAAATCCCGAAGCCTTACGGAAAATTATCTTCTTATGGAAACACTTCTTCCCAATGAATGCACATCGATTTTTTTCGACGAAGTGGGACAGGTTGCCAACCAGTATGATTATGATTACGAATCTGTAAAAACGAACATACAAACGTTTATCCGCTTTTACGGTCATTTTATCAAGGACGGTTATGTTTTTACAACAGAGCAAGCCTCTGACTTCATAGCAAAGCCGATACGCGCACGTTTTAATTGTGCCGTAGAGGTCAAGCGTTTTCACCGTTGTTTTATCTTTCCGTTTGGAAAAGTGAAGTGGCGTTCTATCGGCATGACAAACGACATCATGAATACAAAGGACGTTTCTGATGATTCATGGAACACGGCGTTTTTCTTCTTCCCGTATAAAAGGCGCTATGATCCTCGCGCATATTCCGAAGCGTATTCTTTGGGATTTACCCATGAGCGCCCGCCTGTTTTTTGGGACTGTAAGAAGAGCATGAAGACGCGCTATCTGGCAGACGTCAGACGTAAGCCAGAGCGCAGCATATACGCTCCGATAGTGGGTTAGATCCTCGGAAGAGAGGGGATGTGAGCGCAGCCGCGCCCCTCTCTTCCGGATCTTGCCGGAGCGACTTTTCAAAAGAAAGTTTTTCTTTAAAACAGAGAGAAATTTTCTTCATTACCCCCGATAGTAGCACGGGGGTAATCATCCCCATTACTTTTTCTTTTTTTTGGCTCTGTGACTTGCTTTTTTGCACTTTTCATGTATAACGCTTTTTTTGAGGTTTTTTGCTATGAAAAAATTACTTGTTGACTATCTTACAATGTCTTTTAAATATCCCGACCATTTTGAAAAAGTCCTTATAGATTCTTTGAATCTTCCTACTGATGAAATTGAACTTATAAAGTCACATTTTGGACTTTCTAACTGTATTTATTATGACGGTATTTCTATTCACTTCGACGATGAGTTGGTTATTTTAGAGATGTCCGGTAAAGGTTGTCGAACCTGTGAGGATCTGAATCCTTATTTTGATTGGTATTCTTTCATTCATTCTTTTGACAATGGTATTTTTCATTCCGCCGATGATCCGTGTTATGTCCATATTTCCCGTATAGATATAGCTCTTGATGATATCGATAATTCTATCGTTGATATTCCTCTTCTTCAAAAATATGTTCGTGCAAAAAAATATGTTTGTTCTTCTCGTTATGTTTCTTGTATCGATGGTACTCGTGAATTGGCTGTATATTTCGGCTCTCCAAAGTCTACGCGCCGACTTCGTATTTATGATAAACGTTTGGAGCAGAAGCTTCCCGATGATTCTCCTTCTTGGGTCAGATATGAGTTCCAGCTCCGCGATGAAAATGCTTTATCGTTTTATTTGAATCTTCGTCTTTGTAACGGTAATTTTTCAAAGTGTTATTTCGGCGTTCTTTCGAATTATCTTAATTTTGTAACAAAGCCCCGCGATGATGTCGGTCACCATACCGAGCGTCTTTCTACTGTTAAGTGGTGGAGTGATTTTTTGGGGAATGTTTCCGAACTCAAAAATCTTTATTTGCCCGGAAGGGAATATTCTCTTCATTCTGTTGAGAGCTATTTTACAAAACAATGCGCGTCGACGGTCAAAACGCTTTATCTCGTACATAAGCATAAAAGCGGAGGAGATGTTTCTTCTTTTCTCGATATGGTCGATTCCGCTTCCTTAAATTCTAAACAAAAAACTTTGTACGAAAATTATATTTCTGAAAAAGGTTGATTATGCTTTTATTTGATTTGTTAAAAAAATTCGATGAGATATACATAACTCAAAGGTTGAAGCCGACTACCGCAAACGGTTATCGCGTAAATATCCGACTGCATATTCTGCCTTATTTGGGTGATAAAGATGTTCTTGCTTTGACTGTCGACGATCTGGATCATCTTACCGTACTGCTTCAAAACAAAGGGTTATGCAACCGTACGATTGTTTATGTTCATGCAACATTGCGTAAGTGTCTGAACTTTGGAATCCGCCGGGGATTACTTCCGTATAATCCGTATAATCAATTCGATATGCCGAGGAAGAAACGTTTTGAATATACTGTTCTCAACGAAGATCAGATCTCTCTTGTTCTCTATAATTGCCGCGGAACACGAATAGAAAACGCTGTTATTCTTGCGCTATGCTATGGAATGAGACGCGGAGAAATCCTCGGTATACTTCCTTCTGACTTTGATTCTGTCAATGGAGTTCTCCATATACAGCGAAGCCGAACGCTCGTAAACGGTAGTGAAGTTATTACCGATTGTAAAACGAACAATAGTAATAGATACGTCTTAATTGCACCACGGCACTATTATTTGTTTTCAAATGAAAGTCAATTTTCTATTTCCCCGTGGACGCTTGATGTTTTGTTTCACAATTTCGCCGATTCCCTCGGACTTCCAAAGGGACTCCGTTTTCACGACCTGCGGCACTCATATGCAACGTTAATGCTTCAAAAGGGAATAAACCCAAAAATCGTGTCG
Source organism: uncultured Eubacteriales bacterium (assembly GCA_900544985.1). Taxonomy (GTDB): domain Bacteria; phylum Bacillota; class Clostridia; order Oscillospirales; family CAG-272; genus UMGS731. The sequence goes on from UQXK01000003.1 coordinate 16,158, forward strand.
CAGATACTCGGACATTCTTCCGTGTCGGTAACGCTCGACATATACAGTCATCCTCCTGTCGACGTGCAAAGCGTATGTCTTGATGTGTTCGAATCCGTAGAAAAGAAAAAAGCACCCATGTAGTGGGTGCTTTTTTTGTGGCGGAGAGATAGGGATTCGAACCCTAGTTGGAGGATTACTCCAAACACGATTTCCAGTCGTGCGCCTTAGACCAACTCAGCCATCTCTCCATCGGTCTTGACTATTCTACCACAATATCTGTCGGAAGTCAAGAGAAAAATTTTCTGTTTTGACACTTTTTTTATTGACTAAAATAAAGAGTGGATTTATAATAGAAAAAAAGTTTATTACAGGAGATAATAAATTATGAAAATAAGCGTACAGATTGGCGGAATAACAGACGTTCTCGGAATGGAAGAGAGCTTTGCCGCTATAAAAAAAGCCGGATTTGACGCTGTTGATTTCGACTTTTCGTTTTATAAGTGGGATGATCTAATAAACGGAAGAAAATGCGATTTCTTCTTTGACGGAAAAACTCTTTGGAATTATGTTGAAGAAGCAAAAAAAGCCGCAGAAAAATACGGAATCGAATTCGGTCAGGCACATGCTCCGTTTCCGTGCTATATTCCCAGATGTCCCGAAGGGACGGCAAATGTTCAGGAGGCCATAAAGCTCAGCATAGATGCTTGTGGACGTCTCGGATGTGACAAGATAGTTGTTCATCCGGCATTTGACGGAAGCGCAAGATATCCTTCTCTTACGCATGAAGAAGAATACAAGCTGAATATAGATTTCTATTCTTCGCTTATACCGTCTCTTAAAAAGAACCATGTTGTTTGCTGCCTTGAAAATATGTGGAAACAGGATTGGGGTACTAAAAAGATATATACTGCCTGCTGTTCCGATATGAACGAAGCTGCAAGATATATAGATGAGCTCAACGCTATCGCAGGGGAAAAGCTCTTTGGTTTCTGCCTTGATACGGGACATCTTCTCCTTTTAAGCCTTGATGTTTATGATTGCATAGTTGCTCTCGGTGACAGAATCGTTGCTTTGCACGTACATGACAACAACGGTGTCGATGATGAACATGTTCTTCCTTATACGGGAGTTCTCAATTGGTCTCGCTTTATAAAGGGACTCAGAGAAATTTCCTATAAAGGAACTATCAATTTTGAAACTTGCGGTGCACATAGAAAATTTCCGAAAGAGCTTTTGCCGAGCATGCTTTCTCTTCTTGCCGATACAGGCAAGTACTTCGATGAGAAAATAAACGCTCCCGAAGAACAATAAATTGTAAATTAAAAAAGCACGGCGATGCCGTGCTTTTTTGTGTGTATTGAATGTTGGGGCTGTCCGCCCCAAACCCGGACCAAAGAAACTTTTCGGGAAAAGTTTCTTGGAACTTCAAAAGCTTTTGCAAAAATAAATGGGTACAGTCGGGACAAAGTTCTTTGGCACACCTTTCTCCGAAAGAAAGGTGTGTTTTTTCAAGAAAGGTACGTGGAGACGATTATATCGGCACATTTTTCCACGCCTATTTTTGTGCTGTTTAAAACCATTGTATAATTTTTTATATTGCCCCACGTCTGTCCCGTGTAATATTTGTAGTTAATACTGCGCTTTTTGTCTGTTTCTTTCATAAGCTTTTCCGCTTCTTCCTCTGTTATGCCGCGAAGGGAAGAGAGGCGCTTTTTCTTTTCTTCGATATCGCCGCAGATAAATACGTTTAAAGTATCGTGTTTATCTTTTAATATATAATCTGCGGAACGTCCTACTATAACGCAGGAACTTTTCTCTGCGAGATCGAGGATTATTTTTCTCTGGATATTGTTTATATAATCCTCTATCGATTCTCCCGACGCGGATCTGCCGACAAATGCATATGCAAATATGTTTTTCGACGGTGCGTATTCGGATATCCTTTCGACGAACTGATCGACAAACCCCGTTTCTTCTGCGACTTTTTCCATTATTTCTTTGTCATAAAACGGTATGTTGAGTTTTTTTGCCACGAGCTCTCCTATATATTTTCCGCCGCTTCCGAGCTCTCGGCTGATAGTTATTATCTTATTTCCCATTGTCTTTCTCCTTTCGCATGGATATATTTGTTTTATTTTAAATTCTCTTTTATTATTTTTAAAACTTCTTCATGAACTTTCCCGTTTGAAACGACGGCGCCGCGAAGTCCTTTGTCGTATCTCTGATCATTCCCGAAAAAGTCGGTCACTTTGCCGCCTGCTTCCTCGACTATGACTTTTGCCGCCGCGATATCGCAGTTTTTGTGTACCGTTCCGGGGAAAAGCGTGAGAGGAAATTTTCCGCAGGCGACATAGGCTGCGGCATGCGTTATGCTTCCTATATGCATGGTATATGTTTTTTGCGATATTATATCGTAAATTTTTGATACATCGTATTCTGTTCCCGGCCAGCGGTCGAGGTCTACAACTGTTTTCATTCCGTCGAGTTCTTCATCGCTTACATGTATTTCTTCTCCGTTCATAAATGCGCCGCCGCCTTTTACTGCGGTGAACATTTCACCGCCGAAAGGATCGTAAATGACTCCCACAACGGGCTCTCCGTCCTCTACCAGAGCGAGCGAGAAAACGGAAACGGGGATTCTTCTTGCGTACATTGCCGTTCCGTCGACGGGGTCGCATACCCAGACAAAACGGCTGTTTCCGAAGCCGCCTTCCTCTCCGTCTACGGCGTGGTCCGGGAATACCTCTTTTACACGCGATATGAGATAATCGTTTATCTCCGTATCCGCCTTTGTCACTACCGTTCTGTCGCTTTTGTATCTGGCGCCGTTGTTTTCGTTAAAATATCGGAGATTTATCTCTCCCGCTTTCCGAGCTATGTCTTTTGCAAAATCAAGATATTTTTCAAACATATTTTCCTCTTATAATTTCTCATTCGCCGCAATAAACAAAGGCGGATAAATTTTTTTATTTGTATCAGATAACGTTGATGGTTTCTTTTTGAAGATCGGAAAGATTTCCGCCCACGAAAATATCAAATTCTCCCGCTTCCGTGGTGAGCTTTCCGTCAGGTGAAATAAATCCGAGCTCCTCTGCATTTATTTTAAATGTAACGGTGATTTCTTCACCGCTTTTTATAAAGACCTTTTTGAATCGTTTAAGCTGTTTTACAGGCGTTATCACGGAGCTTATTTTGTCGTTTATGTATAGCTCGGCGATCTCTTTTCCGTCCATGTAGCCTGTATTTTTGATTTTCACCGAAACTTCGAAATCTTCGTCTTTGTGAATCTCTTTCTTTGAAATTTTCAGATCGGAATATTCGAATTTCGTGTATGAAAGACCGAATCCGAAATCGAACAGGTTTCCTTCGTCGACATCGCAGTATTTACTACTGTGCCAGCCGGGATAACTGTTGTAATAGCAGGGAAGAGCGCCCGAGGCCCTCGGGAAAGATATGGAAAGCTTTCCGCTCGGATTGAATTTTCCTGCGATGAGCTCCGCTGCGCAAAGACCGCCGAGGTCGCCTCCGTTGAACATTTCGATAAGTGCGTCGGAGTTTTCCGCAAGCTCTCCTATGCAGAGCGGTTTTCCGTTTACGAGGACAGTTATTATGGGTTTGCCCGTTTCTTTTAATCTTTTTGCAAGTTCGTTCTGTTTACCCGAAAGTTCGAGCACGGCGCGGTCCTTGCTTTCCCCGTTGAGCGTTATGTCGTCTCCGGGGACGAGTATTATTATATCCGCTTCTTTTGCCGCTTTTTCCGCGCGTGCGATGCTTTCTTCATCATCTTTATCTCCGCGTATCGAACAGCCTTTTTCGTAAACTGTTTCGGAATCTCCGAAAATTTCTTTTATTCCGCGGAGAGTTGTGTAATAATCGTTTTTTATTACGGCATATTCCTCTTTCGGACGGTGGCTCGTGAAGGTCCAGTCGCCGTATTGCGCCGCTATATCGTCTGCGTTCGGACCTATTACGGCTATCTTTTTCGGAGCGTTTTTGAGCGGAAGTATTCCGTTGTTTTTCAGAAGTACGAGACTTTCGCGTGTGAGAGCGTGATTTGTCTCTATATGCTCTTTACAGCCGATAACGCTTTTCGGCATACGCTTTTTGTCTTTGTTGAAAAGTCCGAGATGAAATTTTGCTCTGAGTATTCTTCTTACCGCGTCGTCTATGTATTCCTCTTTGATTTTTCCTTCTTTTACCTGACGGACGGCGGATTCGTAGAACTCGAAGCAGTTCATGCTCATGTCGTTCCCGGATTCTATTGCAAGTCTTACGGATTCATCGAAGCTTTCGGCGGATTTTTGCTTTGTTCTCATCTGCCAGATATTCATCCAGTCGGTGACGACAAAACCCGAAAAGCCGAGCTCGTCTTTCAATATATCCCTCAAAAGCTCGCGGTGCTTTGTCATAGATGTGCCGTCGATAGAGCCGTAAGCCGTCATTACGCTTCCTGCACCCGCATCGACGCATTCTTTAAACGGAGGGAGAAAAGTTTCGCGTATTTTTCTTACGGTCAGCTCCGTGTCGTATGAATCTTTTCCGCCTGTCGCTTCTCCGTATCCTATATAATGTTTAAGGCACGATATTACAAGTCCGTCCTTTTCATATCCGCGGACGATGGCGGCGCCGAGCTTTCCGACAAGATACGGATCCTCTCCGAAAGTTTCGTCGATACGTCCCCAGCGCGTGTCGCGTCCGAGACACAGGACGGGGGAGAACACCCAGTCTATGCCGTCCGCATTCACCTCTTTTGCCGTATTCTGTCCCATTTCTTCTACAAGCTTTTCGTTCCATGAGCAAGACATTGAAAGCTGCGACGGATATATCGTCGCTCCGTTCAGAAGCGAATGACCGTGTATCGCGTCTATTCCGAATATCGGCGGAATCTTCATTCTCGTTTTTTCCGCCGCCGCGCGCACTTCGTCGGTCTGAGCACTTAAAACGTGAAGAAAAGAGCCGGCGCCGAGCTTTACGAATCTTTCGAAAACTCCCGGCTTTTCTTTCATATCGCTTATTTGGAGCATTTGAAGAATTTTTTCTTCGAGCGTCATTCCGGATATTATATCCGATATTTTTTCTTCCGTTACGGGAGATGTTCTCATTTTTTATAGTTCCTTTTATCGGTGTTTTATATATTCAAATATACCACAAAAACGGGAAAAAAACAATATTGCCGTTGATTTTTTTGAAATCGAAATTGAAAAAACGGTAATGTCTTCCATTGTAATATGTTTAAAATGTTTTTAAAGATTCATTTTGAATGTAATATTTTGTTGTTTTTTAACAGCACTTGACATATCGATAATGATATATCGAATATGCCCGTTTTATATTTCCTTTTTTCTCCTGTTGCTGTTAAAATAAAAACAGAGGAAAGCGGTGATGTATATGAAACGCTTTCGAAAATCTACATATTAAAATATGAAATAACTACGGAGGAACAGAAAAATGGCAAGATTTACACTTCCCAGAGACCTTTATCACGGCAAAGGTTCTCTTGAAGCTCTGAAAACATTTGAAGGCAAGAAGGCGATGATATGCGTCGGCGGCGGTTCGATGAAGAAATTCGGCTTCCTTGACAAGGCAGTGTCCTATCTCAAAGAGGCCGGCATGGAAGTCGAACTTTTTGAGGGTATCGAACCCGATCCTTCTGTCGAGACCGTTATGCGCGGTGCCGATGCTATGCTTAAATTCGAGCCCGACTGGATAATAGCTATGGGCGGCGGCTCTCCTATCGACGCTGCAAAAGCAATGTGGATAAAATACGAATATCCCGACATAACATTTGAGGATATGTGCAAGGTATTCGGTATTCCGAAGCTTCGCAAGAAAGCTCATTTCTGCGCGATCTCTTCCACATCGGGAACGGCAACGGAGGTTACCGCGTTTTCTATCATAACAGACTATAATAAGGGTATCAAATATCCTATCGCGGATTTCGAAATAACGCCCGATGTTGCAATAGTAGACCCCGACCTTGCGGAGACAATGCCGAAAAAGCTCGTCGCTCACACGGGTATGGACGCTATGACGCACGCGATAGAGGCTTATGTTTCCACCGCAAACTGCGATTATACCGATCCGCTTGCGATATTCGCAATAAAGATGATCCAGAGCGATCTTGTTGATTCCTATAACGGAGATATGGCAAAGAGAGACAGCATGCACAACGCACAGTGTCTTGCGGGCATGGCTTTCTCGAACGCGCTTCTCGGAATAGTTCACTCTATGGCTCATAAGACTGGCGCCGCTTTTGCGGACTACGGTGCGCACATAATCCACGGCGCGGCAAACGCCATGTATCTTCCCAAAGTAATAGCTTTCAACGCAAAAGATCCCACGGCTAAAAAACGCTATGGCGTTATCGCGGATTATATGGGACTCGGCGGAGAAAACGACGACGAAAAGGTAAAACTTCTCATCGCTTACCTGCGCAAGATGAACGATGACCTCAATATCCCGCACTGCATAAAGAATTACGGAGCGGACAGCTACCCCTGCGAACAGGGCTTTGTTCCGGAAAATGTTTTCCTTGAAAGACTTCACAACATAGCTGTAAATGCGATAGGCGACGCCTGCACTGGTTCGAACCCCCGTCAGCCCTCTGTCGAAGAGATGGAAAAACTTCTTAAATGCTGCTACTACGATACGGAAGTCGATTTCTGATAAGATATATTTAAAGAAAGAGTTGCCGCGGCAAACGGCAGCTCTTTTTTATGAAAAATTGAAAAATTTCAAATAATGTAGTAAAATAACATCGTTACGATTATATTTGGATTATATCGGGGCGAGGACTCTCGCTTGCCGTATTCGGGCACGAAATAACGGGACTTCTCCCGCTCATAGAAAGGGGATATAATGGAAAAAAGAGATAAAAACGGTCTTACCGAAAGGGAATTTCTGGAATCGTATTCCTCCGATAAATATAAAAAACCGTCGCTTACGGCGGACATCGTTCTTATTGCGCGTGACGGAGATAAAAATGAACTTTTGCTTATAAAGCGCGGAGGTCACCCGTATATCGACTGCTTTGCGCTTCCCGGCGGATTTGCAGAGCCGGGAGAGTCGATAGAGCGCACCGCGGCAAGGGAATTATACGAGGAAACGGCGGTGGAAAACGTCGTATTTGAATCGATAGGCGTTTTCTCCTCTCCCGGCAGAGATCCGCGCGGTTGGGTCGTATCCGACGCTTTTCTTGCTGTTGCGGATAAAAAAGATATACGCGTTTTGGCGGGGGACGACGCCGCAAAAGCCGTGTGGTTTTCTGTTTTTGTAAACAGCAACGGCAAAAATATACGTCTTGTTTCCGACGGTGAGGAGATAAATATAAAATTTGAGAAAAAGAATGTTTCGTCTCCTTTCGGAGTCCGCGCGGAATATCATATAACAGACGACGGCGGACTTGCTTTCGACCATGCGCTTATATTGGCGACGGCAATGGGAAAGCTCGGTCTTATCTGAATCCCGACTGCGATAATTTGCTTTCAAAGAAAAATATTATTTAAATCGGCGTATTTGAAACTGTTTTTTCCGTATTTTTCGATATAAAATGAATCAAAGCTTTTACAAATAAGAAAAATATCGGAAAAAGTAAAAAAATATATAGCAATATTTTATTGTGTGTGATAAAATGAATTTAAAGAATATGTTGCTTTTTGAAATATATTTGATTTTTTGCCGACAATAAGGCTTTATATATCGGTCCTATGAGAATCACGGTAGCGCATATTGTTTTCGGCAGATATAAAAAATTTGATTTTGATAAAAAACGGGATCGATAAGTTTCATGATATGCAGGAGAGGAATTTTACATGGATGATAAAAATATTTCTTTGCAAACTCTTCGCAGACTTCCTGTCTATCTTCATTATTTAAAAGTTATAAAAGATGAATGTCAGTCTATTTCGGCTACCGCCATCGCGGAAAAATTCGGGCTTAACGACGTGCAGGTCAGAAAAGATCTTGCGGCGGTAAGCGGAAGCGGCAGACCGAAAACCGGATATTTTACCGACGAGCTGATTTCACAGATAGAAAGTTATCTGGGGTGTCGCTCCGATACGAAAACGGTCCTCATAGGAGCGGGAAATCTGGGAAAAGCGCTTATGTCATATGACGGATTTGACGATTACGGAATAGATATAATAGCGGCGTTTGATACTTCGGAAGAGGTTTACGGAAAAATGGTAAACGGAAAGCCGATACTTTCAAGCGAGGACCTTGAAGAGGTGTGCCTGAACAAAAATATACGTTTGGGTATAATAACCGTGCCTGCGTATGGGGCGCAGAGCGTTTGCGATGAACTTGTTTCTTACGGCGTGAAGGCTATATGGAACTTTGCGCCTACGATATTAAAAGTGCCGGAAGGGGTAATTGTGGAAAACGAGAACCTTGCTTCGTCTCTTGCGGTGCTTTCAAAACATCTTCATAACAATCTTGATGCGGAGGTGGGCAAGTGAATCTTCTTCATCTGAAATACGCCGTTGAGGTGGCGAAAACTTCTTCCATTACAAAGGCTGCGGATAATCTTTATATGGGACAGCCGAATCTTTCGCGCGCGATACGCGAGCTTGAAGACTCTCTCGGAATACAGATATTCAAGCGTACGCCGAAGGGAATATATCCCACTCCGAAGGGAGAAGAATTTTTGGGATATGCCAGAAAGATTCTCGAACAGGTGGACAGCGTGGAAAGGCTGTACCGCGGAGAAAAGGACGACGAACACAAATTTGCCGTTTCCGTGCCGCGAGCAAGCTATATTTCAAGCGCTTTTAACGGATTTATAAAGAAACTGAACAATGCGCCCCTGTTTGAAATCTCGTATAAAGAAACGAATTCGATGCGAACCATAAACAACGTACTAAATGCCGATTACAATCTCGGAATACTTCGTTACCGTTCGTCTTACGACAGATATTTCAAGGAGATGCTCGAAAACAAGGGGCTCGAATCGGAGCTTATTTGCGAATTCAACTGCGTTCTTCTTATCTCGAAGGATTCGCCTCTGGCTTCTCAGAATACAATACGCGAAGATGATTTGAAATCTTATTCGGAAATAGCGTATCCGGATCCGTATGTTCCGACTCTTCCGATGAGCACGGTGCAAAAAGAGGAGCTTTCGGCGGGAGTGGAAAAACATATCTTTGTCTTTGAAAGGGCGACGCTGATGGAGCTTTTGAGTTCCGTTCCGGAAACGTTTATATGGACGTCCCCCGTTCCTTCCGATATGCTCGAACGCTATGGGCTTGTCGAACGCGTATGCACGGGCGCGGAAAGAAAATACCGCGATGTATTGATAAGAAGAAAAGACTATATGTTTACCGATACCGACAAACTTTTTATCGATGAATTGACCAAAGCGAAAAGAAAATTTTCTGATATGTCAAAATAGATATTAGCATATCGATATTTGCATATCGATATGCTAATTTTATATTTCAAAAAACGGCGAAAATATTGTAGAATAATACCATTATAATGTATTTTAACGGAGGAAATTAAAATGACCGAAAACAAATATCCTGTTGTCGACTGTGTCGAAAAGATGGAGCAGAGACTCTCTGACATCAAAGAAGCGCAGAAGAAATATGCTTCGTATACACAGGAGCAGGTGGATGCAATATTCAAAGCGGCGGCTATTGCCGCAAACAAGGCGAGAATCCCCCTTGCAAAGCTCGCGGTAGAAGAGACGGGAATGGGTATAGTAGAGGACAAAGTTATAAAAAATCACTTTGCTTCCGAATATATTTATAACCAGTACAGAGACACAAAGACGTGCGGAGTTATCGAAGAAGATAAAGTCGGCGGATTTATGAAGATAGCAGAGCCTATCGGCGTCGTTGCTGCGGTAATCCCCACAACGAACCCCACATCCACCGCAATATTCAAAACGCTTCTCGCTCTCAAAACGAGAAACGGTATAATGATAAGCCCTCATCCGAGAGCGAAAAAATCCACGATAGAGGCAGCTAAGATCGTTCTCGAAGCTGCTGTTGCGGCAGGCGCTCCCGAAAATATAATCGGCTGGATAGACATACCTTCCCTCGAAATGACAAATGTACTTATGAAGGAAGCCGACATAATCCTTGCAACGGGCGGACCGAGCATGGTAAAAGCGGCATATTCGAGCGGCAAACCGGCGCTCGGCGTCGGCGCGGGCAACACTCCTGCGATCATAGATGACACCGCAGACATCACTCTTGCGGTAAGCTCCATAATTCATTCCAAAACATTCGATAACGGTATGATATGCGCTTCCGAACAGTCCGTAATCGCCGTAGACGGTGTATATGCAAAGGTAAAGAAAGAATTTGCAGCGCGCGGATGCTACTTCCTCAATGCGGAAGAGACGGAAAAAGTAAGAAAGACGATAATCATAAACGGCGCTCTCAATGCGAAGATAGTCGGACAGAAAGCGCACACGATAGCCGCTCTTGCCGGCGTAGAAGTTCCCGAAAATGCAAAGATCCTTATCGGTGAAGTAGAGAGCACCGAGCTTTCCGAAGAGTTTGCACACGAGAAGCTTTCTCCCGTACTTGCAATGTACCGCGCAAAAGATTTTGACGACGCTATCACAAAAGCAGAAAAGCTTGTTGCGGACGGCGGTTACGGTCATACATCTTCAGTTTACCTCAACGCGGTAACGGAGCGTGCAAAACTCGATAAATTCGCTTCCGCTATGAAGACCTGCCGTATCGTAGTTAATACTCCTTCCTCTCACGGCGGTCTCGGAGATCTTTACAACTTCCGTCTTACCCCTTCTCTTACGCTCGGATGCGGAAGCTGGGGCGGCAACTCCATTTCCGAAAACGTCAGCGTAAAACACCTGCTCAATATAAAGAGCGTAGCAGAGAGGAGAGAGAATATGCTTTGGTTCAGAGCACCCGAAAAGGTTTATATAAAGAAGGGCTGCCTGCCCGTTGCTCTTGATGAGCTCGGCACGGTAATGCACAAAAAGAAAGCTTTCATCGTAACAGACAGCTTCCTTTACAACAACGGTTATACAAAGGCTATCGAAAAGAAGCTTGAAGAGATGGGAATAATGTTCACCACATTCTCGAACGTCGCTCCCGATCCGACGCTTGCATGCGCAAGAGAAGGCGCGAAGCTCATGACTGCTTTTGCTCCCGATGTAGTAATCGCAGTCGGCGGCGGTTCCGCTATGGACGCAGGAAAGATCATGTGGGTCCTTTACGAACATCCGGAAGCAGACTTCATGGATATGGCGATGCGCTTTGTCGATATAAGAAAGAGAATATACACATTCCCGAAGATGGGCGAGAAGGCATATTTCGTAGCTATCCCGACATCTGCCGGAACAGGTTCCGAAGTAACGCCTTTCGCAGTTATTACAGACGAGAAGACAGGCGTTAAATATCCTCTTGCAGACTATGAGCTTCTTCCTAAAATGGCGATAGTAGATGCGGATATGATGATGAACGCTCCCAAAGGACTTACCTCCGCTTCCGGTATAGACGCCGTAACGCACGCTCTCGAAGCATACGCTTCCATGATGGCAACGGACTATACAGACGGTCTTGCTCTCCGTTCTCTCCAAATGATATTCGAATATTTGCCGCGCGCATATGACAACGGCGCAAATGATCCCGTTGCACGTGAAAAGATGGCAAATGCCGCTACTATGGCGGGTATGGCTTTCGCGAATGCGTTCCTCGGCGTATGCCACTCCATGGCTCACAAGCTCGGCGCATTCCATCATCTGCCCCACGGTGTTGCAAACGCTCTCATGATAGACGAAGTTCTCCGTTTCAACGCGGCGGAAGTTCCCACAAAGATGGGTACATTCCCGCAGTATGACCATCCTCATACGCTCGCGCGCTATGCGGAAGTAGCAGACTTCCTCGGCGTAAAGGGCAAAAACGACAATGAAAAACTCGAAGGTCTCATAAAGAAGATAGACGAACTCAAAGAAAGAATAGGCATAAAACCCACCATACGCGACTATGTACCGAACGAAGAGGACTTCCTTGCACGTCTCGACGACATGACGGAGCAGGCGTTCGACGATCAGTGCACAGGCGCGAACCCGCGTTATCCGCTCATGAGCGAAATCAAACAGATGTATCTCAACGCTTATTACGGCAAGTAATATAAAACAAGGAAAGGGGAATAAATATGAGTATTCAGGCTGACAAAATCATTGCTGTACGCACATCGAAAACCATTTACCGCGACAAGGATTCGGTTATAAAGGTCTTTGACGAGGATTATTCCAAATCGGAAGTTTTAAACGAGGCGCTCAATCAGGCGCGCGCGGAAGAAACGGGGCTTACTATCCCGAAGATACTCGAAGTTATGAAGGTGGACGGAAAATGGGCTATCCGTTCCGAATATATCGCCGGAAAAACTTTGCAGCAGTTAATGGATGAACATCCCGAAAAATACGACGAATATCTTAATCTGTTTGTCGATCTTCAAATAGATGTACACACAAAGAAATCTCCGCTTCTCGTAAAGCTTAAAGATAAGCTCGAAAGAAAGATAAGCTCGACGGATTTTGACGCTACCACAAGATACGAGCTTCACGAAAGACTCGAAGGTATGCCGAAGCACAAAAAGGTCTGCCACGGCGACTTCAACCCGTCGAATATAATAATCACGGAAGATAACAAGGCTTATATCCTCGACTGGTCTCATGCCACACAGGGAAATGCTTCCGCCGATGTTGCAAGAACGTATCTTCTTTTCTGCCTTAACAAAGGCAAAGAGACAGCGGATAAATATCTCGACCTCTTCTGCAAAAAGACGGATACCGCAAAACAGTACGTTTTGAAATGGCTTCCCATTGTCGCCGCCGCTCAGTCTGCCGACGGCACGGAAAAAGAGCGCGAAGCTCTCTCTTCCTGGGTAAACGTCGTAGACTTCGAATAATAAATCAAACAAATCCCGCTTTGAAAATTACCGCTTTCCGAACTTTAAACAGATACAGTTTTGAGTTCGGAGGCGGTGACGCTGTATTTAAATTGATGTGATGAATGTTATCGGTTTTGCAGAACGGATTATTCGGAAAATGAAACGTTTTTGCGAGATCTTTGGCTTGCCGGAATGCGGAATATGTTTTTTGCAGAGCATTTCGGCTACATTTCTTAGTAGTAAAGATAAATTTATGGAATACTTAATAATCAGGAGTGAATTATTATGGTAAATGTAACGATTTGTATAGGAAGTTCATGTCACTTGAAGGGTTCGAGAAAAGTAGTCGAAAAGCTTCAACAGATCATATCGGAAAAAGGTCTTAAAGATAAAGTGGAGCTTTCCGGTACTTTCTGCATGGGAAGATGCGAAACAGGCGTCAGCGTTACCGTTGACGGCGAATATTTCTCCGTTTCTCCCGAAAGCGTAGACGAATTTTTCGATAACGTTGTTATGGCACGCGTTAAATAAGCGCTGCCTCGAACGCTTGTGTATTTGAAGCGAAAGGATGAAACTCTATGGCTGATGTTTTAAGACTTAAAAAATCAAATTGCAAGAACTGCTATAAATGTATAAGACACTGTCCTGTAAAGGCGATAAGATTTTCGGGAAACCAGGCACATATCGTTTCCGATGACTGTATACTTTGCGGTCAGTGTTTTGTTGTATGTCCTCAGAATGCCAAGGAAATAGTTGACGCAAAAGAGTATGTAAAGGTTCTTCTGGCTGGGGATAAAAAGGTAATAGCTTCCGTTGCGCCTTCTTTTGCCGCTTATTTTGAAAAATCGGGTATTGATTCTCTTGAAGAAGCGCTCAAAAAGCTCGGATTTTTTGCCGCCGAGGAAACGGCGATAGGCGCGACGATTGTAAAACGCGAATACGAAAAGCTTATAAAAGAGAAAAAAGAAGAGGTTATAATATCCTCCTGCTGTCATTCCGTAAATCTTTTGATAGGAAAATATTATCCGGAACTACTTAAATATCTTGCTCCCGTGGCAACACCTATGGAGGCGCATTGCCTTGATATAAAGAAAAGATACCCGGATGCCGTTACGGTGTTTATAGGACCGTGCGTTGCGAAAAAAGACGAGATCTCTTATGATAAAGCGGTCGACGCAGTGCTTACATTTGAAGAGCTTTCGGAAATGTTCGAAAAAGAAAATATTAAAGTTGCCGAATCGCGCGAGTCCAACGAAAAGAGCCGCGCAAGGCTGTTTCCGACAGTCGGCGGTATTCTTAAAACGATGGATCTTTCCGACGATTCGTATACATATCTGACTGTTGACGGAGTGGAGAACTGCAAGGCGGCGCTTTCCGATATTTCGGAAGGAAAAACGGGAAGATGCTTTGTTGAGATGTCCGCGTGTGCGGGAAGCTGTATCGGCGGTCCCATAATGGAGAAATACGGAAATTCTCCCGTAAGGCATTTTAAAGCGATAAGCGATTATGCGGGAAAAGAGGACTTTGATGTATCCCAACCCGATTCAAAAGAAGTTTATGTAAACCGCACATATATAGGTCACGGCAGGATAATGCCGAGTGAGAGCGAGATACGCGAAGTTCTTGGTAAAACCGGAAAATTTACTCCCGAAGACGAACTCAACTGCGGAACATGCGGCTACAATACGTGTCGCGAAAAGGCGATAGCCGTTTTGCAGGGCAAGGCTGATGTCAATATGTGCCTGCCGTTCCTTATGGAAAAATCAGAGAGATTTTCCAATAATATACTCAGCAATACTCCCAACGGAATAATCGTCGTAAACGAGGAACTCGAAGTACAGCAACTTAACAAATCGGCGTTGAAGATGGTAGGTCTTTCTTCCGCTTCCGACATTCTCGGCGACCATGTTATGAGAATTATGGATCCCATACCGTTTATCGACGTTCTCGAAAACGGAAAGAGGATCTTCAACAAACGCGAGTATTTTGCGGAATATGACAAATATTTCGAAATAACGATAGTTCATGATAAAAATTCCCGTATACTCATCGCGATAATGCGAGACATCACGGAGGAAGAAGCGGAAAAACGCGAAAAAGAGCAGCTTGCTCACCAGACTGCCGAAATTGCGGATAAGGTCGTAGACAAGCAGATGAGGATCGTCCAGGAAATAGCCTCTCTTCTCGGAGAGACAGCCGCCGAGACGAAGATAGCTCTTACAAAGTTAAAGGAGTCGATGCCGCATGATGAAGAATAATCTATGTGCCGATATAGGTTATACGAGCATAAATCATGTAGGAGAGCAGCTTTGCGGAGACCATGTCGACATTGTGGAACGCGATGAAGAATCCATAATCGTTCTTGCGGACGGTCTTGGCAGCGGCGTTAAGGCAAGCATACTTTCAACTCTTACCGCGAAAATAATTTCAACTATGCTTGCAGAAGGGCTGAAACTCGAAGACGCCGTGGAAACGATCGCCGCGACCCTTCCGATATGTTCTGTGAGAAAGGTTGCTTACTCCACTTTTACGGTCGTTCGTATAATCGGAAACCGCAGAGCGGAGATAATACAGTACGACAATCCCGCTCTTATAATGCTCCGTGACGGAGAAAATGTAGAGCTTCCGACAACAAAGCTTTCGATAGAGGGGAAAACGATATACCGTTCGGAGACAGTGCTCCGTGAAAACGATCTCTTTGTATTTTTCAGCGACGGCGTAGAGCACGCCGGTATGGGAAATTCATATAATTTCGGCTGGAAGCGCGAAAACATAATCGAATTTATGAAAACGTTTTACGGCGTGGGATTTGCCGCGAAAACGCTTTCGACGATACTTGTCGACGAATGCAACCGTCTTTATGACAATGCTCCTGCGGACGACGCTACGGTCTGTGTTATAAGGATACGTCCCAGGGTTCAGATGAACCTTCTTATCGGTCCGCCCTCCGATCCGTCGGACTGCAACAGAATGATGTCTCTTTTCTTCGGAAAAGAGGGAAAACATATAATCTGCGGCGGCACGACTTCGTCTATCGCGTCGGCTTATTTAAAAAAGCCGCTTAAAACAAGCATACTTTATACCGACCCGGAGATTCCGCCCACGGCGGAGCTTGAAGGCGTTGATCTCGTTACGGAAGGCGTAATAACGATGAGCAGGGTGCTCGAATACGCAAAGGGGTATCTTGACGATAACCACTCATACGAAACATGGAGCACAAAGCAGGACGGCGCATCCAAGATAGCAAGACTTCTCTTCGAAGAGGCGACGGATATAAACTTTTTTGTCGGACGCGCTATAAATCCCGCTCATCAGAATCCTTCGCTACCGATCAATTTCAATATAAAAATGGGTCTTGTGGATTCTCTGTCGGAGTGCCTTAAAAAAATGGGCAAGAAGCTTAAAGTTTTATATTTTTAGGAGATTTTCCAGTGAGAAAATTTGATACAAAGGTACAACACCTTAAATACAAAGTTCTGCGCGAGGTTGCGCGCCACGCATGGAAGGGCGATCTTATAGACCATATTGTAGATATACCGAAGGAGATAATTCCCGGCAAAACTTCTACTATGCGCTGCTGTATACACAAAGAGCGCGCAATTCTTTCCGAGCGTGTCAAGCTCGCAATGGGCGGAAACAAGAATAATCCCAATGTTATAGAGGTTATAGATATCGCCTGCGACGATTGCCCGACGAGCGGATATGACGTAACGGAATTTTGCCGCGGCTGTCTTGCGCACAGATGCGAGGACGTTTGTCCGCGCGATGCTATCGAATTTGATGAGCACCAGAAGGCGCACATAAACAAATCCAAATGTATAAATTGCGGAAAATGCGCACAGGCCTGCCCTTATTCCGCTATTATAAACAGAAAGAGACCGTGCGAAAATGCCTGCAAGGTCAAAGCGATAAGCCCTGCGGAGGACGGAAGCGCAAGTATCGACAATAACAAATGCATTTCCTGCGGCGCGTGCGTTTATCAGTGTCCGTTCGGCGCTATATCCGATAAATCGTTTATGCTCAATGTCATAGACATGATAAAAAAGAGCGACAACAATAAGAAGTACAAGATCTATGCCGTCGTCGCTCCCAGCATATCCGGTCAGTTCTCCTACGCCGGAGCCACTCTCGGTCAGGTGGTAAACGGAATAAAGAGACTCGGGTTTTACAGCGTTATCGAAGCAGCGCTCGGCGCTGACATGGTGGCGTACAAGGAAGCGGGAGAACTCGCGGAAAAGGGATTTCTCACAAGCTCCTGCTGTCCCGCTTTCGTATCTTACATACAAAAACAGTTCCCGTCGCTGAGCGACAACATATCCCACAATCTTTCGCCTATGGCGGAGATCGCAAGCTTCATAAAGAACAACGATCCCGATTGCAAGATCGTGTTTATAGGTCCGTGTACCGCGAAAAAGATGGAATTTCAGCTTGACAGCGTCCACTCTTACATAGACAGCGTTATCACATTCGAAGAGCTGCAAGCGCTTTTCGACAGCCGCGATTTCGATATAACGACTTTTGATGAGACGCCGCTTGACAATGCGTCTTACTACGGAAGAATATTTGCACGTTGCGGCGGTCTTTCCGACGCCGTTGCGGAGGCTTTAAAGGAACGCGGAGTAGACGATTTTGTTCTCAACGGAATTGCGTGCGACGGAATAGAAGCGTGCAGAATGGAACTTTTGAAAGCGTCAAAAGGCAAATCCTCATATAACTTTATAGAGGGAATGGCGTGCGTCGGCGGATGTATCGGCGGCGCGGGATGCCTTACCCACGGAGAAAAGAACAAATCGGAAGTAGACAAATACGGCAAAGAGGCTGCGGAAAAAACGATAAGCGATGCTATCGGTTTTGTAAGCGCTCTTAAAAAATGATATTATTTGCTTTAAATGCGGATAATAACGAAGATGACGGCGCATGAATTCTCATGCGCCGTTCGATATTTTTAAAAAGCGGCGCTTGACAAAATCGTACGCCGGAGATATTATATATGAAAATAATCATGCGGGAGAAATAAATGTACAGGATAGTTTCAAATCTGATTATATACGGAGATATGCCCAAAGACAGCATACTTATAAGGCTTTCGGAGATTTTTAAAGATCTTGAAAAGAGTGATTTTGATAAAGAGGAGCTTATTTCGAGAGTTTATACAGAGATAAAGAGGCTTCTTGTGCTTTCGACGGATAACGGTTTTACGGGGAATCTGTGGCACTGTTATATAACATATCTCATAGTCATGAGCGAAAATCCGTTCAGCCTTGTCTGCGAAAAGATAGGAAGCAGAAACGGAAGCGTAAATCATTTCGCGAAAAATGATTTTGCCTTGTTCCGCGAGCTTTTCGGGTTTGATTTTTCGGATATCGAAAAGAAGCTCGGTATAGATTGTTTCTCCTGCATAACGGATTATTCGGCGATAGAAAAACCGGAGCTTATGTACAACAAAAATGTGAGCGAAAAGATAAGAGCGCTCAGTACTTCTCTTGAAAATACAGCGGATGTCGACGGCTTTTTCAAAGCCGTTACGGATTTTTACCGCGATTTCGGCGTAGGAACATTCGGACTCAACAAAGCTTTCAGGCTTGAAACTCAAAACGAAAATGATATTTGCCTTATTCCGATAAACAATATGGATAAGGTTATGCTTTCCGATATCGTCGGATATGAGATACAGAAGAAAAAACTTGTCGATAATACGCGCGCATTCGTTTCGGGAAAGAAAGCAAATAACGTTTTGCTTTACGGCGACAGCGGCACAGGTAAATCCACGAGCATAAAAGCTATCGTAAACGAGTTCTATGAAGACGGATTGCGCATGATAGAGATATACAAACACCAGTTCAAATATCTTTCGAAAGTCATAGCGAAGATAAAAAATCGCAATTATAAATTTATAATATATATGGACGACCTTTCATTCGAGGATTTTGAAACGGATTATAAATTTTTGAAGGCGGTTATAGAAGGCGGAGTTGAAACAAGACCCGATAATGTGCTTATATATGCGACATCGAACAGACGCCATCTTATAAAAGAGACGCAGGGCGACATGGACGATATGGAACGCGTGAACGATATGCACCATTCCGACACCGTGGAAGAGAAGCTTTCTCTTGCTTACCGTTTCGGTGTTACGATAAATTATTCAAGACCGACAAGGGAAGAGTTTTCCAATATAGTTTCGGAGCATGCGGATAAAAACGGTATTAAAACGCCGAAAGATGAACTTTTGAAAGAAGCTTTCAAATGGCAGTCGGCTCACGGCGGAATTTCCGGAAGAACGGCGGAGCAATTTATAAAATATATGCTGGGTAAAAGTTGAAAAAATAAAGGAAAAGCGCTGTCTTTTGTAAGACGGCGCTTTTTATATTATGCATAATTTGACAAAAACGTAAAAATGTGGTATAATATACATAGAAAGTTTGCTACGCAAACTTTGGTGAAACCATAGTTTTGCCGACGCGCTATTGCGCGTCCTATGTAATTGACGGCTTCGCACAAATGCCCTTGCAAGCAAGCATTTTTGCTTCATGGTAGAATATACGCAGAAAATTTGCTACACAAACTTTGTAAAAACCATAATTTCGCCGACGCGCTATGCGCGTCCTTGCAAGCAAATGCGATTATTTCATGAAAAAATATACGCAGAAGACTTGCATATAGACATTGAGCAGACCCAAAACAAAATTAAATTCTTTATCAATTAAATTTTTGGAGGGCGACAACATGAAGAAAAATAAGAATGTGGCAGATCAATATTTTAAGCAAAACGGTTTTTCTATCGCGGAAGTTGTATTGATAATTTTGATTGTTGTTTCGGCAATCGCTGCAACATTTATCAGAGGTGGATTACCGATCGGTTTACCGATATTGATAATCAGCATTAGTGGATTTATTCTTGTTAGAAGTTCAAAAGTCAAAGACGAAGAGATAGACGCATTACTTGCAAAACTGTTGACGGAAAACAATATCCATTGTACGGATAACACTTTTGTCGGCTACGAATTGAAAAACACCGCTGTGAAGAAAAGAAAAGACGGAAAAATCATTTCTCCCAAGTATTATGTAACTTCCGTAGAATTTTCGCTTTCCGAAGAAATCGTTTTTTATGTCAATGCCGTTGATTTGATTAACCTTGATGTGACGAAGGACTTTTATACGGTAAAAAGCAAAGACGGGGTTTCTTTGAGTGAAGAAAGCGTTCACACTCCTGTTGGAATTAAAAAAGCGACATATTTGAATATCGATGGCTGTGAATATCCGATTCCGGTTGATTTGAGAGATTATAATTCCTCACAATTGATTGAGAAAATTTGCAGCGTATATGAAAAAAATTAAAAAAGGAGGTAATATATAACGAATAATATCGAAATAGTAAGCATTCCCGCAATCGCGGTCATAGTGTGCTCATTTATGCAGCTGCTCAAAAATTTGATAGACAATGAAAAGTTCAATAAATTCATTCCGCTTTTCTCTGTTGTATGCGGTTCGGTTCTCGGAGTTATTGCATTTTACTTTTATCCCGGATTTCTTCCGGCGGATAATGTTGTTGTAGCTCTTATGATAGGCGCGGCGTCCGGATGGGCGGCGACCGGGGCTAATCAAACGTTAAAGCAGCTTACAAAATAATATAAATTAAAATTTTACTTATTACCGCCGCCATTTTTGACGGCGGTATATCTTTATAAAAAACGGATTTTTATATTGAAGCGAATATAAAAGAATTTTAACTTGGCTTTTTAATCGGCGTATATGTACAATACGCGATAAATATTTTTGTCAGATACAATAATTGCGTTCGCTTTTTTGTGCAAGCCGCGAAATTACTTTATTCTTCTATACTTCATGTTCAAATCCTCTAAAAATCCCATGCTGATTAAATCTCGTTTTATTGCGATGTAATCGTCATGTATTTTTAAAAGTGCCGCAACAACTTCCAACTCAGAATATATTTTATTCAATTCGAAATTTGAGGCAATATAAGCCATAACAATCTCACGTTTTTTTTGTTGAGCGGGTATTTGCTTTAATTTTCCATATTCAAAAAAGCTTTCAATAACCTTTTCCTCATATGTTCTGCTATCATCTACTGTGGTAGCTGACTTTATAAGAGCCTCAATAGACATGTTCATGATATCATAGTTAAGTGAGTATATGATATAATGCTGTATTTTTGTTGACTTAACGATTCCTGCTTTCTTTAATTTATTCATATGATAAGTGACCGTTGGAGTTGATAAATTCAATTTATAAGCGAGATATTCCGAATAACTGTCTTTTTTCAGCAAAATTCCGATAATTTTTAATCTGGATTCATCCGCCAGCACTTTGAGAATTTCCAAAGCATCATTATTTTTATACGATTCCGGCATAACTGTTTTTAACCTTTCAAAGATTCCCAAAGGTTCTCCCATTTACCAAGCAATTCGGTAATAGTATCCAGAACCATTCTGATTTCAAATATCGCCTCGATATCCCCCGCTGATTCGGCTTTTTCCAGCTCGATTTTATTTTTATCCAGAAAAGCGCTTCGCAACATCATTACCGCATGAGAATATACCAGAAAAATTTTTTTGCTTTCAGCATCCATGCATTCTTCATACCATGCTTTGCAATCAGAAAAATAATTGATGCCGACCTTTCCAAAAACCCGATTTTCCCTAATGCCATAATACATTTCATCATAGGGAACATCTGAAAACTTCATTCCGACAATTTTTATTGCTTGATCTATTATGCTGCTTGAAATTTTATATGCTTTTAATGCATTTTTTTGCTTGACATCCAATTTAGACATTTTTTGTATAATGTCCTGCTTCATTTCATCAGCAATATCAATCATTTTCTTTTCCATATCTTGACTTGTCATCATTGCTTCTCCTTTAAAAATTTGATATTTAAATTAGATGTTCATCTAATTTAATTAAATTATACTTCAATAATTATAAAATGTCAATAGTTTTTTGATTTTACAAATATTGAAAAATGATATGGTCATAGCAAATATGCGCCGATGTCATAATTTATTTAATACAAAAATCATTTCTGATGTAAGAGGGAACATTATTTTCCAAAATATTTGTTGTCAAATATAAAAATCACTTGACAATGAAGTGTGTTGTGTGGTAGAATAAATAAGCGCTCAAAAACCAAATAATATTTTTTAATTCGGAGAAGTACTCAAGAGGCCGAAGAGGCGCCCCTGCTAAGGGTGTAGGTCGGGTTATTTCCGGCGCGAGAGTTCAAATCTCTCCTTCTCCGCCAGATCTGCGGTCGGCAATTCGTGATGATTTGCCGACCGCTTTTCGATAATCGTCTTCTTTGACAATTGCAGTAAATTGCAGGCAACATACATTTAGGGGAAGTATAATGAATGAATTTCTTGAATGGCTAAAAGAGAACAAAATCAGCATGAACGGTAAATATAAAGGAAAACGCTGGGGTTCTATCAGCAAATCGGAAGACGGGGACTGGCATATTCGTATATGCGTTCAATATGATGAATATTTGGAACCCGTTTTATCGAATGAATCTGTTGCAATGCAAGAACTTGTCAAAAGGCGTACAGGTCATGATGGATGTGGCAGGTGTATAGACGGTAAATGTGCTTTTACCGGTTTTGATTTAGTAAATCCGAATAAAGAGCAAATTGAGTTAGCGAAAAGACTAATAAAATTTAGAATTTATGCTATTAAAGACGGCAGAATCCCGAAATGCAGTTATATAAAAATATCGAAACGTGGGGAAGCAATCGAACCATGTGCGGTGTGCAAGGTATGTGATCCTAAATGCAAAGCTATGAAAAGATATTGATATTGGAATGAATACAATAAGCATACTGAAAATTGCGAGAGTCGAGTCTACTACAAAAAACGGCAGGTTGGAAACATCACGGGTCAATAGATTATGAAAGAGGCTTTTAGTTCGCAATATAATTCTGTGAAGCTATCAGTACAAGACAACAACATCAGAGGATATTCTTTCCGGTGTAATCTTGGATTTAAGGTAACCCAAAAATGCGATTGTGATAATTTTTGTAATTTGTCAATGGATTTAAAAAAAGACACTTGAAACACTAAATGTGCGCGCATTGTGGCAAAATGTATCGAAAGAGGTAAAAATATGGTCGGAAAATATAATGTAATAACTCTTTGCGGAAGCACGAAATTCAAAGATGATTTTATAAGGGAGCAAAAGAGGCTGACTCTCGAAGGGAACATCGTCATATCTGTCGGTTTATTCGGACATTCGGGCGATGATGAAGTTTGGACGGACAATGTAAAAGAAATGCTCGATGATATGCATAAAAGAAAGATCGATATGGCTGACGAAATTTTTGTTATAAACAAAGGTGGATATATCGGTTCAAGCACTAAGTCCGAAATCGAATATGCCACAAAGACCGGAAAAAAAGTGAATTATATGGAAAAATAAATATTCATGTGTGATTGACAGAAGAGTATCCAGTTTTTATATGAAAACAGACGAAAATATCACTTAAAAAGTATATTTTTGCCCCAAAGCAACAGAATGTTTCTCGACTATGCATGTCACTTGTGGTATAGTTGTTTTAGAAATCAGACTGAATAGGAGCATAACTATGGTTGGTAAAAATATAAAATTTTTCAGAGAGAAGAAAGATATTACTCAATCGGAATTGGCAGACAAACTTTGTGTTACCCGTCAAGCAGTTTCAAATTGGGAAAACGGAAAGACCGAACCGGATATTGAAATGTTAAATAAGATCGCATCTGTTCTGGAAATTTCCATAGAAGAATTGATATACGGGTTTAAAAGAGAAACAAAGATTATCAATACCAAAAACGTCACCGAAAATATAACAAAGGGTGTGTCCTTTGGAGCGGTACTTGCCATGGTAATTTCTTATGTCAAGTGGCAGTCTATCGGCTGGGCGGTTTTGCACGGACTATTGAATTGGGTATATGTTATCTATTATGTTATTAAATACGGATGGAGCTGATAATATTTGTGCGAGTGACTCGGAACATTATTCGGGATTTCGTCTTGCCGAAGCTCCCGAGCTTGTAGTGACATATTGGTTCCATGATGATAAGAGAAAGCAGCGTTACCGCGAGCTGTGGATTCCCGTGATCAAGAATGAATAATAAATAGTTAAATAATATAGGTATACCGTTTTCAGGCGGATATGTTTGATTATGCTTAATCATCAATATACTCTCTCCGATTTCAAGCAATGGTTGAAATCGTTTTTTCAACTATTGCTTGCTTAAAAATAAAGGCTGTTTATGCTAAAATAAAATCGGTTCGGCACCGTAACAAATTTATAAAAGATAAAATATAACGGAGGGAAAAATGTTTGACATGAATCAAGTGGGAGCTAATATCTGTAAATTCAGAAAATCTATCGGTATTACACAAATGGATCTTGCCGATAAATTGGGTATCAGTTTTCAGGCGGTCTCTAATTGGGAGCGCGGAATAAGTATGCCCGATATATCGAAATTGAATGAATTGTCCGTTCTTTTCGATATATCAATAGATGAAATATTGGGTAATGAAAGAGCTTGTACGGTAGTAAAAAATTTATTGAATGATAAACCGACCGATGATATCAGTATAGAAGAAATAAGCGAAATCGCTCCGATACTACATGAAGATGAGGTCGAATCTCTTATAGAAGATAAAGACGGTATAAGTATAGAGGAAATTTCTAAGCTGGCTCCGTTTTTAAGTCAGGAATATATCGATAAAATAGCAAAAGAAATATTAAAAGAAAATGGAACTTTAAAATCCTGTAATTCTCTTCTTGCTTTTGTAAGCAGTGAGATAATAGACGAAGCGGCTTCGGAAATCTTTAAGAGGACGGGAGAGGTTGGTGAATTACAACATCTTGCTCCTTTTATGAGCCAAAAGCTTATCTGGGAAATTTCCGACATTTCGTATAAGACGAAAAATATCGCGTCTCTTGCTCCGATAGCTCCGTTTATCGACGAGGAAAAAATGAATGAATATGCTTTAACGGATTACTCTGTGAACGGAATAAATTCTCTTGTCCCGGTAGCGCCGTTTATATCTTCCGATCTGCTTAACAGGCTGACAAAAGAAACAATTGAAAAAAAGGGTCTTATCGGAATAGTACCGATCATGCCGTTTATTTCGCATAAAATCGTAGAGGATTATATCGATAAGGAAGGTATTAAGTAACAGAATCAAAAACAAGATTTTATGTGTATTTTCCATGTTGCTTATCGATGTGAGGATACGAATATTCTTTCTGAAATAAGAAACGGCAAAAACCCCGTGCAAAATATATTTGCACGGGGTTTTACAAATCTTGCGGTTTTGAATCGGCAAAAGACGCAAGCCCGATGTTTATTACCGAATTATGGACCTGATATTGTAAACTGTTCAAGCCATCTTTTCGGAGAGCTTTTCTCCGCCGAGTATATGGAAGTGCAGATGTTTTATCGATTGGCAGGCGTCGTCTCCGCAGTTGGAGATAACACGGTATCCGTTTTTGATTCCTGCGGACGCGGCTATCTGCGGAATTTTTTCGAATATATATGCCACAACGGAGGAATTATCGCACGTTATTTCATCCACCGAAGAAATGTGTGTTTTCGGTATCACGAGAATGTGAACGGGCGCTTGCGGATTTATATCGTAAAAGGCGAGTATTCTGTCGTCTTCATACGCTTTTTTTGACGGGATATCTCCCGATATTATTTTACAGAAAAGACAGTTTTCCATGTTATTTTTCTCCTTATATATATTGGTAAGATTTTATTTCTCGGATAATGAAGTTCTGCTTTATTCGGCGACGGTAAAAGTTTTTTGTTTTCTATCGGCGAAAACAAACCTCTGTATTTAATGGATAAGAGACTGTAATTTAATGAATAAAACGGGAGAGTGCTCTCCCGTTTTATTTTTATGTGTATGAATTATTTATTTGCGGAAAGAGAATCGCGGATCTCTTTGAGAAGTGCGACTGTTTCAATCTCGCGTTCCTTTGCGGCTGCTTTTTCTGCTTCCGCTGCAAGGCGGGCTTCTTCTGCGGCTTTCTTTTCAGCTTCTTCTTTTGCTTTTGCTTCTGCCGCCGCTTTTTCTTCGGCTTCGATCTCTTCTTTGGATTTAGAAAGTTCTTTTGCTTTATTTGCGGCTTTTGTGAATATTCTTATAACCAAGAACAGCACGAATGCGATTATAAGGAAATCTATTATGGATTGCACGAACGAGCCCCATGCGAAAGAAACTTCTGCAACTGTGACATTGCCTTCCGCGTCAAGCACTTCGGGACGGATGATCCATTTTAATTCGGTAAGATCGGCGCCGTCTGTGAGCAGGGCTATGAGCGGGGAGAGGAATGCAGATGTGAATTTCGTAACGATATCCTTAAACGCCGATGCGACGACAACCCCGATTGCCATGTCGACAACGTTTCCTCTGCTGATAAACGCCTTAAAGTCTTGCCAGAAACTTGATTTCTTTTTGTCTTTGTTTTTCTTCATGGTTTTAGTCCTTTCATAAAAATATATTTTTACCGCAAAGCGGTTTTTGACAGTGATTTTTGATATAAAGAACGGTTTCAAATACGTTTGCAGTATTTAAAAAATTCAGCCGTTTTAAATCGATTTATAGGAAAAAGTTTTTCGGGCGGCGGATATATACCGTTCGCCCGGGAAAATCTTATTTCTGCATTTCGCTTACTATATTATTAAGAGCAGAGAGAGCTTCTGCGAGCTTTTCGGGATTCTTTGCTCCGGCAGTGGCGCTGTCGGGCTTGCCGCCGCCGCCACCTCCTACGATAGCGGAGAGTTTTTTGAGCACTGCGGGCGCCGTTACGCCTTTTTTAACTGCGTTTTTGCCGCAAACGCAACAGAGCGTCAGCTTGCCGTCGGAATTGGAGCAGAGAAGCGCGACCGTATTGTCGTTTTCCGCTTTTATCTCGTCGCCGAGCGTGCGGAGCGTATTTACGGGCATATCGCTTACCATGCTTACGACGTTAAGCTCGCCGCAGACGGAAGCGTTTTCGAGCGATTTCGCAAGATTTGATTTTGCTATCTTTACATTAGCCTCTTCAAGCGCGCGCTTTGTCTCTTTGAGTTCCGTTTCGAGGTTTGCTATCTTTGAGGGGATATCGTTTTCGTCGCTCGCTTTGAGAGCCGCCATTGTCTTTGAAACGATATCCGTTTTGGAGCAGAGAAGCTTGTATGCTTCAAATCCCGTTACGGCTTCTATTCTTCTGGTGCCTGCGGCAACGGAGCTTTCGGAGATTATTTTGAAAAGTCCTATTTTGCCTGTATTTGTTACGTGTGCGCCTCCGCAGAATTCGCTTGAAAAATCTCCCATGCGGACGACTCTTACGCGTGCGCCGTATTTTTCGCCGAAGAGCGCGATAGCTCCCGATTTTTTAGCGCTCTCTATGTCCATTTCATCTGCCGTGACATCAATTGCTTCGAGTATCTTTTCGTTTACGAGGAGTTCTACTTTTTTCAGCTCTTCCGGAGTTACCGCGGAAAAATGCGTGAAGTCGAATCGCGCTACGCTGTCGCTTACATATGAGCCTGCCTGCTGGATATGATCACCGAGAACGCGGCGGAGCGCTGCGTCAAGAAGGTGTGTTGCGGAATGGTTTCTGGATATAGCGGCGCGTCTTTCTTTATCGAGCTCCATTTTTACATTGTCGCCTGTCTGGAAAGAACCCGATACGGTCTCGCATATGTGGAGATAGATACCGTCTGTTTTCTTTGTGTCGACTACGCGGGCTTTTCCGTTTTCGGTGGAGATATATCCCGTGTCGCCGACCTCGCCGCCGCCTTCTCCGTAGAATACGGTTTTGTCAGTTATGATTATAAAGTTGTCTGTGCTCATATCGACGGGCTCATTCGTTTCCGCGTCGATGATTGCGAGTATCTTTGCTTCTGTTTCGTATTTTGTATATCCTTCGAAGAGCGTTTTCTTTGATTTATCGAAGAAGGAAAGAAGATCTCCGTCCCAGCCGATACCGCCGAGCTTTGCGCGTGCTTCGCGGGCGCGCTTTTTCTGCTCTGCGAGCTTTTCACCGAAGCCTTCTTCGTCGATTTCAAGACCGTTTTCTGACGCTATCTCACGCGTCAGGTCGAGCGGGAAGCCGTATGTGTCGCTGAGTTTGAATACGTCCTCTCCGGAAAGCTTTGTTTTGCCTTCTTTTTTCGCTTTTTCCATTACGTCGTCGAGAAGGGAAAGACCGTTTTCGATAGTTGCGTCAAAGCGGGCTTCCTCCATGCCGATAACTTTCTTTATATAATCGAGCTTTTCGGTGAGGATCGGGTAAGCCGTGCGGTTTTCGCCTGCTACCACTTCCGCGATGTCGGCAATGAATGCGCCTTTTATTCCGAGAAGTCTTGCGTGGCGGCAAGCGCGTCTTATAAGGCGGCGGAGAACATATCCGCGTCCCTCATTGGAGGGCATTACGCCGTCGGAAATAAGGAATGTCGAAGCGCGTGTGTGATCGGCGATAACTCGAAGGGAGATATCGGACTTCTTATCTTCGCCGTATTTTACTTCCGCTCTGTCGCTTATTGCCTTTATGATGTTTTGAACGGTGTCGACCTCGAAAAGGTTGTTCACGCCCTGCATGATGCAGGCGATTCTTTCAAGTCCCATACCCGTATCTATATTCGGGTGGGCGAGTCTTTCGTAGTTTCCTTTGCCGTCGCTGTCGAACTGCGTGAATACGAGATTCCAGAACTCCATAAATCTGTCGCAATCGCATCCGGGGCGGCAGGTGGGCTTTCCGCAGCCGAAT
Organism: uncultured Eubacteriales bacterium; assembly: GCA_900544985.1. Taxonomy (GTDB): domain Bacteria; phylum Bacillota; class Clostridia; order Oscillospirales; family CAG-272; genus UMGS731. The sequence continues at coordinate 44,779 of UQXK01000003.1, forward strand.
TCCGGACCTCTGTCAAAGTGTATCTCGGAGTCGGGACCGCAGGGACCGGAGCCTATTTCCCAGAAGTTGTCCTCTTTTCCCAGACGTACTATTTTGTCTTCGGGAACGCCGATCTTTTTATTCCATATGTCAAAAGCTTCGTCGTCGTTTTCATATATGGTTACCCAGAGCTTGTCCTTGGGCATTTCGAGAACTTCCGTTACGAATTCCCATGCCCAGCTTATCGCTTCCTCTTTGAAATAATCTCCGAAGGAGAAGTTTCCGAGCATTTCGAAAAACGTTCCGTGGCGGGCGGTAATTCCCACGCGCTCTATATCCGGTGTGCGTATGCATTTCTGGCATGTTGTCATGCGGTGGCGGGGCGGCTCGCTTTCTCCCGTGAAGAACTTTTTGAGCGGCGCCATGCCGGCATTTATGAGAAGCAGGGATTTGTCGTTTTCCGGCACAAGAGAGTAGCTCTCGTGGCGGAGGTGTCCCTTTGATTCAAAGAAAGAGAGATACTTTTCTCTCAGGTCGTTTAAAGACGTCCATTGCATATTTTTGTCCTCTTGATTTTTTATTTGATTTTACATCATTGTGCGTTTTAAAAAACAGACGGCGTTTTTTGCCGACGCGCATAAAAACGCCGTCGGTAAAAACGAAGCGGGGAATCGCTCTTCCGCTTTTTTCCTTATAAAAATAAGTTTAACGCTTTTATTATATTGTTATTAGGAAAAAAAGTCAATACTTATTGTCAAATGCGGAAAAAATTGCTTGACACAGTCAAAATGTTGTGATATAATTTCATACTGCATTATAATTGCTTGTAGTGGCGGCTTTTTTCGGAGCATATTCCGGAAAAAGGCACGGATTCAGGCTTTTGAATACAATTTTCCGTCGGCGAAGAGCGCCGTCGGACACGGGAACTCACTTAAAAATCGAATGGAGTGATTGTATTGAGAACAAAACCGAGACAGCTCGGCAAAACAACAAGAATGTCCTTCGCAAAGATCGATGAGATACTCGAAATGCCGGATTTTCTCGAAATCCAGAAAAAGTCGTATAAATGGCTTTTGGACAAGGGTATTTCGGAAGTGCTTACAGAGGTTTCGCCGATCGTGGATTATGCGGGAAACCTTGTCATCGAATTCGTTGACTATTCAATCAGCGAAAATCCCAAATATTCCGTTGAAGAATGCAAAGAGCGCGATGTTAACTTTGCGGCTCCTCTTCGCGTAACGGTAAGACTTACGAACAGATCTACGGGAGAAGTCAAGCAGCAGGACATATTCATGGGCGATTTCCCGCTTATGACGGACAACGGAACGTTCGTTATAAACGGTGCGGAGCGCGTAGTCGTATCCCAGCTCGTCCGTTCGCCCGGTATGTATTATGAAATACAGACGGACAAAGTAGGCAAAAATTCTTATCTTGGAACGGTAATTCCTTACCGCGGCGCATGGCTCGAATATGAGACGGACATGAACGACGTCTTTTATGTAAAGATAGATAAGAACCGCAAAATTCCCGTAACAACGCTTATCCGCGCGCTTGACGAAGCGACATCCACGTCTACCGATATAAAGACATATTTCGGCGACGATCAGAAGATACTTGTCACTCTCGACAAAGACGGTATGCAGAACGAGGCGGAGAAGAACGGAACAACGCCGTATGAAGAAGCTTTGAAAGAGATCTACAAAAAGCTTCGTCCCGGCGAGCCTCCGCTTGTAGAGAGCGCCCAGATACTCATAAACAACCTTTTCTTCGATCCGAAGAGATATGACCTCGGCAACGTCGGAAGATACAAATTCGACAAGAAGGTCGCCCTCGGCAGACGTATAGCGGGAAAGAAGCTTACACGTCCCGTTATAAATCCCATCACGGGAGAAGTGCTTTTCGACGCAGGACACGAGCTTTCCGCAGCTGATGCGATGAGCATTGAAAATTCCGGCGTAAACGAAGCTTATGTCGAGATAGAAGATGAAAAAGAGATAAAGGTCTTCGGCAACGGCATGGTTGACGCGAAGAACGTTATCGGATGTGATCTCCGCGAGATCGGCATAAACGAGAAAGTAAAGCTTTCTCTGCTTCTCGAACTTCTCGAAGAAGCGGGCGGGGACATCGAAAAGCTCAAATCTCTTTGCCGTGAGCGCGTAGCGGAGCTTTCTCCGAAGCACATCACAAAGGACGATATATTCGCTTCCATAAACTATCTTATATGCCTTTCCCACGGTATCGGAACGCCCGACGATATAGACCATCTCGGAAACAGACGTATCCGCGCCGTAGGCGAACTTATCCAGAACCAGCTCCGTATCGGTTTTTCCAGAATGGATAAGATCATCAAGGAGCGCATGACGATTCAGGACGCGGAGTCTCTTACTCCCCAGGCGCTTATAAATATACGCCCCGTTGTTGCGGCTATACGCGAGTTCTTCGGTTCTTCCCCTCTTTCTCAGTTCATGGACCAGAACAACCCGCTTGCAGAGCTTACGCACAAGCGCCGTCTTTCCGCGCTCGGTCCCGGCGGTCTTTCGCGTGACCGCGCTTCTTTCGAAGTCCGCGACGTTCATTACACGCATTACGGACGTATATGCCCGATAGAGACCCCCGAAGGTCCTAACATAGGTCTTATCTCTTATCTTGCGACATATGCAAAGATAAACGATTACGGCTTTGTAGAGGCTCCTTACAGAAAAATAGATAAAGAAACAGGCAAGGTCACAGACATTGTCGAATACATGACGGCGGATGTCGAGGACAACTACGTAATAGCTCAGGCAAACGAGCCTCTCGACGAAGAGGGACGCTTTGTAAACAAGAGAGTTACCGTCCGCGACCGCGCCGAGATAATCGAGGTTGCGGCAAGCGTTCCCGATTATATAGACGTTTCGCCCAGAATGGTAATATCCGTTGCCACGGGCTTTATACCGTTCCTTGAAAACGACGACAACGCGCGTGCGCTCATGGGTTCAAACATGCAGAAGCAGGCGGTTCCGCTCCTTACGACGGATTCTCCTATCGTAGGAACGGGTATGGAATATAAGGCGGGTATCGACTCCGGCGTCTGCGTTATAGCAAAGAACGAAGGCGTCGTAGAGTACGTTTCCGCGGACAAAGTCGTTGTGGTACGTCCCAACGGCGTTAAAGACACTTATACATTGTTGAAGTTCAAACGTTCCAACCAGGGAACATGTGTAAACCAAAGACCTGTCGTAAGCGTCGGAGAGACTGTAAAAGTCGGAGATGTTCTTGCGGACGGTCCCGCTACTTCCAACGGTGAGATAGCGCTCGGAAAGAACGCTCTCATCGGATTTATGACGTGGGAAGGTTACAACTACGAGGACGCCGTTCTTCTCAACGAGCGCCTTGTAAGAAACGACGTTTACACATCCATTCATATAGACGAATACCTCATGGAATCCAGAGACACAAAACTCGGACCTGAGGAAATCACCCGCGAAATACCCAACTGCGGCGACGATGCTCTTAAAGACCTCGATGCCGACGGTATTGTAAGAATAGGTACGGAAGTACGCACGGGAGATATCCTTGTAGGTAAGGTCACACCGAAAGGCGAGACAGAACTTACGGCAGAGGAAAGACTTCTCCGCGCAATATTCGGCGAAAAGGCAAGAGAGGTAAGAGACACATCTCTCCGTCTGCCCCACGGTACGAGCGGTATTGTAGTTGATATACGCGTATTTTCACGCGAGACCTCCGACGAGCTTGCTCCCGGAGTAAACAAAGCGGTAAAAGTATACGTCGCACAGAAGAGAAAGATATCCGTCGGAGACAAGATGGCAGGACGCCACGGTAACAAAGGTGTCGTTTCCCGCATTCTTCCTCCCGAAGATATGCCTTATCTTGCAGACGGTACGCCTCTTGATATAGTCCTTAACCCGCTGGGCGTTCCTTCCCGAATGAACATCGGTCAGGTGCTTGAAGTACACCTCGGTATCGCGGCGCGCGAGCTCGGCGTCAAAGTCATGACACCCGCATTCGACGGTGCGAAAGAGAAAGATATAACGGAAGCGCTCACGGAAGCAGGTCTTTACCGCGAGATACTTCCCAACGAGAATTTCGCCGGCAAGAAAGTTTATGAAGAAACCGTCGACGAGAACGGCGTAAAATCCTACGCGGAAGTTCCCGCAGACAAACTTGCGGACAAGGAATGGGTAAAAGAGAAAGTTGCCGAAAAGAAGCTCAAAACGGTCGACGGAAAGCGCATACTTTACGACGGACGCACGGGCGAGCCTTTCGACAACCCCGTAACGGTAGGTATAATGTACTACCTCAAACTCCACCACCTTGTTGACGATAAGATCCACGCGAGAAGCACAGGTCCTTACTCTCTTGTTACGCAGCAGCCTTTGGGCGGTAAGGCTCAGTTCGGCGGACAGCGTTTCGGAGAGATGGAAGTTTGGGCGCTCGAAGCATACGGCGCTGCTTACACATTGCAGGAAATACTCACCGTCAAGAGTGACGATATAACGGGACGTGTCAAAGCTTACGAGGCGATAGTAAAAGGCAAGAACATTCCTACACCGGGTGTTCCCGAATCGTTCCGCGTCCTTGTAAAAGAGTTGCAGTCTCTTGCGCTCGATATAAGAGTTCTCGATGACGAGGGCAACGAAATAGAGCTTTCTCAGCTCTGCGAGGAAGACGAGGATACGGAACCCAGATACATCTCCGCCGAGGACATAGGCAAAACTGTCGAGACCGAAGGCGATGCCGACGATGTAACGATAATCGACGATCCCGAAAACGAATCGAGCTTCGACGACGATTTTGACGACGAAGAAGACGAGGACGATATCGTGGACGATGAGTTTTCCGACGACGAGAATTTCGCAGACGAATTTTCCGACGAAGACGATAACTGATAGGGGGAAAAGTTAAGTTGAGTAAGAACATTTTTGATTCTATAAAAATAGGTCTTGCATCTCCCGATATGATAAGATCTTGGTCGTACGGCGAGGTTACAAAACCCGAGACGATCAATTACAGAACGCTCCGTCCGGAACGCGACGGTCTGTTCTGCGAAAAGATATTCGGACCGACAAAGGACTGGGAATGCCTTTGCGGTAAATACAAACGTGTCCGTTACAAGGGCAAGGTTTGCGAAAAGTGCGGTGTCGAGGTTACGACAAAAAAGGTCCGCCGCGAAAGAATGGGACATATCGAGCTTGCTGCTCCCGTATCTCATATCTGGTATTTCCGTGCTATTCCTTCGAGAATGGGACTCCTTCTCGATATTTCGCCGAGACTTCTCGAAAAGGTACTCTATTTTGCAAGCTATATAGTTCTCGATCCCGGCAGCACTCCTCTCGAAAAGAAACAGCTTCTTTCCGAGAAAGAGTACCGCGATTACTATGAAAAATACGAGAACGATTTTACTGTCGGCATGGGTGCCGAAGCGATAAAAAAACTTCTTGAAGAGATAGACCTCGAAGCGCTTTCCAAAGAGCTTCATGAGGAACTCGACAAATCCGCAGGACAGAAAAAGCTCCGTATAATCAAACGACTCGAAGTCGTAGAGGCTTTCCGTAAATCCGGAAACCGTCCCGAATGGATGATACTCGACGTTGTGCCGGTAATTCCTCCGGACATACGTCCTATGGTACAGCTCGACGGCGGACGTTTTGCGACATCCGACCTCAACGACCTTTACCGCAGAGTAATAAACAGAAACAACAGACTTAAAAAACTCATGGAGCTTTACGCCCCCGAAATAATCATACGCAATGAAAAACGTATGCTTCAAGAGGCAGTAGACGCTCTTATAGATAACGGCAGACGCGGCAAATCGGTTACGGGCGGTTCTTCCAACAGACCTCTCAAATCCCTTTCCGAAATGCTCCGCGGTAAACAGGGACGTTTCCGTCAGAACCTTCTCGGAAAACGTGTCGACTATTCCGGACGTTCCGTTATCGTCGTAGGACCGAGCCTTAAAATTTATCAGTGCGGTCTTCCGAAAGAAATGGCGCTCGAACTTTTCAAGCCGTTCGTTATGAAACGTCTTGTAGAGACACAGAACGCTTCCAACATCAAAGACGCGAAGAAGAAAGTAGATAAAGCTTCCAACGAAGTTTGGGACGCTCTTGAAAATGTAATAAAGGATCACCCCGTTCTTCTGAACCGTGCTCCTACGCTTCACCGTCTGTCGATTCAGGCATTCGAGCCTGTTCTGGTAGAGGGAAGAGCGATAAAGCTTCACCCGCTCGTTTGTGCGGCGTTCAACGCCGACTTCGACGGCGACCAGATGCCTGTTCATATACCGCTTTCAAGCGAGGCGCAGGCAGAGGCGAGATTCCTCATGCTTTCCGCAAACAACTTCCTAAAACCCGCCGACGGTAAAGCCGTAACCGTTCCTTCCCAGGATATGGTCCTCGGTTCTTATTACCTTACAATCGACAAAGCGGGCGAACCCGGAGAGGGCAAGATATTCAGAGACTTTGACGAAGCCATGATGGCTTATGAAAACGGTCAGCTCGGAATTCATGCACCCATAAAAGTCCGCGTTTCGAAAGAAATAAACGGGGAAGTACGCACTAAACTTATCGACGCGACGCTCGGACGTCTCATTTTCAACAAACCGATTCCGCAGGACCTCGGATTTGTCGACAGAAGCGATCCCGAAAAGATATTCGACCTTGAAGTTGCTTTCCCGACCGCAAAGGGAGAGCTCGGTCAGATAGTCGACCGCACGATTAAGATACACGGACCGTCCGTTATGGCAGAGGTTCTCGATGCCATAAAGGCAAACGGTTACAAATATTCCACGAGAGCTTCCATATCCATATCCGTATCGGACATGGTCGTTCCTCCGAAGAAATACGAAATAGTTGCGGAAGCAAACAACAAAGTAGAGAAGATAACGAAGGATTTCCACCGCGGTCTTCTTTCCGATGACGAACGTTACAGAAGCGTTATCGCCGTTTGGGATAAAGCTACGAAGGACGTTACCGACGCTCTTCAAAAGGGACTTGACAGATACAATCCTATAAAGATGATGAGCGATTCCGGCGCCCGTGGTTCTATAAGCCAGATGAAACAGCTTGCCGGTATGCGCGGACTCATGGTTTCCACATCCGGTAAGACCATGGAGCTTCCTATAAAGAGTAACTTCCGCGAAGGACTTAACGTTCTTGAATACTTCATAGGTGCGCGCGGTTCACGTAAAACACTTTCGGATACGGCTCTTAAAACGGCTGACTCCGGTTACCTTACAAGACGTCTTGTCGACGTTTCCCAGGAAGTTATCGTTCGCGAGACAGACTGCGGAACAAAAGAAGGCGTTTGGGTATACGATCTCAACGACGGAGACGAAACGATCGAAAAACTCGAAGACAGACTTCCGGGAAGAGTTCTCGTCGACACCGTTACCGATCCTTCGAGCGGTGAGGTTCTTGCGCAGAGCGGAGATATGCTCACTCCGGCGCAGGCAAAGAAGATTGTCGGCGCAGGCGTTACGAGAGTTCATGTCCGTTCTATCCTAAAATGCAAATGCCGTCACGGAATATGCGCCAAATGCTACGGCTCCGACCTTGCTACCGGAAAACTTGTTTCCGAGGGCGAGGCTGTCGGCATAGTAGCGGCACAGTCCATAGGCGAGCCCGGTACACAGCTTACGATGAGAACGTTCCACTTGGGCGGTATAGCAGGAGCCGATATTACACAGGGTCTTCCCCGTGTTGAGGAAATCTTCGAAGCACGTCGCCCGAAGAAAACGGCTACACTGTGCGAATATTCCGGTTCTGTCAAGATACAGGACTCCAAGCGTTCCAAGAACGTAATAGTTACGGAAGACAACGGCACAGAGCACGTATATCCGATACCTTACGGTGTTAAGATACTCGTTGAGGATAGCTCTTATGTGCTCAAAGGCGATCTTATCACGGAGGGCAACCTTGCTCCTGCCGATATCGCCAGAGTTCAGGGACTCGAAGCGGCTTACGATTATATCACCCGTGAGGTACAGCGAGTTTACAAGAGCCAGGATATCAAGATAAACGACAAGCATATAGAGGTTATCGCCCGTCAGATGACGAGAAAAATACGCATCGACGAGAGCGGAGACACGGATCTTCTCTTCGGTTCTATCGTAGACATCACGGAATTCAACGACGAGAACAAGAAGATAAACGACCGTATAGAAGCGGGAGAAAGAACGCTCCGCCTTGCTACGGGTACACCTATACTTCTCGGTATCACGAAGACCGCTCTTCAAACAGAGTCGTTCCTCTCTGCAGCTTCCTTCCAGGAGACGACAAAAGTTCTTACGGAAGCGGCTATAAAGGGCAAAGTAGACCATCTTATCGGACTTAAAGAGAACGTTATAATCGGTAAACTTATCCCTGCCGGAACAGGTCTTAAAAAGTACAACGATATAGAAGTAAAGAAGGTAGAAGAGCCTGCCGCAACCGACGATATGCCGGCGGAATCGGATAAAACGGAAGCTTCTGCAAGCTGAATCTGACAGACCTTAAAAATTTGAATAAGAAAGCAGCGTCTCGGAAATCCCCGGGACGCTGTTTGCTTCATTTGTTTTTCATTTTTGTCGCACGAACGGGGATTCGGGTTTGATATCGGTAAAAGTGATATCTCTTTCAAGTTTTTGGCGATAATCAATACCACTGTTAAAAAATAATTTGCATGTTTTTTGAATATATCTTCTTTAAATTATTATCGTGCTAAAACGACGCTTGCCGTTTTTTCGTTTTGTCGAAAAAAGATTGTTAAAAAAACGGAAAACTCATCCGTTTTAATCAAAAAACTCGTTGACAAACCGGGGTAAGAGTGATATTATATAACATATATGACTATGCGCGGAAGAATAATAATTTCTGCGCGGTCTTCTATCATAACGAAAGGAATCATAATCTGAATATGTCATCCGACGGCCCTTTACCGCCTGTGTTAGTGGCGGGACTTTTTCAGTCCAAAAAGCTTATCAAAGGAGGAGCGGCGTCATCGGCTTTCATTGCAAAAGATGCCGACGTAAAGATAGTACGCCTTGTCGCCGATCTCTGTGAAACAAACGGAGTACCGTTCGACGATACCAAAACAAAAAAAGAACTCGGAACAATGTGCGGGATAGACGTTGACTGCGCTGTCTGCGTAACATTGAAGTAAACTACGGTATTTTCTTTTTTTCGCAGTGCGTTTGCGGAAAAAGATCATATAAACATTTATCTATCAAAAAAGAGGAGGTGCCATATGCCAACCTTTAACCAGCTTGTCCGCTCAGGTCGTGAAAAACGTGAGTACAAGTCGAAGTCTCCTGTTCTTCAAAAGAATTTCAACACTCTTACGAAGAGATATACAGAGCTTCCCGCTCCTCAAAGACGCGGTGTTTGCACAAAGGTTACAACGACGACCCCGAAGAAACCGAACTCGGCTCTTCGTAAAATCGCCAGAGTAAGACTTACAAACGGACTTGAAGCAACGTGCTATATCCCCGGTATCGGACACAATCTTCAAGAGCACTCTGTTGTACTTATCAGAGGCGGAAGAGTACGTGACCTGCCCGGTGTACGTTACCACATCATACGCGGTACGCTCGATACTCAGGGCGTTGCAAACCGCAACCAGAGCCGTTCGCTTTACGGTGCTAAACGCGGCAAAAAAGCTGCCGGTAAAAAATAATCTACCGGCTTGAAAAAAGGTAAAACTTAAAAGATGTCTAATCGCGTGCATTGGCTTTTTGACAGATAAAATGTTTATATCCGAATTTTGTTCGGACAAACACCCCTTTCAAACAAGACAATAAAGCACGACGGGAGGAAACTTTCGAGTACCTATGAGATTCATTTTATGTGAAGGAGGGAAGTAAAGTGCCAAGAAGAGGTCAAATTTCCAAAAGAGATGTATTGCCGGATCCTATGTATAATTCCAAGCTTGTAACAAAGCTTATAAACACAGTTATGGAAGACGGCAAGAAGGGCGTTGCTCAGAAGATCGTTTACGAAGCTTTTGACAAAGTTGCCGAAAAAACCGGAAAGAACCCGATTGAAGCGTTCCAGGAGGCATTCGATAATATCATGCCCGTATTGGAAGTAAAAGCTCGCCGTGTAGGCGGTGCTACGTATCAGGTTCCGATGGAGGTTCGCCCTGAAAGAAAACAGACTCTCGGTCTGCGTTGGCTCGTTACGTTTGCAAGAAAACGTGGTGAAAGAACAATGGCAGACAGACTCGCAGCTGAAATAACGGACGCACTCGCAAATGTCGGCGGCGCGGTAAAGAAAAAAGAAGAAACACACAAGATGGCAGAAGCAAACAAAGCTTTTGCTCATTACAGATATTGATTTTTTGCGGAAATATCCGCAAAAGATCATGTCCAGCAATCTATTGCATATTATAAGGAGCTTTATTTATGCCAAGACAATACCCATTAAGCAAAACTCGTAATATCGGCATCATGGCTCATATAGATGCGGGAAAAACCACTACAACGGAAAGAATTCTGTTTTACACCGGAAAAAATCATAAAATCGGAGAAACGCACGACGGTTCTGCCACAATGGACTGGATGGAGCAGGAACAGGAAAGAGGTATAACAATCACCTCTGCCGCTACTACCTGCTACTGGAAGGGAAATCGTATAAACATCATCGATACTCCCGGACACGTCGACTTTACTGTCGAGGTTGAACGTTCACTCCGCGTACTTGACGGTTCCGTTACAGTTTTCTGTGCTAAGGGCGGCGTTGAGCCTCAGTCTGAAACCGTTTGGCGTCAGGCTGACAAATACGGCGTTCCGAGAATGGCTTATGTCAACAAGATGGATATAACAGGTGCTAACTTCTACCGCGTTGTCCAGATGATGAAAGACAGACTCAAAACAAATCCGTTGGTAATTCAGTTGCCTATCGGCAAGGAAGATACATTCCGCGGAATCATCGACCTTGTAAATATGGAAGCCGACATCTACTATGATGAACTTGGTAAAGATATGAGAACCGAATCTATCCCCGAAGAGATGGCTGCGGAAGCAGAAAAGTACCGTCAGGAACTTGTCGAAACCGTTGCCGAAACAGACGAGGCTCTCTTTGAAAAATACTGCGCAGGCGAAGAAATCTCCGTTGATGAGCTCAAAAAAGCCATCAGAGCGGCTACTATCGCCAACAAGGTTGTTCCCGTTACTTGCGGAACATCTTACAAAAACAAAGGCGTTCAGAAACTTCTCGACGCTGTTATCGATTATATGCCCGCTCCCGATGATATTCCTCATATAAAGGGTATCAATCCCGATACGGACGAAGAAGAAGAAAGACCTACCGATGATAACGAGCCGTTTTCCGCTCTTGCATTCAAGATCATGACGGACCCGTTTGTCGGAAAACTCTGCTTCTTCCGCGTTTATTCAGGTACGATCAAAGCAGGTGAAACTGCTTACAACCCCGAAAAGAGAACAAGAGAGCGTTTCGGAAGAATACTTCAAATGCATGCTAACGAAAGAACGGATATCGATCAGGTATATTCCGGAGATATCGCCGCTATCGTTGGTACAAAGAACACTACGACAGGCGATACGCTCTGCGACGAGAATCATCCCATCGTTCTCGAATCGATGGAATTCCCGGAGCCTGTTATAAGAGTCGCTATCGAGCCGAAATCCAAAGCCAGCCAGGAAAAGATGGGCATAGCCCTTTCCAAGCTCGCAGAGGAAGACCCGACGTTCAAGACATACACAGACGAAGAAACAGGTCAGACGATCATCGCCGGAATGGGCGAGCTTCACCTTGAAATCATAGTCGACAGACTTATGAGAGAATTCAAAGTAGAGGCAAACGTAGGTAAACCTCAGGTTTCTTACAAAGAGACGATCACAAAGGCCGAATTCGAAGACTGCAAGTATGCACGTCAGTCCGGTGGTAAAGGTCAGTACGGTCACGTTAAGATCACCATCGAACCGAACGAAACCGGCAAGGGTTACGAATTTATCAACAAGGTTACCGGCGGTAACATTCCGAAGGAATATATCCCCGCTGTCGACGCAGGTATCCAGGGCGCTATGCAGACCGGTGTACTTGCAGGCTACAACGTTGTTGACGTAAAGGTTACTCTTAACGACGGTTCTTACCATGAAGTCGACTCCTCTGAAATGGCGTTCAAGATTGCCGGTTCTATGGCATTCAAGAATGCTATGAAGAGAGCGAAACCCGTAATTCTCGAACCTATAATGAAAGTTGTCGTTACGACTCCCGATGATTATATGGGCGATGTTATGGGCGATATAAACTCCCGTCGCGGACAGATCCAGTCTATGGAGCCTGTTGCCGGTGCTCAGCAGATAACCGCTATGGTTCCTCTTGCTAACATGTTCGGTTATGCGACAGAACTTCGTTCCAGAACACAGGGACGCGGTCAGTATACAATGGAACCCAGTCACTTCGATCAGGTTCCGAAGAGCGTTGCCGACGATATAATCGCCGGAAGAAACGCAAACAGATAACATCTGTTTTTATAAAAATAAAAATTAAAAAATCGCGGAAAAATTACCCCTTTTCCGTAAATTTAAGGAGGATTTTTCAATGGCAAAGGCACATTTTGAAAGAACAAAACCCCATGTAAACATTGGTACCATTGGCCACGTTGACCATGGTAAAACAACTCTTACGGCTGCTATCACAAAATATCTTTCTATCGCAAACGGCAAGAACGAATTCCTTGCTTACGATCAGATAGATAACGCTCCCGAAGAGAAAGCTCGTGGTATCACAATCAATACCCGTCACGTTGAGTATGAAACAGACGCTCGTCACTATGCACACGTTGACTGCCCCGGACACGCTGACTACGTTAAAAACATGATCACAGGTGCAGCTCAGATGGACGGCGCTATCCTCGTTGTTGCAGCTTCCGACGGTCCGCTTCAGCAGACACGTGAGCACGTTCTTCTTGCTCACCAGGTCGGCGTTCCCGCTATCGTTGTATTCCTTAACAAATGCGACATAGTTGATGATGAAGAGCTTCTTGAACTCGTTGAGATGGACGTTCGCGACCTTCTCAATCAGTACGACTTCCCCGGAGACGATGTACCGATAATCCGCGGTTCTGCTCGTGTTGCTCTCGAATCCGCAAGCACAGATCCCAGCGCTCCCGAATATGCTCCTATCAAAGAGCTCATGGACGCTGTTGACTCTTATATCCCCACTCCCGACAGAAAGTCCGATCTTCCTTTCCTTATGCCTGTCGAGGACGTATTCTCCATCTCCGGCCGTGGTACTGTTGCCACAGGTAGAGTTGAGAGCGGTACAGTTAAAGTAGGCGACGTTGTTGAAATAGTTGGTCTTTCCGACGAAAAGAAACAGACAACTATCACAGGCGTTGAAATGTTCAAGAAGATTCTTGACAATGCTGAGGCAGGAGACAACGTTGGTCTTCTCCTTCGTGGTATAGACAAGAAAGAAATCGAAAGAGGACAGGTTCTCTGCAAACCCGGCACAATCCATCCTCACACGAAATTCAAAGGCCACGTTTACGTTCTTACTGAAAAAGAAGGCGGACGTAAGAAACCCTTCTTCGCAGGCTACCGTCCTCAGTTCTATTTCAGAACAACAGACGTTACAGGTACAATCGAACTTCCCGAAGGCGTTGAAATGGCTCGTCCCGGTGATAACGTTGATATCACAGTTGAGCTCATCACTCCTATCGCTATCGATAAGAACCTCCGTTTCGCTATCCGTGAAGGCGGCAGAACAGTTGGTTCCGGTGTCGTTTCCGATATCATTGAGTAATCTTTGATTTAAAGACGATATTTGATGTTTATTTTGTCGGAGAAGGCTTTTGCCTTCTCCGATGAAAATTTTATACTGTAAAAATTACCGAAACGAATTTTATTGTTTTGCCGTGCTTTTAACGGCGAGCAATAATAGGTGCGACGGGAGCGGCGACTTGCCGCAATTTACAATAATATAAAATTTACCGAAACGAATTTTGTTGTTTTGCTGTGCTTTTAACGGCAAGCAGTAATAGGCGTGACGGGAGCGGCAACTTGCCGCAATTTACAATAATATAAAAATTACCGAAGCAAATTTTATTGTTTTGCCGTGCTTTTAACGGAGAACGATGATTTGCGCGACGGGAGCGGCAACTTGCCGCAATTTAAAGTTATATAAAAATTACCGAAACGAATTTTATTGTTTTGCCGTGATTTTGGCGGGGAACGATGATAGGTGCGACGGTGGCGGCGACTCGCCGCAATCTTTGGGGAATGGTGTAATTCCATATCGGTGGTAAAGCCCACGAAGCAGCCAAAGGCTGCCCGAGCAGGTTTGTTTCCTGCGCCGACGGTTATAGTCCGGATGAAAAAAGAAAGGATCCTCCTTTTGCGGGGGATATTAAGTCCCCGTGCGGGGATTTTTTATTTGGTATTTAAAAATGCGTACTTCTTCTAATTCTTTGAAAATTAAAAAAATCGTAACTATTGCCATATTTTGTGCTTTGGCGTATTTGAGTTTGTTTGTTTTTCGTATTTCGGGAATAGGCGGCTTTCTTACATTCGATATAAAAGACACGATAGTCGCGCTTGCCGCGATGATATTCGGACCGATAACAGGAGTCATTATATCGCTTGTCGTAGCTCTTATCGAGATGGTTACCGTCAGCGGTACCGGACCATGGGGCTTCCTTATGAATTTTGTTGCGACAGCTGTTTTTTCCGCGGTTGCAAGCCTTGTTTATGCACACTTCCCGAAAATAAAGAAAACGATTTCAGGCGCAGTTGCAGGACTTCTTTTTGCCGTTGTTTCAATGACCCTTGTAATGATAGTTATGAACCTCTTTGTAACTCCGATATATTACGGCATACCGAGGTCCGCCGTTGTGGATATGCTCGTGCCGCTCCTCATACCTTTCAACCTTATAAAGGCGGTCTTGAATGCTTCCGCGGTTCTTGTGCTTTATAAACCTATAAAAGAAGCGCTTCGCCGTGCAAAGCTTATAGAGGGCTCCTCCGAAAACTATAAATTCGGAAAAACTTCTATCATACTCACTGTCTGCGGCGTTGTTATAATCGCCGTATGCGTCGTTCTTCTTATAGTTGCATTGAATGGCTCTTTCCAGATAATAAAGAAATAGTGCGAAATGCATACTCACGCTTGACAGTATATAAGCTTTTTCTTATAAGACAAAAACTGACGTTTGCAATTTTTGATGGAATAAAAAAATAAAACATACATATATTTCATTTACCGTGATTTTTCAGAAAGCTTTTATTCCTGTTACCGAAAGGATATTTTTATTATGAATGAACAGAAAAAGGCAAAAAACCCCGTAATACTTTTCTTTATACGAATTTTGCAGGGGGCGCTTATAGGGCTCGGCGCGGTGCTGCCCGGTATTTCCGGCGGCGTGCTTTGCGTTATTTTCGGAATTTACAAGCCGATAATGGAATTTTTATCAAGTCCGTTCAAGCGTTTTCGCACCCATGTTCCGAAGCTTATTCCCGTTATAATCGGAGGTGCTGTCGGCTTTTTGGGAATCGCGAAGCTGCTCGCCTTCTTCCTTGAAAAATATCCGAATCCGTCCGTATGTCTTTTCATCGGTCTGATAGTGGGAATGCTGCCGTCGCTTTTCTCCGAAGCAGGTGAAAAGGGACGCACGACAGGTTCTTTTGTCTCCATGATAATAGCGTTTGTCGTAATAATGGCGATTTTGATTTCTCTTAATCTTATGTCTGTTTCGATAACGCCGAATATCTGGTGGTATCTCTTCTGCGGATTTTGCGTTGCAATGAGCGTCATCGCCCCCGGCATGAGCTTTTCGACGCTTCTTATGCCGCTCGGACTTTATACGCCGTTTGTCGACGGACTCGGAAATCTCAACATGAAAGTTATTCTTCCGGCAGCTCTCGGCGCGATTGTCACGGTCATTTGCCTTGCAAAGGCAATAGACAAACTTTTCACGAAGTTCTATTCCTATGCTTTCCATGCCATAATAGGAATCGTTATCGCGGCTACGATAATGATAATCCCGTTTAAGAGCTTTGCCGCTTCCGCAGGATCGTTTTTTGTAAATATTTTGTGTATAGCGGTGGGAATAATAGCGGCTCTCCTGCTCGATAAATTTAATAAACGCTTTTCAAAGGAATAAAAATTAAGATATGCGGAGAAAAAATTCTCCGCATATTTTTTTCTTTTTGTGTAATAATTACAATGAATGGAATATGCTTTATTTTTGCTTTATATATTTTGTTAAAAAATCAACGGCGTTTTTTGAAAAGCACAAAATATTGTGCCGAATTTAAAAAAACAGCACAATATCTATTGACAAGAAGAGAAAAATGTCTTATACTGTATCCAGTCATATTACTGACGGAAGTGGTGAAACCACAGGGAGTATGACTTGTATTGCCGACCGTCTGGGCAGATAGAAGCTCGGAGGTCGCCTTTTTTTATCCTTTAAAAAATTTACTTAAAAAGGAGGGGATATGTTATGGCGGAAGGAAGAATAATGTCGATCGAGTCTATGGGACTTGTTGACGGTCCGGGAATACGGTTTGTCGTATTTATGCAGGGGTGTATGCTTCGATGTAGATTTTGTCACAATCCTGACAGTTGGAACAAAAACTGCGGAGAGACAATAAGCTCAGATGAGCTTATGAGAAGAATAATCCGTTTTCGTCCTTATTTTGAACGAAGCGGCGGAGGCGTTACTTTTTCCGGCGGGGAACCGCTCTTGCAGAAAGATTTTCTTTTGGAAATGCTGAAACGATGTAAAGCGGAAAATATCCACACCTGTCTTGACACCGCCGGTGTCGGAGACGGAGATTATGACGATATCCTCTCTTTTACAGATCTTGTTCTCTATGATGTAAAAGCGATAGATAAAGACGGATATTTAAAAATGTGCGGAAGAGATATTTCCGAAACGGAAGAGTTTCAGGACGCAATGAAGCACATGAAGAGCCGCGTTATAGTACGACAGGTCGTTGTTCCCGGAATAAACGACAACGATGAATATATGGAAGGGCTTTCGGAATATATCAAGAAAAATATTCCCGGCACCGAAAAGGTAGAGCTTTTGCCGTATCATCTTCTCGGAGAACATAAATATAAAAAGCTCGGCATAAAGGAACCGCTTGAAGGTGTACCGGCAATGGATGCGGACATAGTAAACGGTTTTTACAATAAATATTTTAAAAAAGCATGAAAGGTAAAATTTGAACAATGGAAAGAAAAGCATTTAACGGCGGAAGATGGGAAAGAGAAATCGATGTCCGCAATTTTATACAGAAAAACTACACTCTTTATGAAGGAGACGCTTCGTTTTTGAGCGGTCCTACCGAAAAAACGAAAAAGGTTTGGAACAAATGCGTAGAGCTTCTTTCGGAAGAGCTTAAAAAAGGCGGCGTTCTCGACGTCGAAACAAAGAGAATTTCCGGAATTTGCAGCTTTGAACCCGGATATATAGACAAAGACAACGAAGTTATCGTAGGACTTCAAACAGATGCACCGCTTAAAAGAATAGTAAACCTCTACGGCGGTACGAGAATGGCAGAGCAGAGCCTTGAAGCTTACGGATATTCGCTCGATCCCGAAATAAAAGCACATTTCTATGAATACAGAAAAACACACAACCAGGGCGTTTTTGACGCATATCCCGCTTCCGTAAGAGCGGCAAGACACGCGGGACTTCTTACAGGACTTCCCGACGCATATGGCAGAGGAAGAATAATAGGAGATTATCGTCGCGTTGCACTTTACGGTACGGACAGACTTATCGCAGAAAAGAAGAAAGATCTTGCAAAGCTCGACGGAGAAATGACAGATAGCCTTATAAAACTCCGTGAAGAGGTCTCCATGCAGATACGCGCGCTTTCCGACATCGCAAAGATGGCAGAGAGCTACGGCGTTGATGTTACCAAACCCGCTGTTTCCGCAAAGGAAGCGATACAGTCGCTTTACATGGGATATCTTGCAGGAATAAAAGAGAACAACGGCGCGGCAACTTCGCTCGGAAGAACGTCCACATTCCTCGATATATATGTACAAAGAGATCTCGAAGCCGGAATCATCACAGAGGAAGAGGCGCAGGAGCTTATCGATCAGTTTATAATAAAGCTCCGTCTTGTAAGACACCTCAGAACTCCCGAATATAACGAACTTTTCGGCGGAGATCCCACATGGGTAACCGAATCTGTCGGCGGCGTAGGAATAAACGGCAAACCGCTCGTTACGAAGAACTCTTTCAGATATCTTCATACGCTCATAAATCTCGGAACGGCTCCCGAACCGAACCTCACTGTTCTTTGGTCCGAAAAACTCCCCGAGAATTTCAAAAAATTCTGCGCTGACATCTCTATAAAGACAGACTCCATTCAGTATGAAAACGACGACGTTATGAGACCCATTTACGGTGACGATTACGCTATCGCTTGCTGCGTTTCCGCTATGAGAGTCGGCAAACAGATGCAGTTCTTCGGCGCAAGATGCAATGTTGCAAAGAGCCTTCTTTACGCGATAAACGGTGGAATCGACGAACTTAAAGGCGAAAAAGTCGTTCCCGGCATAAAGCCTCTTGATTCGGAAGTTCTTTCTTTCGACGAGGTCTGGGCAAACTATGAAAAAGTTCTCGAATACGTTGCAAAGATATATGTCGACGCAAACAATATAATCCACTATATGCATGACAAATATGCGTACGAAGCGAGCCAGATGTCGCTCCATGATACGGATCCCGAAAAACTTATGGCATTCGGAATGGCAGGACTTTCCGTCGCTGCCGACAGCCTTTCTGCCATCAAATTCGCCAAGGTACGCCCGATAAGAAATGAAAACGGCGTTGCCGTTGATTTTGTAACGGAAGGCGACTATCCGAAGTACGGAAACGATGACGACAGAGTTGACGACCTCGCTGTCGACATAGCCACAAAGCTTATAACCGAGCTTAAAAAGCACAAGCTTTACAGAAACGCAAAGCACACGCTTTCTGCTCTTACGATAACGAGCAACGTTATGTACGGCAAGAAGACCGGTACTACTCCCGACGGCAGAAAAGCCGGCGAACCTCTTGCTCCCGGCGCAAACCCGATGCACGGAAGAGACGCTTCCGGTGCTCTCGCATCTCTCAACTCCGTTGCAAAGATTCCTTACCGCAATGTTTGCCAGGACGGTGTTTCCAACACGTTCTCCATTGTTCCGACGGCTCTCGGAAAGGGCGGAGAAGAGAGAATATCCAATCTTGTAAGCATACTCGACGGATATTTTGCGCAGGGCGCTCAGCATCTTAACGTAAACGTTCTCAATCGCGAAACGCTTATGGACGCTTATGAGCATCCCGAAAAATATCCGATGCTCACGATAAGAGTTTCGGGATATGCCGTAAACTTCCACAGACTTTCGAAAGAACAGCAGCTCGAAGTTATCAAACGCACATTCCACGAAAAAATCTAACACACCTTTCTTATAAGAAAAGTAGGCAAAAGAATTTCCCACCGAATACATCACTTTATTTCGGCGGAAGCTTTTGAAGCTCCAAGAAACTTTTCTCGAAAAGTTTCTTGTGTCCGGGTCCCACGGCGGAAGCCCCAACTGATAATGCACACAAAAAAACGCGGAGAAATCCGCGTTTTTTAATTTGTCGTCAACAGTTGGAACTGCCGTTCCAAACCTCCGCTTTAAGGGGCTTTTGAAAAAGCCCCTTAAAAATCCGCAAAACTTTTGCACCGAATATGCCTGTTTATTACACTTTATGTCGTCAGGAATAAGCATTATAAAGCGTAATATATCTCATATCGATATAAAAAAGCGCAAACTTTGGCGCAATATAAAAAATACTATTGAAAAAATAAAATATATATGATAAAATATTTATATCTTATCAAGAGAGGCGGAGGGACAGGCCCTGTGAAGCCCGGCAACCTGATTTTTTTATCAAGGTGCTAATTCCCGATAGATGAGAGAAAAATATTTTGAATTTTCTCTCCCTCGGGTAACCGAGGGATTTTCTTTTGATATTGAAAATAAAAATTAAAATAAAAAGAAGGAAAATGGTATCATGGCACACAGATTTTTTGCTACCGAATCGGTAACGGAAGGACATCCCGACAAACTTTGCGACAGAATATCCGACGCAGTTCTTGACGCTATAATAGAGAAGGACCCGATGGCGCGTGTCGCGTGCGAAACGGCGACTACAACAGGACTCGTTCTTGTTATGGGAGAGATAACAACATCAGCTTATGTGGACATTGAAAGCGTTGCGCGCGACGCTGTCCGCGAGATAGGATATGACAGAGCAAAATACGGTTTTGACGCGGATTCCTGCGCCGTAATAAACTCCATACACAGCCAGTCGCCCGATATAGCCATGGGTGTTGACCGCTCTCTCGAAGCTAAGAACGGCGAGGTTGGCGACAAATACGAGATAGGCGCGGGAGACCAGGGAATGGTATTCGGTTTCGCCTGCGACGAGACGGATTGCAAAATGCCGCTCGGATATGTCCTTGCGCGCGATATGGCTAAAAAGCTCGCATATATAAGAAAGAATAAAGTGTTGTCTTACCTTCGTCCCGACGGCAAGACACAGGTAACGGTCGAATACGACGGAGACACCCCTGTAAGACTTGCAAACATCGTTGTATCTACCCAACACAACCCCGATGTTTCTCTTGAAACAATAAGAAACGACGTTATAGAGACGGTGATAAAACCCGTTATCCCCGCAAACCTCATAGATGCGGATACGAAAATATATGTAAATCCCACGGGACGTTTTGTAATAGGCGGTCCCGCAGGCGACAGCGGACTTACTGGAAGAAAGATAATCGTAGATACATACGGCGGTTACGGCAGACACGGCGGCGGCGCATTTTCGGGAAAGGATCCGACGAAGGTCGACCGCAGCGCAAGCTATGCTGCAAGATATGCCGCTAAAAATATTGTTGCGGCAGGACTTGCCAAAAAATGCGAAGTTCAGATCGCTTATGCGATAGGCGTTGCGCGTCCGCTTTGCGAGAACGTAAATACCTTCGGCACGGGTGTTATCCCAGACGAAAAAATCGCCGCTATTCTTCACGATACGGTCGATTTTCGTCCCGCTGCGATAATAGATTATTTCGATCTCAGAAAACCCATATACAAATCTCTCTCCGCATACGGTCACTTCGGAAGAGAAGAGCTTGGGCTAAGATTCGAAAAAACGGATATAGCATCGATACTTCGCGACAAAGCGGGACTTAAATAATTAAGTCATAATAGTTTTTTATATTGATTAACCGTACAGAGATTTTTTAGCGTTATTTTCGGTATTATATAAACGGGGTAAATCGATGAATACGGCGGAATTAAAACAAATACAACTTTCAAGACAATATCTTACAAAAAACGCGGATAAAGAGACGGTCATAAGAGATTTGTGCGGCATACAGTGCCAGTTTTTCGGTTATGCGATGCATTCTCTTGCTATTCGCTGCAATGAAAGGATAGACAAAGATTTTCCCTGTGATAATATAATAAAAAACTGGACGATCAGAGGCACTATGCATATGATTTCGGAAGATGATCTGCCTTTGTTCAAGTATGACGACGGATTTTATCTGAACGACAACTGGGCGGATGAATTTTCCGGAAACAGGATATGGATAACCGGAGAAAGAAAAAAATATTTTGCGGATCATATTGTAAAAAGCGTTGCTTCGGGAATAGAAAAACGTGAAGATCTGCGTCTTTCTTGCAGAGAATCGGGAATGACAAAGACAGAAGAAGCATATATCTTTGACAGCTGGGGCGGTCTTATAAGGCCTCTTTGCGAAAGAGGATTTATCCAATATAAAGCCGAATCCGAAAAAGCGTTCAAAATAAGCAGACCGTATACTCCTATGGACAGTAGAGAAGCGGTAAAGGCACAGCTTATGCGGTATCTGAATCACATAGCGCCTGCGACCGTAAACGATATCGCATACTTTTTCGGATTTCCCAAAGGACGCGTAAAAGAGCTTTTAAGCGAGCTTTCGGCTAAAAGAATTATGATAGACGGAAAGCTGTATTTTTATATGGGAGATATTTATGCGGATTGTCCGGATATTCCGAAATGCATATTTCTTTCCGGGTTTGATCAGCTTATGCGGGGATATCAGAAAAAAGAAAGTATTTATCTGAAAAGCGAATATCTGCGCGGAGTGTTCAATCTTGCGGGAATAGTTATGCCTGGCGTACTTCTTGACGGAAATGTTGCGGGGACTTGGAAAAAGAAAAACCGTACTCTCGAAGTAAAATGTTTCAGAGAAATATCCTCAGAAGAAAGAAACGATATAGAGAAAAGTGCGGACTTACTTTGGGGAGATATAAGAGCCGTGAAATACATTTAAGAAGCGCACTTCCGCATTTTGCGTTCAGCGGCGATATTTTTATCCATCATATTACGGATAATCGGCGGCTCCGTTTATTTTTCTGCGTTGAAATTACGGTGAGCCGCTTGCCTATATCGGCATATGGCGGAAATCTTCGGTATATGATTTCGAAGATATTTTTAGATGTTTTTTGCTTAATAAAAAAATAAGATTTAAAACCGTTCTTTTTAAAATCACGTATACAATTTAGCTATTTATTTGTTATATTATTAAATGCAGGAGATGTTTTCATCAAAAAACAGGGTTATCAAAAGAAAAAATCACGAAAAGCTTTTTTTCGCATAAAATGATTTTGTATCGGCGGTTATAATTTTGCCGCAAAGTCCTTTGCCTTTTAGCAAGACGCGCTATCGGACTTTCGGCGGCGGTTATAATCTCCTGCCGAACGTTTTCGGAGCGAAGCTCCTTTTTCTGCGGTTGCAACCGTCAAAACGCGATAAAGTGAGCTTTAACACACTGCTCCGATTTGAAAAATCTTTTTTACGGAGAAGAAATATGGAGCTTTTCGTGATAATTCTTGTTTCCGCTCTTGCACTTGTTTTTCTTTATGTGATTTATAAGAAGCTTTTTTCCGATTTTGCAAAAAAAGAAATAGAGAAAAGCGCTGTTGTAAAACATAAGGACGATACTTTTGTGATATATGCCAATAAAGAGAGCCTTGAATATTATATCCGAATGGCAAGAGGGCTCGGCAGAAAGACGAAAGTAATAATAAATATAGAAAAAAATTCCGCAGACGCCGAAGAACTTACATATATTGCGAAAAACCTTTCCGGCAGAGCGGGGAATATTACGATACACTACATCTGACGGTTTTGTTCCGACGGGGAATTTTATGGGAAATGATGAAAACTCTCTTCTCTCTTTGGAGGGGACGGTAGAAAAAATAATATATCAAAACGAAGGCAACGGATACGTTGTCTGCGAGCTTCTGGCGTTTTCCGACGAGCTATATACCGTTTGCGGGGAAATGCCGTATCTTGCCGTCGGTGAAACTATAAAAACGATGGGTACTTTTGTTACGCATCCGCAGTTCGGCAGACAATTCAAGGTAGAATATTATGAAAAACAACTGCCTTCAAGTTCGGGCGCCATACTTAAATATCTGGCGTCGGGGACTATAAAGGGAATAGGTCCAGTCACGGCAAGGCATATAGTTACAGCATACGGAGAGGACACTTTTGATGTTCTCGAAAACCACCCGGATTGGCTGTCCGATATAAACGGCATATCTCCGAAAAAGGCGGCACAGATAGGGGAAGCGTTTCGCGCGCAGTTCGGAATGAGGAACGTGATGGCTTTTTGCCGCACGTATTTCGGACCGTCCACTTCTGTGAGAATATACAAAAAATGGGGTTCGGGCGCGATAGACGTTATAACGAGAAACCCGTATATTCTGTGCGACGAGATAAACGGAATAGGCTTTGAAAAAGCGGATGCCATTGCCAGAAATCTCGGGCTTGCCGCGTCATCGCGCGAAAGGATAGGCGCGGGGATAAAATTTGTGCTTTCGCATAACCTTTATCAGAACGGGCATACGTTTCTTCCACTGGACAAGCTTGCGGAAACATCGGAAAAGCTTTTGTCATGTGAGAGAGAGGTCCTTGAAGATGTGCTTTACGAGCTTATAGATTCAAAAGAGCTTGTTTTTGTAAGGCAGTCGGGGATAAAGGCGATATATCTTCCGGCGGTATATGAGGCGGAAACTTATATTTCCAAAAAGCTCGATCTGATGGAGCAGGTAAACCATTCGCTTGACGTAAAAAACCTTGATGAATTCGTAAGAATGTCCGAGCTTGAAAACGATATAGAATATGAAGAACATCAGAAAAAAGCGATAAAGGAAGCTATCGCAAGCTCTGTATTCGTGCTCACGGGCGGTCCCGGAACGGGAAAGACGACCGTTGTCCGCGCCATAATCAGAATATTCAAGAGCATGGGAATGAACATAGCGCTTGCTTCTCCTACGGGAAGAGCCGCAAAGCGCCTTTCCGAAGCGTCCTCCATGGAGGCAAAGACGATACACCGCTTACTCGAAATGGAGTACGGAACAGAGGAAAAAACTGTTTTTCGAAAGGACGAATCGAATCCTCTTGACGAGGATGTTATAATCATAGATGAAGCGTCGATGATAGATGTTTTTCTTATGGAGGCGCTTCTTCGCGCGCTGAAACCGACGGCAAGGCTCATACTTATAGGGGATGCGGACCAGCTCCCGCCTGTCGGTCCCGGATATGTTTTCAGAGACATAGTCGAAAGCGACAGATTTTCCATGGTCATGCTGACACATATATTCAGGCAGGCGGAGGAAAGTCTCATCGTAACGAATGCGCACGCCGTAAACGGCGGCAGATATATGGACCTTTCCAAAAAAGACGCCGATTTCTTCTTTTTGCCGCGAACGGGCGACGATATGACGCTTTCGACGATAGTTTCGCTTTGCTCGTCGCGCCTGCCGAAAACATACGGGAACACAGTTTTTAACGGAATACAGGTAATAACTCCGTCCAAAAAGGGAGTAAACGGCACGGAAGCGCTGAATTTGGCTTTGCAGACGGCGATAAATCCGCCTTCTCCCGAAAAGAGGGAGAGAAAATCGAGGGATATCGTATTCCGCGAGGGCGACAAGGTCATGCAGATAAAAAACGATTACGATATCGAATGGAAGAGAGCTAACGGAACAGAGGGAAGCGGGATATTCAACGGGGATATCGGCATTATAGAGGAGATAAAGCTTTCAGAGGAATGTATGGTCGTTCTTTTTGACGACAAACGCGCGGAATATGATTTTTCCATGCTCGATGAGCTCGACCTTTCCTATGCGATAACCGTTCACAAAAGTCAGGGAAGCGAATATCCGATAGTCATAATTCCGCTTTACAGATATTCTCAGAGACTGCTTACGCGAAATCTTTTGTATACCGCGCTTACAAGGGCGCAGAAAATGGTAGTTCTCGTAGGAGAGGAAGAGGTATCCAGGAGAATGATAGACAACAACAGAAGAACGAAAAGATATACGGGGCTTCCTTATCTTTTTTCTAAATATGAATGATTTTATTTCCGAAGGATAAAAATATGGGTTTTCTGAACTTTCTTTTTCCTAAAAAATGTGTTTTGTGCGGGGAAATGATCGGCAAATCTTCCGGGGTGCCTTTTTGCGATATATGCTATTCGAAATATCTCATGCTGAAAAAAGAGAAATGCCCGGTTTGCCGTAAGGAGGAAGCTTTTTGCCGTTGCAGGGCTGATATGTTACGCACCTTCGGGCAAAAAGTGAGCGAAAGGCATATTTTCGGGTTTGACAGCGGTATTTCGAAAAAGCTTATATATACTTTTAAGAGGAGCAATAATAGGGCTTTGCAGAATTTTTTCGCAAGGGAATGCGCGGATATTATAGAGAACGAAATTGACGGTAAAAAAGACGGGGATTATGTTTTGGCGTATCCTCCGCGATCTGTGTCGGGAAAGAAAAAATACGGATTTGATCAGGCGTTCGTTCTTTCAAAGAAAATATCGGATATTACGGGAATACCGCTTGTAAAACTGTTCAAACGAAAGCTTTTCGGGGAAGAACAAAAAAATCTGTCTGCGAAAGAGCGAACGGAAAATGCCGTAAATGTATTTTATGCCGCTAAAAATGCGAATGTAAAAGGCAAATCCGTAATTATAATCGATGACGTTGTTACGAGCGGCAGTACGGTTTGGGCTTTGTGTAATATACTTTGTGAGCTTGGGGCGGAAAAGATATATATAGTCTCACCTGCAAAGGTGAGATAATAATTATTTTGGGGCTTATTATCAGTTGGGGCGTCTGCCGTGAAACCCGGACGCAAAGGACTTTTCGAGAAAAGTCCTTTGGAATCTCAAAAGCTTTCGCCAAAATAA